>BEHS01000110.1 GCA_002898895.1 bacterium HR16 | reverse complement strand
GTATGCGAGGTAGAAGGCGTCGAAGCCTTTTGTGCAGAAGTTCACCGCGCTGTTAGAACGCCACATAAATGACCTGTTGTCGTCGGGGGGTGCCTTTTCTATCAACAGGATGTTGGGATAACGGGTGCCGCCCCTGTCCTTCTCTCCCCACCAGATGCTGAGGTCTGCGAAGTTCTGACACCACAGCAACGCCGTTTCCAGCAGACGGGGGTCGCCAGAACGGTAAGCCTCCTCGAAGATAGCTGGACAATGGTTGAGACGGTTCATGCCGAACACGTCTCCGTGTGGACTATCCTCTGAGTAGCCGGTGATATTACCCCAATCATCGCCTGTTGCGACGCTATGCAGGATGGCTTCATGATGGTAGCGTACGGTTTTCTCCAGTTCGGGCGGCAGAGCAGGTAGAGGTTCTATCTCGTAAAGTTCGCGCCACAGGCGCGGGTCTACCCGAAGCGACTGCGGGTATTGTAGCGTGGGCTTGAGGGCGGGTAGCGTTGACGGTGAAACCACAAACTCCGCGCGACGCCACGCGCTCTCCTGCATCGGCACTTTTTTATCGACGGTACACCGCCAGTAGCGATAGCCCAGTGTACCCGAGCTGTCGCGCCACGCCTCTGCCTGCCCACGCCGTTTAAAGGGAGCAGCAGGATGGTAAAGGCGGTAATCGCCTGCGAAGAGTACACTACCTTGCCCACTGCGGAACGAGTGGACAACAGGTGTGGTGGAAATCGGGGTAACGGTTGCCTCCTGTTGCAGTCGGACATCCGTCGGAGCGCGCCCCCACCTGATTTCCCATCCGAAGGGAGGAGCGTATCCATCGCCCGACAGGTTGCGCTGCAGGTGGGCTACCACGAGCACACACCCCAGAACGTCGGCTCGCACCTCGATAATACGCGTCCATTGTGGGTCAGGCAATATCACCCTCTGCCACAGGAAGTGGGCGTTTTCCTCCACCGTCTCCACGCGCGCAGGCTCAGATGTACTGCGTGGTGGAGCAAGGAGGTGCGCAGTGAGTCTGGCTCCTCCTCCGTAAGCGATAGTTACCTTCTCTCCGCTCACGCGCACGGTGGCGGGGAAGGAGAGACGGCTTGTGCTCTTCTCGGCAACAGGGGTTAACATGAAGCGTACCGGCTCGGTGCTCTCGAAGGTGTACACGAACGTGACCATCGCCCGGCGCACCGAGTCGTCTCGTGGATGCTGTGTGAGTACGCGCACGCTGGCGGGAACATGGTTCTTCCCGTCCGACACCAGCAACGATTGCCCTTCTCGCAGGAAACCGGCAGGTAACGGCAGCGATTGGCGCACCAGCTGCCGCCCTGAGGTTGCTGGCGAAATCCATATCACCGTTTTGGCGTCTTCACGAACCATCCTGTATCACGCTAACGGTACTCTTCCTCCGGTTGCATGATGCTGAAATCGCGAGGTACCATGTTCAGCGCGAACTTCTGCCAGTAGTACTGAATATCCGTTCGCTTCCAGCCGTGATATACCTGCTCCCAGCTGAGCCGTTCGTAATGTGGGCGCAGTGAATCTTCCACAACAGGTTGCGACGCTCCTTGATAGCGATAGTCCACCGACACGCGCAGCCTGCGCTGGCTGACGTTCACCAGAGCGCGGTGCACGGTGTAGCTGTGGAATATCAACGCATCGCCGGCACGCATGTCCTGCGCAAGCCAGGTATTGCCCCAGCGACTGGTATCCACGCTTAAGCCTCCCGGTCCGCTGGCGCGGTGCACCGGTAACAATCCTGCCTTGTGAGAACCGGGTAAAACCGCCAATCCTCCCAGCTCTATCGGGCAATCGCTTAACGGTATCCACACGGTATAGGTGTCGGGTGTGCCCTGAATCAGCGGATAGTCCTGATGGGGCGGGGTAGTGTAGTATGCTGTGGCGGGGAAAGTGATTCTGGCGATGTTGCGCGGGTGTACCAGCACCGGTTCCTGTACGATCGCCTCTATCACACGCAGGATATTCGAGTGGTGCGCCAGCGCGTGGAACTCTTCCAGACACTGTACGCGGTCGTACACTTCCCACCAGCCCTCGTGTCCCTCGAGACGAGGTTCACCCAGCGCGAGGTTTTGTTCGTCTGCCCAGCCTTCCTCACGGCAAATGCACATGATAGCCTCGTAGACCGCGTTCGCCTCCGCCTCGGGAACCAGACCGGAGATAAAGAGATAACCTTCTTCCTGCATCTGCTCTCGCAGGGCGTCGGGCTGGTCTAACAGGGCACGGGAGTCCACAAACGGTTGAAACAACATCAGGCACCTCCATCTACAGTGATTGGAGCGCAGGAGTGACGCAGTTGACGTAAACTCCTTCTCCGAGTATCATATTAGCATACCGGAGTTTGGATAAGCTCCTTAGCCAATCTACAAAATCATGCCCGAAATGTCAAGCGTTTCGAGCGACGAATTTTGCTCAAACCCCGGTATCCTGAAATAGGCCAGCCTTTCCGAAAATAGAAGTGGAGAGAGTTCACGAGGAGGTATGCACCTCTATGTGCGGTATTACAGGATATATTGGTCCGCGCAACGGCATCGAACTGGCGATAGACCAGTTGCATCGACTGGAGTATCGTGGCTACGACAGCGCGGGCATCGCGTTCCCCCAGAACGGCGGGCTGCGTGTCATCAAGAGCGAGGGCAAAATCGCGCGGTTGGAGAGCCTGCTGGAGGGTGAAAAAACTGCCGCCTTCACCGCCGTCGCACACACCCGCTGGGCAACGCATGGCAAACCCTCACACGACAACGCCCATCCCCATACTGATTGCACAGGCAAAGTGGCGGTGGTACATAACGGCATTATCGAGAACTACCTGGAACTGCGCCACGCCTTGCAGTCGCGCGGGCACGCCTTCTCCTCCGAAACTGACACCGAAGTGATCGCCCATCTGATTGAAGAGCAGCTGGAGCATGATTTGGCAGAGGCGGTGCGCAGGGTACTTCCCCAACTGCGCGGTTCGTATGCGATTGCGGTGCTTTCTACCGTAGACCGCGACAAGATTGTGGTGGCGCGAAAGGACTCCCCGCTCATCATCGGTTTGGGCGAGGGCGAGAACTTCGTGGCGTCGGACATCCCCGCGGTGATGCGCTATACCCGCCGTGTGATCGTGCTGGAAGACGGCGAGATGGCGGTGGTGACGCGCGACAGCGTGCAGGTGATGCGCGTGGACGGCACGCCCATCACGCGCGAGCCGATGGAGGTCACCTGGGACGAGGCGTCGGCGGAGAAGGGCGGTTACCCACACTTCATGCTCAAGGAAATCCACGAGGAACCCCGCACTCTGCGCGATACCTTGCGCGGCAGGGTTTCACAGGACGGTCTGGTGGCGTTCTCCGACCTGAGCCTGTCGCCGGAGGAACTGCGCGGCTTCAAACGTATCCTGATTACCGCCTGCGGAACCGCTCTGCACGCGGGGATGGTGGGCAAGATTTTCTATGAGCGATTGCTGCGCCGTCCCGTAGACATCTGGTTTGCCTCCGAGTTCCGCTACGGCGACCCCATCGTGGACGAGGAGACGCTGGCAATCATTATCAGCCAGTCGGGTGAGACAGCGGACACGCTCGCTGCGCTGAGGGCGTGCAAAGAGCATGGCGCGACCACGCTGGGCATTGTGAACGTAGTGGGTAGCAGTATCGCCCGCGAGGCGCACCATGTGCTGTATACCTATGCCGGACCCGAAATCTGCGTGGCTTCTACCAAAGCGTATATCACCCAGCTGGCGGTGCTGTACTTGCTGGGCATCTACCTTGCGCAGCTGGAGGCACGGGTGAGCGACGACGAAGCGCGTGCGATGGTACAGGAGGTGCAGTCGCTCTCCGACAAGGTGGAGCAGGTGCTCAAAGGCGAGGAGCAGATTATCGAACTGGCGAAGCGGTTGGCTCCGTCCACCTGCTTCTTCTACCTGGGGCGCGGATACGACTACGCGGTATCGCTGGAAGCCGCGTTGAAGCTAAAGGAGATCAGCTACATCCACGCCGAGGCATACCCCGCGGGCGAGATGAAGCACGGACCGCTGGCTCTGGTGGAGCCAGGCGTGACGGTGGTCTCTTTTGCCACCCAGCCGAACACCTTCGAGAAGATGGTGAGTAACATGAAGGAGGTGAAAGCGCGCGAGGGGTTCGTGCTGGCGGTGGCGCCGGAGGGGCATGAGCACATCCTGCATCAGGTGGCGGATGAGGTCATTACTCTACCGCCGGTGCATCCTGCCTTCGCGCCGGTGGTTAGCATCGTGCCGATGCAGTTGCTGGCGTACTACATCGCCCGCGAACGGGGTTGTGAGATAGATCAGCCGCGCAACCTGGCAAAGAGCGTCACGGTGGAGTAAGTGATAAAAGCTTTACCACTCATGGGGAAAAAGATCGAGCCCTTCCTCCTGTGCACCCTGCCAGAGTTCACGGTCATAAGTGACCATCGTGACCGGTCTTTGTAAGGCATCGCGCCAAGTCATAGCACAGGCAAGGTGGACGGCATCGTATCCTCGCAAGCCTTTCTGCCAGGCAAGTCTGGCGGCTTGCGCGATAATTGCCTCTGTCGTCTGCAGGCGCACCAGATTGGCCCAGTCCGCTTCGAAGGCTGCTATAGCCAGTTCGCCGTCCTCGCGGGATATACTTCCGATACGGGTTGCTCTGGCTATGGCTGCAACTACCTCAGCGCGGCTGAGGACACCAGTACCGGCGATTTCCGACGCTTGGATAAGGCGAACCACATCGTGTGAGCCTTGCTCTTCGACGTAACATTTAACCAGTGCACTTGCATCCAGGTAGAGGATCACCGCCTGTCCTCCACCAGTATCTCCGAGACGCTTCTTCCCTGCCTCGTTTTGGCAGAGGGTAGGGACACATGCAGTTTCTGCCCGCTCCACTCAATCAGCCCAACATCCCGCAGGCTGGCGATCTGTTGCTGCAAAGTTCTTTCCGTCGGTACGAGGCGAACGACGGGTGTTCCTCGACAGGTGATCACCACCGTTTCGCCTTCACGCACCATCCGCAGATAATAGCTCAGCCGCTCTTTGAGCTCGCGAACGGAGATCGCTCGTTCAGCCACGCGACATCCTCCCTGATAGAAATACGCCGATGACAACATTATACCATGCGCGACACTATCCCATCACGGACGCACAGTGTGCTCCACCTTCACCCGTCCTTCTCCGTTCGCCGTCACCTGAATCGGTACGCGCCACTGCAGCTGCTTGAAGTAGCAGAGCGCTTCCTTACCGCTCTGGCAGTAGTACACCTCTGCGGTAATCTGCAGTTCGCCGTCCGCTCGCACTTTCAGCGGTATGCGCAGAGGTAGCGTATCAATGGCAAACTCCGCCCCAGATAGACCGCGCGCCGAATCGGGTGGGTTAGCGGTTATCTTCAGAAGCGATTTTGCCAGTGGGTTCAGCTTGTAGCCATCGGGCAGGTCAAGGTTCAGCACCAGCTCTATGTCGCCAGAACGCACGCGCTGAGCAGGCAGCCGAACAGCTTCCGAACGTGCCATCGCCTGCGGCGGGCGTAGTTTCTCTAAACCGCGAATGACCAGCGTCTCCACCCGCCTGGTCTTCAGGTCGGCGATGCGGATGGCGTGGTTGTTCGTATCGGCGATGTACAGCTTGCCCCCAGCGATGCTTACTCCTCCGGGCTCATCGAAGGCAGGGCGATCGCCATCGCGAAAGCCTGCCGTGCCGTCGCCGAGCAAGGTTTCGATGCGTCCTGTGGACAGGTCGTAGCGCTTTATCTTGTTATTGTAGGTATCGGCGACGTAAATGAAACCATCATGGTACACCACCCCCAGCGGATGCTGCAGCCGAGCGCGTCTGCCCTCGCCGTCGATGTCGCCGAAGTCAAACAGGTCACCGCCCACCAGCGTCTCCACCCGTCCGTTCGGGTTCAGGTCGGCGGCGCGCAGGGAACTGCTCTCGCTATCGGCGAAGTAGAGCCTCTTGCCATCGGTGGTGATGCCTGACGGTTGCGCCAGCGCTGCCTGGGGAAGATAGCTGTCGAAGCGTGCTTCGCGTCCACTGCCCGCGTAGGGTTCCACCAGGTTCTTACGCAGGTCTAACTTCCACAACTGATGGATGCCCGCCATCGCGATGTACAGGCTATCCCCGACCAGCACCACGTCCCACGGCGAGCTGAGGTTGGTCTCTTTCGCTTTCCCTCCCTCACCCCAGAAGCGAGCCTGCTTGCCCGTGCCTGCCACAGTAGTCACACGGCGGTTCTCAAAGTCCACCCGCCGAATCACATGATTTTCGGTGTCGGCGACGTACAGCACTTTGCCGTCGTACGCCATGCCCTGAGGGTGGCGGAACTGCGCCTGTTCGAAATCGCCGTCCCGATAGCCTTCCTCCCCGCTCCCGATGACTTCCTTCAGCGTGCCGTCTTTCAGCGAGACCACCACGATGCGGTTATTGCCCGAATCGGCGATGAAGAGTTGTCCACTGCGTTCATCCGCCAGCACTTTGCCGGGGAAATCGAGGATGCCGCGAGGGGTCTTTTCGCGTTCCAGCTTCAGCTGCAGGGGAGTGCGGTCTATCTCGCCGCGAGGGTCGTGTTTGGCGATCAGCTCCTGAATCGCGCGGTCGAACGGTTCGTAGATGCCCTCGCCTGACATCGCGCCGACTACCTTACCGTTGGGGTCTATCAGCACCACAGTGGGCCAGGCGTGCACCCCATAAAACGTCCATATCGCCATATCGCGGTCGTTCACTACAGGGTGCTCGATACGGTAACGCAGAATAGCCTGGCGGATGTTTTCGCTCTCCTTCTCGGTGGTGAACTTGGCAGAGTGCACGCCGATCACCACCAGCTCGGTGGGATATTTCTTTTCCAGCCGTTTCAGGTCGGGGATGATGTGCATACAGTTGATACAGCAGTATGTCCAGAAGTCCAGCATCACGATTTTGCCCCGCAGGTCTTTCAGGCGCAGGGGGCGGTCGGTGTTCAACCACTCCAGCCCTTCGGGGAACTCAGGCGCGTTGACGGATGGCTGATAGACAGGCATAGAGACACTCTCCTGTGGCGTCTGGTGCTGGAATTGCGTCAGCGCGAGCAGGCTTAAGCCTGCAATCACCGATAACCAGAACAGCGGCTTGTAGCTGATGACACTGGCGCGGTTCATGCTTCTAGTAACGAAAAATGATGTGCATAAAGTTCCCAGACTCTGGGAACGGCGGGCGAACAGACAGGATCAAGAGACTCCCGGTGATTGTCCTCTTTCAGTCGGCTGCCAGAGCCTGTTCTACCGCCTGAGCGACGCGGTTCACCATTTCGTTGACCACCCTGTTGCCGATGTCTCGTGAGGCGTGCTGGCGCGGATCCTGGCCCCATATCCCGTACAAAGGATGAGCAGGGTCGTACTGCGTGCCCTCTTTGCGAGGAGTTTCCGGGAGAGTAACCTGCGAAGGTTTGCGTCCCTCGGTGAGCAGCTCCATGCGCACCCAGCGGGCATTCAGTGCCATAGCAATGCTGGTCTCGTACTTGGCAGCATGGTCACCGCCCACGGTATCGCCCGGCAGGGGAGTGGTTATCTCCGGGTCGGTGACAGCGAGGAAACGGGTGTGCGGGTGCCTCTGAGCAGCCTCTTTTGCCAGACGGTGCACCATCGCGACCTGCTCGCCCGCATAATGTCCGGTGAAGAGCACAACCACCTTGAAGCCGAAGCGAGCAAGATGGTCCAGAGTGGTTTCGATGAGCGGGGTAATCTGCGCTTCCGGCACGATAATCGTCCATTTGTAGCCGATATGCCCGCCGCCCGTGCCGTAGAAGAAGGTGGGCAATACCGCACCGCCTGTACGCTTTGCCATCCGCAGACACAGTTCATGCGCTTTGATACCGTCGAAGCAAACGGGGAGGTGCCAGCCGTGGTGTTCGTAGGTTCCAAGGGGAACGTAAGCGACAGGTGCAGACTTCAGAACCGCCTCCAGTTCATCTGGACGCATTAACTCCCACTGTCCATACGGTTTGGGCATCTGAGGTCTCCTTACGTAAGGCGTTCATCCCTGCACAGTTTACCACGCACTCTATACGCTAAGTTCTCAACCTCGCCCCAATCTCCTCCAGAGCGCGGACGATGTGCGCTACCACCCCATCTACCTCCTCGTCGGTGAGGGTGCGCTCGGGGCTGCGGAAGGTGAGCGATAGCGCCAGACTGCGCGTGCCTTCGGGGATGCGCTCGCCGCGATACACATCGAACAGCTTCACACTCTCCAGCAGTGCACCGCCCGCCTGCTTCACCGTCTGCTCTATCCTCTGGTATGGCACTTCTTCAGAAGCCAGAACCGCCAGGTCGCGCAACACCGCCGGATATTTCGGCAGGGGCACGTAACGTACGCGCCGGGTTGCCAGCGACCACAGCGTCTCCACGTCGAACTCGCCAGCCAGCACCGCACGTCGCGTGATGTCCAGTCGCTCCAGCACATCGGGATGGAGCTCGCCGAAGATGCCTACCTCGCGTCCACCAGCCAGCACCCTTGCACTGCGTCCGGGGTGGAAGCGCGGGTCAGCAAGAGGGGCATACTCCGCTTCCGCCACGCCTGCCGTCTCCAGCAGAACCTGCACCACGCCCTTCGCGGTGAAGAAGTCGGCGGCGGGATAGCGGGCATCCCATCCGGGCGGAAACGCCGAGCCGGTGATGGCGAACCCTGCCTTCAGCTTTTCCTCGTATTCGCCGTCGGACAGTTGGGCGAACACCGCGCCCACCTCAAACAGGAATATCTCCGTTTGCCTCCGCGCCAGATTATGCACCACCACGTCCATCAGCGACGGGATGAGCGAGTTGCGCAGGGTGCTGAGCTCCTCGCTGGCAGCGTTGCGCACACGTACAGCAACGCGGTTGGGGTCATCTAACGGTCCGGGTGCACGCAGGGTGTGCGTGTGAACCTCTACCAGCCCTGCCCGCACAAACGCCTCCTGCAGGGGGCGAACCAGCCGGGTGTTGGGGCTGTCGCTGCCACGGTGGGTATGCCCGAAGGGAAGTCGCTCCGGGATGTTCTCGTATCCGTAAACGCGCCCCACCTCTTCCGCCAGGTCTTCCTCGATGTTCAGGTCGGAACGGAAAGTGGGCACGGTGACGTGGATCACCCCGTCGCGCAGTTCCGTATCCAACTGCAGGCGGCGCAGGCAGTCCACCATCGTCTGCGCGTCGAGATTCAAGCCCAGCAGCAGGTTGCATCGCTCCGGGCGCAGGGTCACGGTACGCTCGGAAACGGGGTGAGGGTAGACATCCACCACGCCCGAAATGGGTTCGCCTGCGCCGATTTGCGCGAGCAGTTCACATGCCCTATCCAGCGCGGCAACCACACCGCCCGGGTCCACCACTCGCTCGAAGCGGTAAGAGGCTTCGGTGGAGAGCTGCAGGCGTTGAGACGTACGCCGGATGGAAGTGGGGTTGAAGTGCGCCGATTCGAGCAGCACGTTGCGCGTGCTGGGGGTCACTTCGGTTTCGCTACCGCCCATCACGCCGGCAATCGCTACCGGGTGTGTGGCGTCGCAAATGGTCAGCATATCGGTCTGCAGGTCGCGCTCGATGCCGTCCAGCGTCACGATTTTCTCGCCCGGCTTTGCCCGCCGCACCACGATATGCCCGTTGGGGAGCAGGTCCAGGTCGAAGGCGTGCAGGGGTTGCCCCAGTTCCAGCATCACGTAGTTGGTCACGTCCACCACGTTATTGATGGGACGCATACCCGCGGCGAGAAGGCGTCGCTGCATCCAGTCTGGCGAAGGGGCAATGCGAACGTTACGCACCACGCGCGCGGCGTAGCGAGGGCACAGGTCTTCGTCCAGAATCTCCACCTTTGCCACCCGTGCTGCCTCGCCCGGCTCACTCGTACGGGCAGAGGGCATGGGGTGGTGCAGGGGCTGATTATAGATTGCCGCCACTTCGCGCGCTACGCCCACCATCGACAGGCAGTCGCCGCGGTTGGGCGTGACTTTGACGTTCAGCACCGGCTCGCCGCCGTCCTGCTCGATGGCTTCCACTTCCAGCCCCGCCATCGTGAGACGATGCGCCAGCTCCTCCGGCGACGCGGCGACATGCACATATTCCTTTAACCACTCTATCGGCACACGCATCGTATACTCTCTTCCGTTTGCGCTGCGCAGGCTAAAGCCTGCGGCTACATTGCGCTTTCGTTTACTCCGTTGTCACGCTGGGCGTCAGCGAGCATCTCGTCTTGCTCTTGTCATGCTGAACGCAGTGAAGCATCTCAGCGTATCGCCACAACGAGATTCTTCGCTTCGCTCAGAATGACAATCGCTTGCTGTCATGCTGAACGCAGTGAAGCATCTCAGCGTATCGCCACAACTAGATTCTTCGCTTCGCTCAGAATGACAATCACTTGCTGTCATGCTGAGCGTTAGCGAAGCATCTCAGCCTTTTGTCACAACGAGATTCTTCGCTTCGCTCAGAATGACAAGGTTGTGCTCAGGATGACAAGGTTATGCTTATGCGCCGTACCTTTGCAAGAAGCGCAGGTCGTTCTCCATGAACAGCCTCAGGTCATCGATTTGATACTGGATCATCGGAATGCGCTCGATGCCCAGTCCGAAAGCGAAACCGGTCCACACCTCGGGGTCGATGCCGTGCGCGCGCAGGATGTTAGGGTGTATCAACCCTGCACCGCCCAGCTCCAGCCATCCGCCCTGCCAGTAAATGGCGTAGTCCACGCCCGGCTCTACAAAGGGGAAGAAGTCGGGACGGAAGCGCACCTGCACATCCTCGCCGAACATCTGCCGCGCGAACGCCGCCAGCGTGCCCTTCAGGTCCGCCATGCTGATGCCCCTGTCCACCATGAAGGCGTCTACCTGATGGAAGGTGTGGTGGTGGGTGGCGTCTACCGTTTCGTTGCGGAAGCACCGCCCGATGACCGCGATGCGGAACGGCGGTTTGCGTTTCTCCATGATGCGTCCCTGCACGCTGGTGGTTTGCGTGCGCAGCAGGCGCGTATTGGAGATGTAGAAAGACATCTGCTCGTCCATCGCGGGGTGGTCATCAGGGTAGTTAAGCGCGGCGAAGTTGTAGCGATAATCGTCCAGCTCAGGGCTATCCACAAACTCGAAGCCCAGCCCGATGAGCGCGGCGCGTACACGCTCCATCGTCTGCGTGAGCGGATGCTTCAGCCCTACGCGCAGAGGGCGCGGCGGCAGGGTAATGTCCACACGCTCGGCACGCAATCGCTCTTCGCGCTCACGCCGTTGCAGTTCCGCGCGGCGACGGTCGATTTGCTCCTGCAGTTGCGTCTTCGTTGTGTTGAGCAGCTGTCCGAAGCGCGGACGCTCTTCTGGGGGCAGGGTAGGCAGGGCGCGTAGCAGTTCGGTCACCTGCCCTTTGCGCCCCAGGTAGCGGGTTTCTACCGCTTCCAGCTCCGCCGTGCTGTTGGCAGACAGGATGGCTTGTGTCGCTTCCTCCAAAAGCGCGCGGATACGCTCTTCCAAGGCTACCCCACCGTGACTAATGTGGCGTGTTGTCGTGCAATCTGCACCAGTTCGCGGAAAGCGTCGGGCTGGTTCACCGCCATGTCCGCCATCACCTTGCGATCCAGCGCAACACCCGCCTTCGTCAGCCCTTCGATGAAGCGGTTATAGGGCAAGCCTTCGGCGCGACAGGCGGCGGAGATGCGCGTAATCCACAGCCTGCGGAACTGCCGTTTGCGCACGCGCCGGTCGCGATAGGCGTACTGCAGGCTCTTCATCACCTGCTCGTTGGCGCGGCGGAACACGTTCTTCTTACGTCCCCAGTAGCCTTCCGCTCGTTCGATAATCTTCTTGTGCCGCTTATGGGTTATCGTGCCGCGTTTGACGCGAGGCATAGTTCGCAATCCCCCTTCGCTTAGATTCCCAGCAAGCGCTTCATGCGCCAGCGGTTGCCTTTATCGACCTCTTTTTCGATCTCCAGTCGGCGCTTGCGAGAGCCACTTTTGTGCAAGAACATGTGGCTATTGGCAGCGTTACGACATATCAATCTGCCCTTGCCGCTGATGGCAAACCGTTTGGCTGCCGTCTTATGCGTTTTCATCTTCTGTTTCGGCATATGACCATCTCCTTACCAGAGTGCTGCGTGAAAAATGGGGGAAAGCTCCCCCATTCGCGTTTTGTGCGATAAACGGTCTGCTCGCTACTTGCCTTTCGGTTTCGGAGCCAGCACCATCGTCATGGTACGCCCTTCCATGGTGGGAGGTCTTTCCACCACACCCACCTCTGCACAGCCGTTGGAGAAGAACTCCATCACCTTTTGCCCCATTTCGGGGCGGGTGATTTCACGACTGCGGAAGAGCACCGTAATTTTTACTTTGTCGCCCTCTTTCAAGAACTTAATGCAATTATTCAGCTTGAAGTCCAGGTCGTGGTCGTCCGTTCCGGGGCGTACCCGGATGGATTTCACCTCTGTGACATGCTGCTTCTTTTGGGCTTCCTTCTCCCGTTTCGCCTGCAGGTACTTAAACTTCCCGTAGTCCATGATGCGACACACGGGAGGGTTAGCCTGAGGAGCGACTTCTATCAGGTCT
>BEHS01000109.1 GCA_002898895.1 bacterium HR16 | reverse complement strand
TGAGTATGCTGGATTACGGGCCGTCTACCGCTATTGAGCAGGAGGGTAACGCCGTCGCCAGGTTGCTCACTCCGCAGGAGCGCAAACGCAGCCTGCCGGGTGAAAAGCTGCCAGCACAGGGGCTAAGCGTGCCTCAGCGGTTACGTCGAATCGCTCAGATGGTTCCTGTGCAGGTGATTGCCGAGTACTATCCACTGGGTATGCCCGTCGTGATGGTCTCAATGGGGCAAACCGCCGAGCAGGCGCTACAGGTTCTGCTCCCCTACTACCGACCGGTGCGCGCAGGCGACCTGTTGCTGCTCCGGTCGAGGCACGCGGCTGTAGACCGCCTGGAAGACGTACCGCAACCCCTGCTGGACCGCTGGCTGGGCAGCAACCAGGCGTTTGGCTTGACCTTAGACACCATCAGGGAAATAGACGCCATACTGAGCCACTACCAGCGAGAGGCGTTCAGCAACTGGTGTAGTGATATGAGGGCGTTGACTGTGCGGCAATCGCCTGCGCGGTCCGTGTTTTGGGACACGATGTCTGAAGCGATAGAAGGAAACGGGCGTTTACTGGTACGACTGCTTTCGTCCCTGCCCATTGCCCAGCAGACGCAGGTGCTCTCCGGACAACGGGTCATCCTGCCTGCATCGCCTGCGCTCATGGAGACGCTCGCCGAGTTGCAAGTGAAGATTCTGAGTTACGGAGGCGAATTCGACCTGCCCCCGAACGCATCGGTTTGGCTGCAGGGAAAACGCACCTCGCGTCGCTGTTGGGGCTACGATGGAGCATCCCTGCAGTTTGAAGGGTTCGCCCGGCTGGAGGACATGTGGCTGAGCACGCCTAAAGAGAGCCTCGCCGGGTTCCAGAAGCGATTACGGCAAACTCACAGGGAGCTGGACGAAAGCCGATGGCTGGAGGTGGAAGAGGAGCAGATTAGCCTGCAGCTGGGGGCAGGGCAGAAGGAAATTGTAGACCAGCTGCTGCGTCTGGTGCGTTTCCGCAGGCTACCGTCGCAGTAAGAGGAACAGCGGCGGCGGCTTTGTGCGTAGATAAGGAGTGACCTGAAGAGGAGACCTGAAATGGCAATATCTGCACCGGTAGTGCTCTGCCATCTCACGCGGGAGCCGATTAATGAGGTTGCGGTTCGGGAAGCGGTCGCGGCGCCCGAATGTGGAGCGGTGGCAATATTTGCCGGAGTAGTGCGCAATCACTCACGGGGACGCGAGGTGCGCTACCTCGAATATGAGGCGTACGAGCCGATGGCGCTGAAACAGATGCAGCGCATCGCGGAGGAGGCGGCGCAACGGTGGGGTGCCCGGGTGGCGATGGTGCACCGGCTGGGCAGAATGGACGTGGGCGAAACGAGCGTCTTCATCGCCGTTGCGACACCGCATCGAGAGCAGGCGTTCGAAGCCTGTCGCTGGTGTATCGATACCTTGAAAGAGCGGGTCCCTATCTGGAAGAAAGAGATTTGCCCTGACGGCACTTACTGGATCGAAGGCGACGAAGCCGTACGGTCCGTTGAGTGACACTATAGGAAGGGCAGGGATGCCTCGTGACAGAGCGCGAGGTGTACGACATCACCATCATCGGAGGTGGGCCGGTAGGGTTATTCGCTGCGTTTTGCGCGGGAATGCGCTCCATGAGCACCAAAATCATCGACAGTTTGCCGGAGCTGGGAGGGCAGCTCAGCACGCTGTATCCTGAGAAGTACGTATACGACATGCCCGGCTTCCCCCGCATACTGGCGCGGGAGCTGGTGCAACGGATGGTGGAACAGGCGTTGCGCTTCCATCCCACCGTCTGTCTGGACGAGGAGGCGCTGGAGCTGAAACAGGTTGGAGAGAACTGGCGAATCATCACCGACAAGGCGGAGCACGATACCCGCACGGTGCTGATTGCGGTCGGAGCCGGTGCGTTTCACCCTCGCAAACTGCAGTTGCCTGGCGTCGAAGAGTACGAGGGACGTTCCGTCTTCTATTTTGTGCGGGAGAAGGAAGCGTTCGCCGGTAAGCGGGTGCTTATCGTGGGCGGAGGTGACTCCGCCGTGGACTGGGCGCTGACCCTTTTGCCCATCGCCCGCCACATCACCCTCATCCATCGCCGGGACGTGTTCCGGGCGCACGAGGGAAACGTACAGATGCTGTTCCGCTCACCGGTCGAGGTGAAGCTGTTCTGGGAGCTGAAGGCACTGCACGGTGAGAACGGCAACCTTCGGGCGGTCACCATCTTCAATAACCGCACGATGGAAGAGCAACGGCTGGAGGTGGATGCGGCGGTGATCAGCATCGGCTTCAACGCCGATGTGGGCGCCGTCAGGAACTGGGGACTGGATATGGAAGACCACCTCATTCGGGTGGACCATTTCATGCGCACGAACCTGCCCGGTGTTTTTGCGGCGGGCGATGTGGTAACCTATCCTGGAAAGCTCCGGCTGATTGCCACAGGCGTCGGGGAAGCGGCGATCGCGGTAAACTCCGCCAAGCGGTGGATAGACCCCACCGCGCAGTTCTTCCCCGGGCATAGCAGCGATATGAAACTGTGAACAGGGAGGCGTGATGCGAAGAGCGGTCATCTACGTGCTGATTGTGCTGATAGTAGGGCTGGTGATTTATGCGTTTCAGCCACCAAAGCAGATGGGAGAGGGCGACGCCGCTCCCAATGTCACCCTGAATCTGCTCAATGGTGAAACCAGAACGCTGGCGGACTACAAGGGTAAAGTGGTGGTGCTGGACTTCTGGGCGACATGGTGCGCCCCCTGCCGGTTCACCATGCCCAAGATGATACAATTTCACAATCGCCACCGCGATCAGGACGTGGTGGTCATCGGTGTGGCGGTAGATGTCACCAGCCGCGCGGAGATAGAGCAATTCGTCACGGAGATGGGGGTGAATTACCCTATCGCCGTTGATAGTGACGCCACCGCCAAGAGCGCGTACCAGATTAAGAGCCTGACCACGCTGTTCATCATCGACAAAGAGGGCCACATCCTGCGACGGATGGAGGGCTACGACCCGCAGAACACCATCCAGACGCTGGAAGATACGGTGAAACGCGCCCCGTAACCACCCCGTGGTAATTTGTTAATGTCCGTTCTTCTGGCGGGCGAGGCTCCGTCCGAGCCGCTCGTTTTCGGTCGCGACGAAGCGCGACCCTCCACGGGGATGGGTTTGTGGCCGCCTCCAATGCAAGCAGGTGGAGGGCGAGGCTCCGTCCGAGCCGACTTGTCATGCTGAACGCAGTGAAGCATCCCGGAGATTCTTCGCTCCGCTCAGAATGACAACCGTTGACTGTCATGCTGAGCGTTAGCGAAGCATCTCGTCCTTACCCTACCCGCACCAGTTTGATTTTGTTCGGGTCGTTGGTGCCGATGCCCATCTGTGCGGCGGTCTGCAGGTAGCGCACCGGTCGTCCTGCCTGCGCCAGCGGCGGCAAGCCCATCTCCTTGCGTCTCGCCTCGATAATCTGCCAGCCGACGGTATCGATAGCAATCGGGTCGGTGGAGGCGAGGATGGCGTTGTAATCCCATGCCACGTCTCCGCGCAGACCCGGGCCTCCGTCCGGTATCGGGCGAATGGCATCACAGATGATGAGGCGTGTCTTCTTGCGGATGGCGGGTAGCGCGTTCAGGTCAGCCAGATAGGGGTCGCAGTTATTGCCGTGATGGGCACCCGGGTTGTCGAATGAACCGTAGTGATTCTTGCAGGCGTTGGTGATGCCCGCGATGCTGTGGTCCTTCAGGATGGGCGCGTTCACCAGCGCGGTAATGCGTTCGGTGAGAATCCTGCTCAGGCGTCCGTTGAAGGAGCCGTGCCGGGTGGGTGTGGGCTCGTAGTCGCCGTTGGTTCCGTAGCACTTGACGCCCGGTCCCTCGCGATTCAGGGTGAACCCGGCTTTTGCCAGGTCTGCGTCGCTCCGGTCCCAGATGATGATATTTTCCGGCTTCACGCCCGCCAGCTTCAGCCCCTCCACAATCGCCATCACCACCTCGGGATGCGTGGATGCCCCTCGCCCGAACAGGCAGTTGACCTTAATGCCCACCACGTCCTCCGGGCTGAAGTAGCGTTTCCATGCCTCCCTGTCGCTCCGCTCCCCGCTCAATCGTCGCACCGCTTCGAAGACCATCGCCTGCGCTATCTCCGGGCGTACCCGATGCGCTTCGGTTTGCACATTGGGGTTTTTGACCTCCACTACTGTGCTTTGCGGGTTCCTTTTATCTTGTAGCAACACAGCGAACACCGCAGCGGGGGTATACAGCCCCGCCCCCGTCATCATCAGCTCTTTCAGGAACTCTCTTCTCGATGGCATGGTGCTTCACTCCTCTTTTTCCAGATGTCGTTCGTAGAATCGCTTTTGCGCCTCGCGCGTCAGGTGGCGCAGGTCGCCCAGCGTGGTGACGCGAATCGCCGCTATCGGCTGCACCGGGCACTTGGCTTCGCATTCTCCACAGCCCGTACACAGGTATTCGTTAACGAACGGGCGTCGCAAGCCGTCCACCACCTTCCAGTGCAGTGCCCGATAGGAACAGTGCTCGTCGCACACAAGGCACTTCTTATCCTGCGCCCACACGATACATGAGCTCCTGTCTATATACGCTCTTCCGATGAAGAGATACTTCTTCTCCGCCGCAGTGAAGGGCTGGATAGCGTCGGTGGGGCACACATCACCGCAGGCGGTGCAGTGCTGAGCGCAATGCCCGATGCGCGGAACCAGCACAGGCGTCCAGAAGCCCTCGATGCCCGCTTCGGTGAGCGCAGGCTGTAAGCCGTTGGTGGGACATACCTTCATGCACAGACTGCACCGCACGCACTTCTGCAGGAACTGCTCCTCGCTCAGGCTGCCGGGAGGGCGGATGCGAAAGGGGCTGGACGCCTTGATGGACGAGTTGCCCACCTTCTTCGCGCCGATGTCGCCCGCGCTAATACCCGCCCACAGTGCACCCAGCGCAGCAAAGCCAAGCAGTCGGCGGCGGTTGAGGTCGGTCGCCGTTTCGAAACCCTCGCGCTGCAGGGTGATGGGAAAAGAGGTTGCTCCGGGCGCACACACCGATACACAGTTATAGCAGTAGATGCACTCCCTCGCCAGATAGCGGTGCGAATCGGGCAGGATTGCGCCCATCTTGCACTCGCGGTCGCAACGATGGCACTCGATGCACTTATCCGACTGCGTTTGCCGTCGCACGATGCCCCAGCCCGAGAACAACGCCAGTAATGCGCCCAGCGGACACAGGTTGCGACACCAGAAACGTCGGCTTACCAGTCCCAGCGCGAGGATGCCGCCAAACAGCAATGCTGCCAGCAAGTTCATCCGGTAGTGCGGCTGGGTTTCGGGAATAAAGGGCACCTGCGTCAGCGATGGCGCCCAGTCCGCCACCCACGGCGAGCCGGTCACCGCTCGCCCCAGCAGGGCAACCGGCGCGAACAGCACCCACACCACCGTGCGCGTGAGGATGGCGAACGGGTCAAAGAAGTAGGCGACCTGCACCGAGAACAGCGCGGAGACCAGCACCGCCGCGAGGATGTAATACTTGACCTGCGGGAAACCCTTCGCTCCGGCGGCGCGTCGGGTGCGTCGTACCACAAAGCGGTCAGACAGGTCTATCAGTGTGCCCATCGGGCAGAACCAGCCGCAAAAGAACCTGCCCAGCACCAGTGTCAGCGCAAGCATGACAGCCGCCAGCGGAATCAGCGCGCCGATGACCTCACGCGAGGCGAGGAAGGTGCTGAGCACAGCCAGCGGGTCGGCGCGGAAGAAGAAATCCACCGGAATCGACGAGCGCACGGGATATACGGTAAACGCCAGCAGTACCACAAACAACGCGAGGAACAGCACCTGCACGATGCGACGGACGTTTTGCATCCGCCAGAAGCGCGGACGCACCCTCCCTGCTGCCTTGAACCGCTTTCGCGCCTCTGTGACCGTACTCATCGACTACACCCTCGTGATGTTCAGGCGGTTCAGGCGTGCTTCGCCCACGCCCAGCCGGTGTGCGTGCATGATGTAGCCGATGTCGTCCGGCTTCAAGCCGAACAGGGTGGTGGCGAAGGCATCCGCCGCTACCGGGTCTACCGCCGCGATAATCTGGTTGGGGTGTGCCACCTCGCCGGGTCCTTTAGGTCCTTTGGTGACCAGAATACGGGTGGCATCGATGATGGTCAAATGTGGCTTCACCGCCAGCGCAAAATCGCCGATGCATTCGTGCACGCCAAGTGTGTGCCACTCCTGGCGGTTCCACACAATGCCCATCATGTTCTTCAAACCCAGCGTGACGCGGGTGGCGCTGTGGTCCTTTGCGACGGGCAGGTTGATGAAGCAGTCCGCCTCCAGCACATCCCGCGCTACCTGCGTTTGCTGGAGTGCCTTCGCCCCTGTGATGTTTACGGGGCGATACAGCCCCTCGGCGTTGGCGTTGACGATGACCGCTCCTCCTGCCTCTGCCGCCCTGCGGATACCGCTCATCTCAAAGCAGGCGGTGGCAGGGTTGTCGCAGGTGTGTTCCACAATCAGGATGCGCTTCGCACCAGCCTTCTTGCACAGTTCGATCACCGCCGCCACCACTTCGGGGTTGGTGTTCGCGGCTTGCTCGGGGGTGCGCAACCACGCCGCGTTGGGCTTCAGCACCACCGTATCGCCCGGGCGCACGAACTTCTCGATGCCTCCGAACGGGCGCAAAGCGCGCTCCACCATCTCTCTCGTGCTACCCCGCGAGGCGACCGCTACGGTGTTTTGCACCTTCTTGAGGTGTTCCGCTTTCTCGGTGCTCAGCGGTTTCTGAGAAGCACCGGACCGCCCACTTCCCTGTCCTGAACAACCGGCAACCACCGCCATACCGGCCAATCCCAACCACTGCAACATCTCACGCCGGTTCATGGGGAACCTCCTTTACCTTTATTGACGCTGTACCGCTTGCAAAAGGTACACTTTCTTTGCTGTTCGGCTTATTTTATCTAGCGTGTGTATCATTATAACATGCCCGAAGGATGTTGGCAAATTGGAGCGGGACTGGCATGGAGTAACGCCCTTGACCACCCTCGCAGAATATGATATGTTTAGGTAGAGGATGAGGTATGGAGTGAGGAGAGCCAGTATATGCCGGTTCAGACGGAGACCAGCGTGTTGCAGAATATACCGCGCCTGCCAGAGGCAATCTACCCGGATAGTCCCTTCTATCGCCGGAAACTACCGATTGCTTACGAACGCCAGTGTGACTGCAAACCCAGCCACCTCAGCTGCCTTCCTCCGGCAGAGTGGGTGAAGTGCCAGGTAGGAGTGTGGCAGTTTTCGTACGAGGGACGCGACATCCGCGACAAGAGCGTGCACCCGGCAGTATTCCCCATCGCTCTGGCAAAGCGGGTAATAGAGCTTTTTACCCACCGTGGAGAGCTGGTGCTGGATCCGTTCGTGGGTAGCGGCACCACGCTGGTGGCCGCACAGGACCTTGATAGAAATGCGGTTGGCTTTGACCTGCAGGAGAAATATGTTGCACTGTGTGCGGAAAGGCTCCGCATGTCACTTCCTCTGAGCAGCGCGCAGCAGGTGGCGGTACAGGATGATGCTCGCCACATCCCTCTGTATTTGCAGGAGGAGACGGTGAAGCTGATATGGACATCGCCGCCATACGCAAATCTCCTCAACCGCCCGCGCAAAAACAAGTCCAGAAGGTTTCGCAAAAACGAGCAGTACGGCAAAGTGGAGCAGTACAGTCAGGACGAGCGAGACCTGGGCACAATGAGCCTGGAGGATTACACGCAGGCGATGGGCGATATCTTCGAATCACTGCTACCGTTGCTCAAGCCAAGAGCACACTGCGTGATTAACGTACCCGACATGTGGTGGGAGGACGAACGGATTACCATACACATTGCCCTTGTTGAGGAGCTGCGCAGGCGAGGATACGAGCTGCGCAACATCATCATCTGGGACCGGCGCAACCTCGTCAACGGTATCGGCATTTTTGGATACCCGTCGAACTACATCACGATGGGCACCACCTTTGAATACTTGCTGGACTTCTGGCGACCAGAATGAGCATTGAGCTACTCTCCAAAGAGGCTCTCATCGAGAGGATTTACGCTATTTCCCAGCAGGGGTGGCACAGAAGTGTCAAACGCACTGTAAACATGCGTAACGATGGAGCGGTTGGAAATACTCTGGAGTCGCTTCTTGGCATCACCGAGAACAACCTTCCTATCCCCAATGCCCAAGAGTGGGAGATTAAAGCTCAGCGCAAAGCGTCTACCTCTCTGATCACTCTCAAGCACCTCGAACCTTCCCCACGGGCTTATAAAGTGGTCATTGCGATGCTATTACCCCTCTAACGTCCAGCGCGTTTTTGCCCCGGACCAGCCGCTTTAACCCGCAGCACAGATTTCCCTTCGAAAACCCGTAATTTTATGGAACAACCCTCTGGAAAGATACACTGGATAGAAAGGACGTTGTGGCGCGATGGCTTTACGGGCGGCTTCGACGCACCAAGAGGAGCGTGTTATTCGTCATGTCCAGTGGGCATTTGGGGGCATCGGCGCAGCGGTTGGCGCAGCAGTGCTCTTTCCGGTTCACCCTCTTGCCGCTGTGGCAGGAATCTTCGCGGGGGCTATAGCCAGCGCACTGGTGGCATATCGTAAGGCGGTGGTTGCGCTGGCACGCAAATGGTCGCTGGAAGACCCTCCGCGCACCAGCCGAATGGCGTTTGCTTTCTACCTCGCTGCACTCGAGTGCAATGGCCTGGATGACATCAGCCGGGCCCGTCTGGAACGGTGTTTGGTAGAGGCGGACGTGAACGCCGGCGTGTTCTCCACAGGACGGGTGGCAATATACCGGCGTCGCTTCGCGGTACAACCCGATGACCCCGGTCCGGCTTTTCTGCTGGCGGCGGCGTACAAGCAGGGATGGCTCCCGCAGGACGAACAGATGGTTCCCGTGTGGGTGCGGGTGGTTCGCGAGGACTGGAAAGAGCATCCCCTCTGGAACCGTTTCAACCTGTCGCGTTCCAAACTGCTGGAAGACCTGGTGAACATCATCGTACGCGAGGGCAACATCACCCCGGAGTGTGTGGACGTGGTAGCCCGGGCCTACGCCGCAAACCCCGGTCAATCCGGCTGGTTAACCTATCTGGCGCGCGCCTATCCACCCCGCACCGACCCGCAGGCGTTGAAGGTCTACTACGCCTTCTTCAAGCATTCACCCCGCGATACCGCCAACACACGCTTCCTCGCCGATTATGTGGCAGAACATCTGCAGGGCAAGCCGTGGGAAGCGGAGGTGCTGCGTGCGGCTGTAGCGACAGGGGGAGAGGAGCGTCCCCGCTACATACAGGCTCTGGCAAGGTGTTACGCGCTGATGCACTGCACCGATGAAAACGCCCTGCCCGTATATCGCGAGGCGTTTGCTCTGAAGCCTGACGATACGCAGATTCTCGCCGCTCTGGCTCTCACGCTGGCGCATAACAAGGTGTACGATGAGCAGGCGGAAGAGGTCTACAGCAAGACGCTGAAAAGCGAAAAAACACTTGCCCCCGTGCTGGAGGAGATAGGCGGTAGCATTAAGGACGTTCAATCCGCCATGGCGCACTGTCTGGCACAGCGCGGAGCGCAAACGAAAAGCGCTATCAGCCTTTACGCCAGAGCGTTCGAGCATGACCCGTCGGATGCGGTAGTCGCTTACGCCTATGCCGGGGCGCTGGCGGCAGCTGAGGACTACTCGCAAAAGGCGATGAAGGTGTATGCGGTCGCCCACAAAAACTACCCGGACGATATAGAGATACTGGTTGCTCTGGCGAAAGCGTACGCGCAGAACGGCATGACCAACCACGAAGCCACCTACATCTACCAGAAGGTACTGCACGCCCGCAAGGAATGGCCGGGCATGTGCGAGAGCGTGGCCGCTCTGTACGCGAAGGAGAAACGCCCACCCGAACTCGCTCTGCAGTTGTGGAAGCGTCTGGCAGAGGAGCAACCACAGAACGCGCAGGTACGCAAATGGATTGCAGCCGAGTACCTGCGTCGTCACGAAACGAAGAACGCCCTGAGCTACTACCAGCTGGCGGCGGAAATCGCCCCGGACGACTTCGAAGCGCAGCTGATGACCGGCAAGCTCCTGCTGGAGTATACCAACGACCTGAACGGCGCATTGCAGGCGTTGCAGGCAGCCGTCGCGCTACAACCGATGCATCTGGAAGCGAACCTGCTTCTGGGCGATACGCTGGCACGGCTGGAGGTTTACCCCGCCGCCCTCACGGTGTTCGAACACGTGCTGGACAACATCGACAACAACAACGTGCACGCCCTTCGTATGACCGCACAGATGAAGCACCTGACCGACCATGATGTGCTCGCCGCCGTCAAGCTGTATGAACGTGCGGTCACCATTGATCCCGAGAACATCGAGGTGTGGAAAGAGCTCGCCGAGTTCACCAAAGACCACGGCATGGTAGACCGCGAAATCCGTGCCCTCGAGACGCTCACCCGACTGGACCCGCGCGAGAGCGCGTACCACGTGCGACTGGGCGAACTGTACGTGATTGACGGCGATTTCCGCCGCGCGGAGGAGCACCTCCGTCAGGCGATTTCGCTGGGGGCGCAGGGTACCACGGTCTTCACCTTGCTGGGTGAGGTGGCGACCCGCGTGCGGCGCAGCGCGTGATGTGCCCATCCTACCAATCTCCTGCCCAATTTGGTATACTAAAAAGAAAGCCCGCAGGAGCAAACCGATGGCACATCACATACGCGAGGGACTCAGTTTCGACGACGTGTTGCTGGAACCACGCGGCACGGAGATTACCCCTGACCTCGTGGACACTTCTACGCGCCTGGTAGCGGACATCACCCTGCGCGTGCCCATTGTGAGCTCGCCCATGGACACCGTGACCGAGGCACGCATGGCTATCGCCATCGCACGAGAAGGTGGAGTAGGAGTGATACACCGCAACATGAGCATCGAACGGCAAGCGGAGGAGGTCGATAAGGTCAAGAGGTCGGAACACGGCGTTATCGTCCATCCTATCTCGCTCAACCCGCACAATACCATCCGTGACGCGCTCGCCATTATGGAGCGATACCATATCTCCGGCGTACCCATCACCAATGAGGACGGCGTGCTGGTGGGCATCCTCACCAACCGCGACATCCGCTTTGAGCAGAACTTCGACCGGCGCATCGAAGAGGTGATGACGAAGGAAGGGCTGATTACCGCGCCCGTCGGGACCACTCTGGAGCAAGCGCAGGAGATACTGCAGGAACACCGCATCGAGAAACTGCCCATTGTGGACGAACACTTCCACCTGCGCGGATTGATTACCATCAAGGACATCCTCAAAATCCGCCAGTATCCCCAGGCGACAAAAGATAGCAAGGGACGGTTGCGCGTCGGTGCGGCGGTTGGACCTCTGCGCCAGACGCTGGAACGGGTGAGCGCACTGGTAGATGCGGGTGTGGACTTCGTGGTGGTGGACTCTGCTCATGGACACTCGGCGGGCGTCATCAGCGCGGTGAAAGCCATCAAGCGGGCGTTTCCCAACCTGCCGGTGATTGCAGGCAACGTGGCGACCAAAGAGGGAACCCGCGCGCTGATTGAGGCGGGGGCAGACTGCGTCCGCGTGGGCATCGGTGCGGGGTCGATATGCACCACGCGCGTGGTAGCCGGGGTCGGCGTGCCGCAGCTGACCGCCATCATGGACTGCGCGGAAGAGGCGAGCAAGTACAATATTCCTACCATCGCCGACGGCGGCATCCGCTGGTCGGGCGACATCACCAAAGCGCTGGCGGCGGGAGCTTCGTGCGTGATGGTGGGCAACCTGCTGGCGGGAACGGAGGAAGCACCCGGCGAGGTGGTGCTTTACCAGGGGCGGGCGTACAAGGACTATCGCGGCATGGGTTCCATCGGCGCGATGCAAGAGGGCAGCAGCGACCGCTACTACCAGCAACGCGCTGACCGCTTCGTGCCGGAGGGTGTGGAGGGGCGCGTGCCCTACAAGGGACCCGTTTCGGAAACCATTTACCAGCTGGTCGGCGGGGTGCGCTCCGGCATGGGCTATTTGGGAGCACGAACGCTAGAGGAGCTGAGACAGAACGCGCGCTTCATCCGTATTACTAATGCGGGATTACGCGAAAGCCACCCGCACGACATCTGGATTGTGAAGGAACCGCCTAACTACGCTTCCGGATGGGGCAGCGGGCAGCTTTCGTCAGACGAGTAGTTCGTGGACGGAGGGGCATGAGCGCTGTCAAGCTCAATCGCGTGATGTTCGCGCTTGCAGTAGCCGGTCTGGTAGTGGCAGGGCTGTTGTGGTACTGGCATGTACAGAACGCAAACATCCCCTGCACCAATGCCGGCTGTGACCAGGTAGCACAGCATCCGACATCTCGCCTGTTTGGTATACCGATAGCCGCATACGGAACGCTGTTCTACCTGTCGTTTGCGTTGCTGTGCGCGATACGCCCTTCTGTGCCTGCCGAACAGCAGAGGTTGATGTCACATCTGCTTCTGCTGTGGGGCACAACGGGTTTTCTCGTCTCGGTGTATCTCACCTATCTAGAACTGTTTGTCATCCATGCGATTTGCCAGTGGTGTGTGGCTTCTGCTATAATCGCCACGGCGTTG
>BEHS01000108.1 GCA_002898895.1 bacterium HR16 | reverse complement strand
TGCCCGTAGCGAGCGAAGATCGCCCAGCCCCCTGGCGGTGGCGGGAAGAGTATATCCTGTTCTCTTCCCCCACATCTATACTCATATACTAACAGAGCGTTAGCGAAGCATCTCAGAGTAGCGATAACAGGAGATTCTTCGCTTCGCTCAGAATGACAAGCGTTTCGTGTCATGCTGAGCGTTAGCGAAGCATCTCGGAGATTCTTCGCTCCGCTCAGAATGACAATGAAAATGACAATCGTTTCGTGTTATGCCGAGTGTAATCTCACACACTACTAGACCTGGAACGGAGGGTACAGCATGATTGAAGTCACCTGCCTGGGTATTCTGGTCGCGGATGTGGTCGGTAAACCGATAGACACCTACCCCGAGCGTGGTCGGCTGAATCTGGTGGAGCGCATGGAACTGCACAGCGGCGGCTGTGCAGCGAACACCGGCGTCTCGCTGGCGAAAATCGGCGTCAAGACCGCCGTCATCGGCAAGGTGGGCAACGACGGGTTCGGCGACTTTCTGGTGCAGGTTCTGCAGAAGCACGGTATCGACACGCGCGGCGTCAAGCGCGACGAGAAGGAAGCCACCAGCGCGACAATGGTGATGGTGCACAGCGACGGCGAACGCTCGTTCCTGCACTACATCGGCGCCAACGCCGCCCTGCGTCTGGAAGATGTGGACATGGATATCGTGCGCCAGAGCAGGGTGTTGCACGTCGCGGGCGCGCTGGTCATGCCGGGCATCGACGGCGAGCCGACGGCAGAACTACTGCGTCGGGCGAAAGAAGCAGGCATCACCACCAGCTTTGACACCGTGTGGAACGCCAGCAGCGGCTGGATGAACACCATCAAGCCCTGCCTGCCCTACGTGGACTACATGATACCCAGCATCGAAGAGGCGAAGATGCTTACCGGCAAGGAAGACCCCGAAGACATTGCGCAGGTGTTCCTGGATCACGGTGTCAAGGTGGTGGGGCTGAAGATGGGCGAGCGAGGATGTTACATCCGCTCGGCAGAGGTCAAACTCTCCATCCCGCGCTATCAGGTGCAGGCGATAGACGCGCTGGGAGCAGGAGATGCCTTCGCCGCGGGCTTCCTGACCGGCGTGGTGAAGGGCTGGGACCTGGAGCAGACCGGACGGTTCGCCAACGCGGTGGGTGCGCTGTGTGTGACCGCTCTTGGTGCGACGACAGGCGTGCGCTCGCTGGAAGAGACGCTGGAGTTCATGCAGAAGACGCCCATGGCGTCGAACTGAACACAATGAGTGAACCAAACCCTTTCATTGAGATCGCCGGCAAGGGCAGGAACGAGTGGTGGCGATACGTCGCCGGCATTGTGCTGGTCTCCGCCTGCTGGGCTGGGGGAGAGGTGCTTATTGCCCTTCCCGTGTTCGTGCAGGAAGCGGATTCCACCGGTGCTGATTTACTGCTGTTTGTGGCGTTGCTACTGAGCTTTGCGCCTGCGCTGGTTGGGGTCTGGCTGGCGGTACGCTTCCTGCACGGTAGGCCCTTTCTCACCCTCATCACGCCGCGCAAGCGAATCGGCTGGAACAGGCTGGCGATGGGCTTCGGCGTGTGGTTCGCGATATCTGCAGGCGCGAGCGCGCTGGAGGCGCTGCTCCACCCGGGCAGGTATCAACCGAACCCGGAACCGCTTACCGTGTTGCCCTTCCTGCTGGTAGGGGCGCTGTTGATACCGATTCAGGCGGGGGCAGAGGAACTTTTCTATCGCGGTTACCTGCTGCAGGGGACGGGTTTGCTGATTCGACATCCCCTGTTGCTGGCGGTGTTAAATGGGTTACTCTTCGCCTTGCCCCATGCAGGTAACCCCGAGACCGTTGCCAGCTTCGCAAAGGTTCTGCTCATCTATCCGCTTGCGGGTTTCTTCTGGGCGTTGATTACCCTGCGCTCCGGCACGCTGGAGCTGGCGCTGGGGATGCATATTGCAAATAACCTGTTTACCACAGTGGTGGCAAACTACGAGGCGACCGCTATCCCCAGCCGTTCCTTCTTTGTGGTCAACGAGATAGATGCCACCTACCAGCTGGTAACTCTGCTGGTGGGGATGGGGTTGTTCTACATGTGCTGCAAAACGAGCTGAAGGAAAATCATCGCCATAAATAGAAGACAATGCTAAGCTGCAAGCACGACGGCATGGTGGTGAAGAGGATGGGAAGGATTATTCAGCGTATCTCCACTGGCATTGCCGGGTTGGATGAAGTACTCGAAGGTGGACTCATTCCCCAGCGGGCATATCTGCTACGGGGTGCACCTGGCACCGGCAAGACGCTCATTGGATTGCATTTCCTCATGGCGGGCGCGCGGCGCGAGAGCTGCCTGTTTATCGCACTGGACGAGCCAGAGTACAAAGTGCGCCAGGACGCCGCCAGTATCGGGCTGGACATGCGCCGGGTGCATTTTCTGGACCTCAGTCCCTCTTCAGAGTTCTTCGCGCAGGTGCAGAGCTACGACCTGTTTGCACCGTCGGAGGTAGAGCGTGCGCCGGTTACCCAAATGCTGGTGGAGCGTGTACGAGAGTTGAAGCCTAAACGGGTCTTCGTGGACTCGATGACGCATTTCCGTTATTTCGCACCGAATGAGTTCGAGTACCGCAAGCAGGTACTGTCGTTTCTGCGCTTTCTGACCGAGCAGGGCGCGACAGTATTGTTCACTTCCGAAGGCGGCACAGTTGCCCCCGATGACGACCTGCAGTCGCTGAGCGACGGCGTCATCCATCTGGAAATGGATGGGGACCACAGGCGAGTACGGGTGAGCAAAATGCGCGGTACTTCCTTCCGCGCGGGGGTACACGCGCTGCGGATCGACGGGCGGGGCGTGTATGTATATCCTCAGATCCTTCCTGAACCGGGGCGATTTACCGCCGTTCATGAACAAATCCCCTCGGGTATACACGAGCTGGACGAAATGTTATGGGGTGGAGTGAAGCGAGGCACCATCGTGTTGATTACCGGCGCCAGCGGCGTGGGCAAAACGACGTTAGGGATGCAGTTCATGAAGGAAGCCGCGACACGGGGCGAACGCTCGGTAGTTTACACCTTCGAGGAGGAGGTTCCCATGATCCTGAGCCGGTGTGCCTCGGTCGGTATTCCCGCCGCGTCGATGATAGAGCAAGGCACGCTATCGCTGGTGAAGGTTGAACCTTTGCAATACTCCGCCGTCGAGTTCGCCTATATGGTACGTGAAGAGGTAGAAAAGCGCGGCGCCCGTATCGTGATGATCGATAGCGTGGCGGGGTACCGTTTATCCCTGCACGGAGAAGACCTGGTGGGGCAGCTACACGCGCTGTGTAAGTGGTTACAGAGCCATGGAGTGGTGACCCTGCTGATTAACGAAACGCATGCAGTTTCTGGCCCGCTTCTCGTCAGCGAAGTGGGTTTAAGCTATCTGGCGGATACGGTGTTGTTCCTGCGCTATGCGGAAAAATACACAGCGCGGGCGGCGGTACTGGCCCGGGTAATAGGCGTGCTGAAGAAGCGCATGAGTGATTTTGACCATACCCTTCGCGAATTCCGAATCACTTCTGAAGGCATTCAGATAGGACAGCCTATCCCCAACCTGCGCAATATCGTGGCGGATACGCCAGTTTGGGAAGAAGAAGCATGAATCGTCTGCTGTTGATGATGGCAAATAAGCCGAACCTGCGCCTGCTGGAGAATACCCTGGCGAGTCATTATAGCGTATCCCTGTTCGACGAGGCGCGATACCGGGGCGGTCTGCGCACATGTGACCTGATTATCGTAGACGGTATGATGCTTGAGCGATATATGGATGCCATCGTCTCCGCCAAGCACGAGTCTTTGCCGGTGTTTTTACCGGTGCTGCTGGTTACCTCAAGGCACAGCGCTGGACTGGCAACCCGTAACCTCTGGAAATCTGTCGATGAGGTTATCTTGACGCCGATCGAGCGTGTTGAGTTGCAGGCTCGGGTGGAGGTGATGTTGCGTACCCGGCAGATGTCGGCGGAGCTGTACCAGCGCAATCAGGATATGGAAGCGTTTGTTCATGCTGTTATCCACGAGCTGCGTGCGCCACTGCGGGCGATGTCGGGTTTTGCGGAGGCGGTCATAGAGGATGCTGCACTGCCCGAAGGCTGCGAGGCTGTTACCCACTTGCAGCGCATTATGCAGGCTTCGCAGGAGATGAAGCGCATTCTGGATTCTCTGCTCACCTTCGCGCGCCTGGGATGCGAGTTACAGATGCAAACGGTCTGGCTCCAGCCGCTTGTGGACAGCTGCTTGCGCGAATTAGAGAGGGAGATTGCCAGTACGCTGGCGCAGATAGAATGTAAAATCGAGTGTGACACGGTAGAAGCCGACCCGCTCCTGCTGAAGGTGGTCATGTGCAACCTGATTTCCAACGCGCTGAAGTTTCGGTGCATAGACAGGAAGCCTTTGGTTCAGATTCGCGCTTATCGGCGGGACGAGTTCTGCCGAATCGAGGTACAGGATAACGGCATCGGCATGTTGCCGGAGGACCTGGTACGGATATTTACTCCGTTCACACGACTACACGGTGTGGAAGAATACGCAGGTGTAGGATTAGGGCTGAGCATTGTGAGAAAAGCAGTAACGCTAATGGGAGGGCGTTACGGCGCCGAGTCAGTTCTCAACGAAGGCAGCACATTCTGGGTGGAGCTGCCGCAGGTGGAGGGTAGCGAAAATGAGAGTACTGTTGGTGGATGATAATCCAAATGACCGTGAGTTGATTAAACGGCAGCTGCGCAAAGCAATAGAGGGCGTAGAGATTACAGAGGTCGCCCGGCGTGACGAGTTCAAAGCGGCGCTACAACGTGGCGACTTCGACATCGTGTTGACCGATTATCTGCTGCACTGGTCAGACGGACTGGCAGTATTACAGGCGGTGAAGCTGCAATATCCCCACACTCCTGTGATTATGGTCACCGATTCGGGTAGTGAAGAGATAGCCGCGCGGGGGATGCGCGAGGGGTTAAGCGATTATATTCTGAAGGGGCACATGGCGCGTCTGCCCGAGGCGATGAAGGAGGCGATTGAGCGCGAGAGGCTGAATCGTGAGTACACGCGTGCTGTGGATGAGCTGCGGCAATCGCATGAAGCCCTGCAGGAGGCGATGAAGCAGCTTCAGGAAACGCAACAGCAGGTGATTCAGCAGCAACGCCTGCGTGCGCTGGGTGAGATGGCAAGCGGTATCGCACACGACTTCAACAACGCGCTCACGCCCATTCTGGGCTTAACGGAGCTGCTTCTGGATAACCCTGAAGTGACCGCCGACCCACAAGTCAAGCGATATCTGGAGATGATCCACACTGCCGCACAAGATGCAGCGCAGACCGTCAGCCGACTGCGCGAGTTCTACCGTTCCCGCGGGCGCACCGAGCTGCGGCAACCGCTGGATGTCAACACCATCGTGGAAGAGGCAGTACAACTCACCGCTCTGCGCTGGCGGGAACAGGCGGAAGCAAAGGGTATCTTTATTCAGGTGCACACCGAGTTACAGCCGGTGCCGCTTGTGTCCGCCAACGGCAGTGAGCTGCGCGAGGTGCTGCAGAACCTTATCTTCAACGCGGTAGACGCCCTGCCGCGCGGAGGCGACATCACCCTGCGCACCTTCACTGTGGACGAGCCCAGCCCGGGCTGGGTGGTGATAGAGGTACAGGATAACGGTGTGGGTATGGACGAGGAGACGCGCATTCGGTGCTTCGAGCCGTTCTTCAGCACCAAAGGCGATCATGGTTCCGGGTTAGGGCTGGCGGTGGTATACGGTATCGTGCAAAGGCACGAAGGCAAGATAGAGGTGGACAGCAAGATAGGTAAGGGCACTTCGTTCCGCATCTTTCTTCCTGCTGCCGCTGCAGAACCCCGTGTTTTGGCGGAGAAGGAATCTCCCGTGCCTTTGCGATGCTTGCGGATTCTGCTGGTGGAGGATAAACCGCTGGTGCGCGAGGTACTTCGGGAACACCTGCTCCGGCAAGGACACACCGTGGATACCGCATCGGACGGACAGCAGGGGCTGGAAAAGTTTCTGGCGTCACGCTATGACCTCGTGATTACCGACCTGGCGATGCCGGTAATGAGCGGGGAGCAGCTGGCGATGGAGATCAAGAAAATTGCCCCCAATAAACCCATCATTTTGCTCACCGGTTTCGGCGACCCTCGCCTGGCACAAAACGCCTATTCGGAACTGGTGGACCATGTGCTGATTAAACCGGTAACGCTTTTCGCACTGCGCCAGGCGATTGCGAAGGTTACAGCGGAATAGGGCGCATGCTGGACACTTCTGGAAGGAGGTGTGTTCTATGCTGCCTGCGCATGGTGCTGCGAAGAAACGAACTGCCTTGTCAGTGGGTTGCCCACTTTTGACTTTCCTGTTTATGCTCATCTTGCCCGGCTATGCTGAACCGCCTGTCTATACGATATGGAAAACGCTTGCAGAAGGCAGGGATGAGTCGAGGTACGAGCTTGCTCTGGACGGCAGTGTCACCGACGGAATGGAGATCTGGTGGTTCGGTTGTTCCAGCAGTGGCGACAGGAACAACGACTGGGCTCAAGTGAAGGTTTTCGGAGCTAGGGGGCAGCTGGTCGGATGTGTACAGGTAGGACGCAGAAATGACAACCGCCCCAGCGTAACAGGCTGGCATGCTATTTATATTGTGTTACCGGCAGAAGAGGCGGTGAATCGCCTGGTTCTTATCCTTCATCTGCCCGGTGGATCCCCGAAGCTGGTCAGCATGGTTTCGTGGGCGAGGGCATGGAACGCGGGTTCGGCGACCAATTTTGCGTGGTACGGTCAGGAAGGCAGAGTTGCTTACACCTCGATTCCACCAAGAGGCAGAGTCTGGATGCATGCAGACGGACTGGAGATCAGCGCGCCCCGGAGGGCGACTATCGATTATGTGGTCTGGCGTTCTTTCCGGAAACCACCTGCGCCGTCCGGGTTTTCAGCCAATCCAGACGTCTCTGTAGATGCTTCCTATGCGGGCACTATCAACGTGACCAACGACTCGTGGACAGGCAGGGGCGGTTACATGGTGGGAATTAGCGTGGGCATAGCCGATTCTCACGATACCCTGATCAGTAACGTGCTGAGACGAGGCAAGGTACAGAAACTTTGGGAAGCAAAGGAGAAGGCGCCGGGCGATGCCGAAGCGTACGTCAACGATATCTTGAAAAACGAAGCCAGCGGAGTGACCGATATTTTTCTGGACGCAGTAGAAGCGTCGGAGGTCAGTTATGCCAAATTCATCGCAGATTGCCTTGAGCTGGTTGCCCATGCATTCAGTGTAGACGCCGTTGTTGCGGAACGACGCACCGTCGTGTACGATGCCCTGCCCCTGCGGGACAGCTATGGACTTGCCTGGCTGAGGTTCAAGGCGGTTATCGCTGCTGTTGGTCTGTCACATACGGTGCTGAGCTTCTACTGTGACGGTCTGGTAGAGGGCGACTTGAAGGGTAACAGAGGGATGGAGCTGGGGTGCATCGGTTTACACTATCAGGGACCTCAGTCGCCCGAGGTGGTGAGCACCGAGCCAGCACAGGGAGCGACTAACCTGTCGTTGCGCCCAGAGCTGCGTTTTGTGTTCAGCAGCAACATTCAGGTGTACCAGGCGGGGAATGTGGTGCTCCGCACAGCAGACGGAACGGCGTCCATACCCTGTACCGTCTCTGCATCGGGTAATGTGCTGGTGGTTAAACCTAACCAGGACCTTGCAGGTTCAACCTCCTATACTCTGACTGTTAACCCCGGCGCGGTTCGTCAGGCAAGCACGGGGGTTGCCAATCTTGCTGCATCTACCCTGCGCTTTTGCACAGGCGTACCCTTGACGATAGTGGATACAGTGCCGCCGAATAACGCCTCGGGGATTGCACTGCAAGCTGATACGACACTGGTCTTCAATGCGGCGGTGTCTGCTGGCGATGTGATAAACAGTATTGCGATCAAGAAGGCATCGGGGCAAACAGTTGCTACGACAGCCCGGGGTGTACGCTACTCGTTTCGCCCCTCGGAGAAGAAAGTTGTGTTATCCCTGGACTCACCACTTGAACCGGCACAACAGTACTTCTGGGAGATACCACGTGGTGCGTTCCGCGACGAGAAGGGCAGTCCGAATGTAGCGCACCGCTGGGGATTTACTACTGCTCTACCGATACGTGTCGTCGACACTGTTCCGCGTCGTCAAGAGGCGGATGTACCTTTCATAACAACGATACTGGTGCGGTTTAACCAGACCATAGCGGCCGGCCCCAATGTCAGTAGCATCTCGGTAAGGTCCGCTTCCGGCGCGGTGAGGACAGCCGCTACCTTCCGGGGTGACACACTGGAGTTACGCCTATCCTCTTCGCTGGCATTGAAACAACGATATACGGTTACTTTGCCTCAGGGTGCCCTTAAGAACGAGCAAACAGGGGTTCTTTCGGAGCCGTTTACCTTCGATTTCGAGACGGCTGAACCGCCTGCGGTCGTCGGCTCGCTACCCGCACATGGTTCCAGAAACGCATATCGGGATGACCCCATTGTGGTGAGGTTTTCGGAACCTGTGCGGGCAGGGAATACTTTCTCCAGCATCAGTGTCAGAGCCGGTGGTGCTCCCATTGCGTATCAGGCGGGTACGCGTTACAACGAACTAGTTATCCTGCCTGCCTCCGTGCTGCCCGCCAACACTGGCGTATCGGTGATGGTGCCTGCGGGCGCAGTTACCGATGTGAAGGGTACGCCGCTGCAGACAGCGTTCAATTTCCAGTTTACCACCGGTGCCAGCGGTTCGCCTCCACGTATCGCTTCCACGTCGCCTGCAGATGGAGAAACCGGGGTTAGCCTGAATGTGGTCATTGTTGCCCGCTTTACCAAAAGCATCGCTCAGGACAGCAGCTGGAACCAGATCACTTTGAAGGACGAGGGCGGGAGTATTGTGCCGGTGCAGACGCTCGTTAGCTACGGAACGCAGGTGGAGATTCGTCCTGCGCAAGCGTTGAAAAGAAACCGGCTATACACTGTGACACTGCCTGCAGGGTGTGTGAAGGAATCTCTGGGCACTCCGTTTCCTGATGGCTACACCTGGTCGTTTCGCACAGCATGGACCGGCGGCGGTGGTCAGGCTCAATAAGCACTTGGCAGAGAGGTGAATATTGGGGTATCATACGCGAAAACGAGCAAAGGGAGGAATAGATGTCGCAACCGCTGGTTGGTATTCTGATGGGTAGCGATTCCGATTTGCCTGTGATGAAACAGGCGGCAGAGGTGCTGGAGCAGTTTGGCGTGCCGTACGAGATGAAAGTGTTGTCGGCGCACCGTACACCGCTGGATACCATCGAGTACGCCCGTACCGCTTACGAGCGCGGCTTGCGCGTGATTGTCGCAGGAGCAGGTGGGGCGGCGCATCTACCGGGCGTGGTGGCGGGCGTCACCACCTTGCCGGTCATCGGCGTACCGATAGAGAGCAAGCTGCAGGGGCTGGACTCCCTGCTTTCCATTGTGCAGATGCCCTCCGGCGTGCCGGTTGCTACGGTGGCGATCGGCGGCGCGCGCAACGCAGGCATTCTGGCAGTGCAAATACTGGCGACCGCTAACGAGGATTTGCAGCGCAAGCTGGTGGACTACAAACAGCAGATTGCCGAGCAATCCCGCGCGAAGAACGCGAAACTACAGGCAGGGTAATGGAAGACAAACGCCTCCGTTTAACCCAACTGGTGCGCTGCGCAGGTTGAGCGAGCAAACTGGGACCCACCCAGCTGACGCAGGTGCTGCGTCAGTTCCCTGACATCGCTCACCCTGACCTGCTGGTCGGGATAAACACCCGCGACGATGCAGGGGTGTTCCGTGTTCGCGAGGACATGGCGCTCGTGCAAACGGTGGATTTTTTCACCCCGATAGTGGACGACCCATACTGGTACGGCGCGATTGCAGCGGCGAACTCCTTCAGCGACGTGTACGCCATGGGGGGGACGCCTGTTACTGCGCTCAATCTGGTCTGTTTTCCCATAGATAACGCTCCCGCGGAAATGCTGGCGGACATCCTGCGCGGCGGTTACGACAAGGCACAGGAAGCAGGAGTGGTGATTCTGGGCGGTCATAGCGTAGACGACCCAGAACCCAAATACGGTATGGCGGTGACAGGGGTGATACATCCGCAAAAGGTGGTGACCAACACGGGTGCAGCTCCGGGCGACGCATTGGTGCTGACCAAGCCGCTGGGTACCGGCATCATCACTACCGCCGCAAAGTTCGACGAGTGCCCACCCGACGTGCTGGAGGAAGCCATTCGCGTAATGGCGACGCTGAACCGGGGCGCAGCAGAGGCGATGCAGGAGGTAGGTGTGCACGCCGCTACCGACGTGACCGGCTTCGGGCTGATAGGGCATTTGCATCAGATGGCGCAGGCGAGCGGTGTGGCTTTTCGCCTCTTTTCGCGCGAAATCCCCCTGTTGCCGGAGGTAGAGCGTCTGGCGATGCAGGGCAACACCACGCGCGGCGGCAGCCTGAACCGTGAGTACGTGGGCAACCTGTTGCAGTTTGCGGAGGGCGTATCGCCGGCGATACAACATGTGTTGCTGGACCCGCAGACTTCGGGGGGGCTGGTCATTGCGGTTGCCCGCGAGCGAGTAGATACCCTGCTGAGCGCCCTGCGTGTTCGCCAGACCCCCTGCGCCGTGGTAATTGGCGAGGTTGTGGAAGGAACGCCTGGACAGATAGTAGTAGAGTAACCTTACTTCGGGTGGCGCCTCAGCCAGTTGCTGATGTAGAAAAGGAGCGGATAGATCGCTCCGTTGCTGGCAGGCTCTTTACTCAACCGTTCATAAATGGCTCTTGCTTGCAGGATGCGTCCAGACTCTTCGTAACACCGCGCGATACCGAACTCTGCTTCAATGCGACGAGTCCTGCCGATCTTCTTTCCCATGGAAAGCACATGGTGGTAAAGGGGTTCTGCCTTGTCGACTCGCCCCTGCCCAACATACATATCTGCAATATGTATCATCAAGGCAATGTTTTTCTTCAACTGAAGGGACTGTTCGTAGAACCAGAGGGCGCGTTCAATATCCTCGTCCCACTCTTCTATCTGTCCGCGCTTTTCAAGCAGATCCGCCTGGTCTGCCGGGTCGTCAATGATTTCCATTGCCGCCTCGAACAGCTGACGGGCCATCTCGTACTGCTCGTGCTGTCTTGCCTTTTCCATGCAGTTAAGAAAAGTGTCGCCAAACTGGCTGGAGCCACTTGAGAACGTGCCACGAACGGTGTGCAACTTGGCAAAAGGTATCAGTGTTTTCGCATCCCCCTGTCTGACGCAAATTTCGCGTAACCCGAAGTAACCATGCATGTTTAATGGCACCCGTGATAAGCCCTGCAAATAAAGATCCTTCGCATTTCGGAGTTCCTCCATGTCGGAGGACGTGACCGACTCATCAGGAAAGTAAGCGGGGACGAAGTCAGAATTTTTACCCACAATTTCCCGGCAGAAGTCAGCATCTCTCTGCTCGTCTCCGGTAATTGTAGAGGCAAAACGCACATATGCGCTGTCAGGAGCCCGTTTCTTAGCTTTCTGCAGATAGTCTTTGGCGCTGTCGTAAACCGCGTCCAGTGAGAAGTAGTCCAGAGAGGCGCACACCATTTCCAAAGCGTCCAACGGCGCGTCCAGCAGCTGTAACGATTCGGAGCAAGGAGGAGCACATCCCAGCAGAATGCGGTTAGCAATGTGCATGGAGTGACAGGTCAACCATTGCGGAAGGGTTTCGTAGTCGCCTTTCGCTATGTACCTCTCGCACAAAGGCTTTACACCTGTACCTTCCTGCTGAAGCACCTGTATCTCCAATTGCAAAGTCCTTCTCTGGCAACGGTAGGTATAGGTACCTGTGATGACGACCTCTACCCCATGGCGCCGCATGAACTGGCGGGCATACTTTCCTGTATCGGGCGTATTACGCCGCAGGTGATGCGCGTCGCGGGCAAGCAACCAGTGATGGTACATGTTGAGAGAGGGTAGCTGCCACAATGCGAGGGTAATGATCTCCGAAATCACCCTCCCAGTGCAGGGCAAGGAGCCATTTGATTGCTCCGTCAAAAAAGGAGCTACAGCGATAGTCGGATTATCGGGCAGACTGGGTATGTTCCATATCTCGCTTTCCAGCAAGGTGCGTTCCTCAGCTTCTGGTAAGTATCTTCTCCTCAACGACCGAGTGGTAGCATCTCCCCACCTGCGTCGGCGGCGCAACAGGGCGCAGGTCTTTCCAAATAGCAAGCAGGGTGTTTTCCATTCTCCTGCTACACAAGCCCGGAGCCGTCGAGAAGTACGGTATCCAGAAGCACCAGCACCCCACGGGAGAGAGCAGCAGTACGCGCGTTGAGCAACGGCTCACGCCATTCAGGATGCTCTTGCAAGGCGCGAATGATGTCTTCAACGGTTTCTAACGCCATCCTTTTTCACTCCTGGGATGCCAGGTTCGCCCCATCGACAACCAGCGTATCCAGCACGACGAGCACGCCGCTTTGCTGTGCCATCCGCCTCGCCCCCTGCGTGATGTCCTTCCCTGCCACAACTGGTAATGTGTTCGACTCCCAGCGGCGCAATAGTTCCGCTCGCTGTATTGCCCTCTGCACATCCGAACGGTCTATCTTCCACGAAATCTCCCATGCCATCACGTACTCCGCGCCTGAAGGCTGGTATCTTCCCCG
>BEHS01000107.1 GCA_002898895.1 bacterium HR16 | reverse complement strand
AAGGAGAGGCAATGAGGTTGCACGAAGGCAGAGACGAAAAGAAAATAAATGAGGCAACGATGAGCATTTCGGAAAGATTTTTATATGAGGCAATACGTAATGCACGCCTGCTCCACATCGAGCACCCTCGCCCCAGCTCCTCCTATCCCCTCATCGTCCAAAAGGCAAAGGCAATAATGCCTGCCACCAGCAGAGCCACCACCGCCATTGCACGCTTCTCTTCGCGCGAGAAGCGGAAATACTTCCGGTTCACGAGAAGCAACACCACCGCCATCGGTACCAGTCCGGGGAGCATATCCACCGCGTTCATGAAGCGCGGGGTCAGCGAACCCACCACGTTCTGGAAGAACATGTATCCCGCCAGCGCGATAACCATCCAGATGTAGGTGGCTCGCGCTGCCATCTGGAATCGCCACACGCAGGCGAAGTAGAAAGCCAAAAACACGAAATCGGCGGGACCGATGATACCGATGGGGCGCAGTCCTGCCGGCGTCGGCTTGGCTCCAACCTGGGGCACGTGCACTGCTACTGCGCTCAGTGCGTGTGGAGCCGCCTGCATGACGCGCGGTATCCACAGGCTCACTACCGCAAAATCCACCAGCGCAGCGAAGAGCGCCGCCGGAGCGAGGATGTTCGGCTCACGGATGATGTGCGACACCGCCAGCCCCAACATACTCGCCGCCAGCACCATCAGGGTATCACTGACACCCAGAACCACCTCCAGAGCCACAACACTCTGGCGCAAAGCGGGCACGAGCGCCGGCGACAGGCGCACCACGACAAACAACAATAAAGACAGCACCATCCACCCCAACGATGCCAGAGGACGCAGGGGAAGCGCAGAGGCGCGCATCACCACCCACGTCGCCAGAGCCATAAATACCAGCGTGGAGAGCGCGACCTGCAGAAAACCGTCACCCAAAAAGGTGACCAGCGGCGCTCCCACGCGATAAAATAGATAGACCAGCACCGCCACCCCAAACAGGCGGTAGCGGTCGCGCAGAGTCTCTTCCATGCGCTATCCCGGCACCACCTTCGTGATGCGCTGGATGTCGGGGTCGGTGAAGATGTCCGCTTCGTCGCGACTGGTAGAAGAGAATTCGCTGACCACTGCGCCCTCATCGCCCGCCTGGAACCAGTGTTTGGTATTGGGGGGGATGGTGTATTGTTCGCCAGGACGCAGCACAATCTCATGCCACACAGTATAGTGCTTCTCGCGCCCGGCTGGAGGTTTCGCCTTGGGGGCGGACGTCGGCTCGCCTTCTACATACAAATACACCTCGCCCCAGCGACAGCGGAAGGTCTCCATCTTGCCCGGGTCGCCGTTCACCGGCGGATGGCGATGCTCGGGGCAGGTCTGGCGAGGGAATAGCACCAGCTCCTTCGCGCAATAGCGGTCGGTATTCACATACACCACCAGCTCCAGCCCGGTATTCTCAAGGTCGCCCAGACCGAAGTCTGCCACCTCGATATTCTTCTGTTCCTCCGGCGTGAGCACGATATTCGCCTTGCGCAGATACTCCATCGCGCGCTCCTGCGCCCGGCGCAACTGGCTTTCGGTAATCATCGGTGCACCTCCTCGTGAGGATTTTTCACCAGATATATACGCTAAATGCTTCGATAGATGGTTGCTGATGTCCTCTCCAGTTGCGCATCCGCCCGGAAGCAGGTACAATGTAGGCGAAACTTGCGGACAGGCGGTATGGTGTTGTGGAGCGATTTGCGTTCATCCTGCATCCGTTGCGCCAGAGCGACTTTACCCGAAAGTATCCCATCCTGAAAGCGGTACCCTTTCGGTGGGTGGAAGAGGCGTTTAAACACGTCCCACCGCGTGTGCTCTCTCACATCACCGGCATCGAGTCCCGAACGGGAGCGCAGGCGGAGGGCTGGTTCATCGCCGTGCCGATGACGCCTCGCGTGCTGCTGGAGACCCCTTTTGAAAAGGTTCTGCCCAAAATCGTGCAGGCGGGGCGGATGGCGGAGGAGCTGGGCGCACGGATTATTGGACTGGGGGCGTTCCTGAAGGTAGTGGGCGACCGCGGGGTCAGCGTGGCGCGCGCGCTGAACACCCCTGTCACCACCGGCAACTCGTACACGGCGGGAAGCGCGCTGCAGGGAGCGCTACTGGCAGCGGCGAGGATGGGCATCCGTGCGGAAGAGGCAAAGGCAACGGTCATCGGCGCGACGGGAGCGATCGGCAGCGTTTGCGCGCGCATTCTGGCGAAGCATGTTGCGGAGATAACCCTTGTGGCGCGAAATCGAGAGCGACTGGAAGCGTTGCAGGAGCAAATTGCCCACTCTACCTCCGCCGAGGTGCACGTGTCTACCGATTCCCGCACGGCGGTGCGCGACGCCGACATCGTGATTGCGGTCAGCTCGGCGACGGATGTGCTGGTGGAGCCGGAGGACCTGCGCCCGGGCGCGGTGGTGTGTGACGTGGCTCGCCCTCGCAATGTGTCGTCGGCGGTGTACGAGAAGCGCAACGACGTGCTGGTAATCGACGGCGGTGTTATTCGCGTGCCCGGCGAGAACGTGGACTTCGGCTTCAACTTCGGCTTCCCGCCCAAACACGCCGAGGCGTGCATTGCCGAGACCATCATCCTTGCGCTGGAGAGGCGATATGAGTGCTTCACGCTGGGCGCGGACATCAGCGTAGAACAGGTAGAGGAGATTACCCGCCTGGCGCACAAGCACGGCTTCGAGGTAGCGGGCTTCCGTCGGTTCGAACGCGCCATCCCCGATGAAGAGGTAGAGCAGATTCGGCGTAATGCGGGGCGCACAAGTGCGGTGGAACCGCCGAAGGTGTTTGCACTTTAGCGCCACCAGTGCTCGCTCAGATACTCGAAGTAGAACAGCGCATTGTCTACCGGCACGTTGCTGGGGATATGGTTGCCCACCGCGAACATGAAACCGGGGCACCCCTTGGCGATGCGCAGTGTTTCGTCGATCTCGCGTTGTATTTGCTCGCGCGTGCCGAAGGTGAGTGTGCGGGCGTCAACCTTGCTGCCCACAATCACATGCGTTTTGCCGTATCGCTCCACCACGTAGTCCAGCGAGGTGGTGGGCTCGAAGATAAAGCCGTCTGCGCCTGCCTGTGCGATGTCGTCTACGAACTCCGTCCACGTGCCGTCCGAGCAGTACAGCACCACCTTGCCCGCCTCGTGCAATACCTGCCACAACTTCGCGTAGCGCGGGAAGATGGCAGAGCGGTAGAAGTCGGGATGCATGAACGGACCCTCCGACCACACCATGTCATCGTGGCAGATGAACACAGGCGCGGAGGTTTTCGCCCACGCCTGATGATGGTGCAGCGATAGCCGATAGAAGCTCTCCAGCACCCTGTCGAAACGCTTGCGGTCGGCAGCGGCTTCCAGCAGAATATCCCAGCCAAACGCCTCTATCGCCCCCGATACGATAGTCTTATAGTAACCGCCCGTGAATATCTGGTTGGGGTTTTCCAACTGCCCACGACGATAGAAACTCTCGTAGTAGGCTACCAGTTCGTCCATGTCCGGCAGACCGTATTCCTCTACCGCATCGAACTGCAATACCTCCTCCACGTCTCTAAAGGGACAGTGGACGGTGTCGCGTCGGTCGATGCCCCCTTCCAGAAACTCGGCGTGCCCCATATCGGTCGTCCTGCCTCGTTGCGACCAGGGGACGGGCCCGTCGTTCGTCACCCAGAGGAGGTCTATCTGCCAGGCATCATGGAACTCACGCCATGCACTGGGTTCTCTGGCAGGGTCTTTGCCCGTAACCGCTCGCACCAGCGCATAGTTGCTACAGTATTCGGTATGTGCCAGCCTTTTCGGGCACTGCAGGCGTATCGCCTCCATACCGATGGTATAGCTCACGGCCGCCTCCTGTAGTCGTTTTCTCTCCTACTGTAACATGATATACCTGCGAGGTGCAAGGTGCTATAATTAAGGGGGCAGGAGGTGATGTGGTTTTGGGAAGACTATTGACCGTGAGAGAAGTCGCTCAGCGCCTGAACGTTAGCCAACGTTTGGTGCGTGCGATGCTTCGGGAGGGCAGGCTACCAGGGCTGAAATTAACACGCATGTGGAGAGTACCCGAGGAGTCCCTGTACGGCTGGATTTCCGAAAAGATTTCGGAAAGCGGACAACCTTCTGGAGAAAGAAAATCGGCACGAGGCATTGCGAAACACCTGCCGTTTTCGGTTGAGCAGTTTCTGGAGGAGAAAAGGGAACAGGTCACCTTTGAAGAAGAGCGACTTGCACATCTGGTAGATTCGGTAGCGGAGCGGTCTGGATGAGGTACGTACTGGATTCCAGCGCGATAATCGCGTACCTCTGGGACGAAAGAGGAGCTGCAGTTACCGATTCTCTCCTCAGCGATCGGTCGCTTCAGTGTTATGCTCATGCGATTAATATTTGCGAAGTGTACTATCACCTGCTTCGCCATTCTTCTGAGGAGGATGCGGAAGCTGTCCTTACTGCTTTGCTGGAGGCGGGCTTGCTTCTGCGAAGCGATATGGATACCGGGATGTGGAAGCAGGCGGCACGCTTCAAGTCGCTGGGACGCATTGCTCTTGCCGATTGTTTCTGCCTCGCGCTTGCGAAGAGGTTGGACGCAACCGTGGTAACGGCGGATCGCCATGAATTTGAACCACTTGTTGCGCAGGGAGATGCCCAGCCCATCTTGTTTATCCGATAAGGAGGGTGCTCATGCGAGTTATCATTGCAGGCGGTACCGGCTTCATCGGCAAGGCGTTGTGTCGGGATTTACTGCTCGCCGGGCACGAGGTGGCGGTGCTCACACGCGACGCTTCTCGTGCAGTAGGAAGAGTGCCTCAGGGGACTGGGGTCTCCCAGTGGTCCCCAGAGCGACCCGAAGGGCTCCCACAGGTGTTGTCCGATGCGGATGCAGTGGTGAACCTGTCGGGCGAGAGCGTGGCAGCTCAGCGGTGGACTGCACAGTTCAAGCAACGCCTCCTTGATAGCCGATTGAACAGCACGCGTACCCTGGTGCAGGCGATACGTCAGGCGGAGCCGCGTCCAAAGGTGCTGGTCAACGCCAGCGCGGTGGGCATTTACGGCAACAGGGGCGAAGAGGAGTTGAGCGAGACCAGCCCACCCGGCGCAGGCTTTCTTGCCGAACTGGCGATACGCTGGGAACAGGCGGCGGAAGAGGCTCGCGAGGTGGGGGTGCGTGTGGTAAAACTGCGCATTGGCGTTGTGCTGGGCGAGGGAGGCGGCGCGTTAGAGAAGATGCTTCTGCCCTTCCGTCTCTTTGTGGGCGGCCCGTTTGGCAGCGGACGACAGTGGTTCCCGTGGGTACATCTGGATGATGTCACCGGCTTGACCCTGCACGCTTTACAGAACGAGGCGGTAGATGGGGCGGTGAACGTGGTGGCTCCGGGCATCGTGCGACTGGAGGAGTTCTGCAGAGTGCTGGGCAGGGTGATAGGGCGTCCCTCGTGGCTGCCGGTGCCGGGTTTTGCATTGCGCCTCATTGCAGGTGAATTGGGCGAGACGTTACTCTGGAGCCAGCGCGTGGTTCCGCAAGTAGCGATGCAGACGGGCTATACCTTCCGCTATCCGCAGGTGGAAGAGGCGTTACGGGCTGTGTTAGCCAGAACGTAATAGTCCCTCAATCTGTATTCTTCCGGAAGGGCGAGGCTCCTGCCAAGCCGTTCGGTTTGTGGTCGCGACGGAGTGCGACCCTCCAGGATAACCGTGGGGAGGGCGAGGCTCCTGCCGAGCCGTCGGGTTGTGGTCGCTGAGATGCTTCGCTAACGCTCAGCATGACAAGAGGACGAGATGCTTCGCTCGCGCTCAGCATGACAAAGGGTACGCCAACCCTGTCATTCTGAGCGAAGCGAAGAATCTCGCGGAGGTTCTACCACCAGCAGCCTTTCGCCCGGGAAGCCGTAGCCCTGTTTGCGTGCCTCCAGAATGATGCCGCCGGGTGTGTTCAGTTTACGCATCTCCTCGCGCAGGGCGGCGTTTTGCTCGCGCAATCGTTCGGTTTCTTCACGCAGGGCTGCGATGTCCTGACGCTGTTCGTACGCCTCTTGCGCCAGCATCACTACCTTCCCGCCAAAGGAGAACGCCAGTTTGCCCGCTACCAGGCAGATAACCCCAACCAGCACCCATCGCCCAATAGCCACTATGAGACCTCTGTTGCGCCTCTTGCCTCGCGAAACCGGAGACCTTCCCTTCTGTGCGCCCCGATATGCCATTTTCACCCCCTAAGCCACAATTGGCTGTCCAATCGTATGCACCTTAATCAAGTTGGTGTTGCCCGGCACGCCAATCGGCACGCCAGCAGTGATAACCACCTTGTCGCCTTCGTGTGCCAGCCCCATGTCTACCGCTGTATTCACCGCAGTTTGCAACATCTCCTCCATAGTGTACACCTGCGGTATCAATCGAGGCTGGACGCCCCACGATAGCGCGAGCTGCCGGTAGGTGCTTTCGAACGGGGTGAACGCCACTATCGGTGTCTTAGGGCGGTATTTGGAGACGAGGCGTGCGGTGCTGCCCGATGTGGTGGCACAGATGATAGCGCAGGCGTTAATATCGTAAGCGATATGGCACACCGCTTCCGCCACCGCTTCTGTCACGCTCAGGCTACCTGCGACAGGCTGGCTGGGTTGCACCACAACCCCCTCTTTCAACGCCTGTTCGGTGCGGGAGGCGATACGGTGCATCACCTGCACCGCTTCGATAGGATACTGCCCCACCGCCGTCTCGCCCGACAGCATCACCGCGTCGGTGCCGTCTAAAATGGAGTTGGCGACATCGGTGGCTTCCGCGCGGGTGGGATGGGGAGCGGAAATCATCGATTCCAGCATCTGGGTGGCGGTAATCACCGGCTTGCCCGCGCGATTGCACAGGGCGATAATCTCTTTTTGTATCAGGGGCACCTCGTCGATGGGCATTTCCACCCCTAAATCGCCACGAGCGATCATGATGCCGTCCGCCGCTTCCAGAATCGCCTCGAAGTTCTCTACCGCCTCGCGTTTCTCGATCTTGGCGATAACACGAACATCTGCCCCCGCTGCCTCTATCGTATATCGCACTGGCTGGAGGTCTTCCGGCTCGCGCACGAAGGAGACCGCTACCCAGTCTACCCCCTGCTGGATGCCGAAGCGCAGGTCGTCCAGGTCACGCTCGGTAACGGAGGTCACGGGCAGGCGGGTATCGGGCAGGTTCACCCCTTTGTGGGAGCGCAAAACCCCACCGATGCGCACCTCGCCGTGAATGGTGTTCAGGTCGCGCTGGGTGACCGTGACCTCTATGCTCCCATCGTCAATCAATATCCGTTCGCCGGGGCGCACCAGGGCAAACAGCGTAGAGGAGGGCAGGGGGATGTTCTCGGCATCGGTACCTTCCCCCGCCAGCACGAAGCGCACCTTCTGCCCCGTCTCTATCTGCACTCCCTCTTCAGGGAGTACACCCAGGCGATTCTTGGGCCCGCACAGGTCCTGCAGGATGGCGATGGGCTTATCCAGTTGCTTGCTGAGGCGTCGGATATGCTCGATAACCCGCCCATGCGACTCGTGCGTGCCGTGCGAGAAGTTCAGTCTTGCCACGTCCATGCCCGCTTCCATCAGGGCGCGAAGACGGTCAGGTGACTCGGTAGCGGGTCCGATGGTGCAGACGATTTTGGTGCAGCGCATGGTTGCCTCCCGATGTTGCTTCCTGTTACCCCCTCTCCCACAGCGCGGGAGAGGGGGCAGGGAGTGAGGGCAGTTCTATCTTATCCGGCGCGAGTAGAATGCTCCAACGCCCGGATAATCGGCAGCGTCGCCCAGCACCTCGGCGATGCGCAGAAGCTGGTTGTATTTCGCCACGCGGTCGGTTCGACAGGGCGCGCCTGTCTTGATTTGCCCCACGTTGGTTGCCACAGCGATATCGGCGATAGTGGTATCTTCGGTCTCACCCGAACGGTGCGAGATAACCGCCGTATAGCCCGCTCGCTTGGCGGTCTCTATCGCCAGAAGGGTCTCGGTGAGAGTGCCAATCTGATTGACTTTAATCAGGATGGAGTTGGCGACGCCCATCTCGATACCCCTGTTCAGGAACTGCACGTTGGTCACGAAGATATCGTCCCCTACCAGCTGCACCCGGCTGCCCAGGCGGTCGGTGAGAACCTTCCAGCCGTCCCAGTCGCTCTCCGCCAGACCGTCCTCGATGCTGATGATGGGGTAGCGGTTCACCAGGTCCTCGTAGTAAGCGACCATATCCTCGCTGGTGAGCACACGCCCTTCGCCCTTCAGGTGGTACAGTCCGCCCTCGTAGAACTCGGAGGCGGCGGGGTCCAGCGCGAGGTAGCAGTCTTCGCCCGGGGTATACCCCGCTTTCTCGATCGCCTCCACAATCAGGTCCAGCGCCTCGGCATTTGAGCGCAGGCTGGGTGCGAAACCGCCTTCGTCACCCACAGTGGTATTGTAACCATGCGCCTTCAGCACGCTCTTCAGGCTATGGTACACTTCCACCCCCATGCGCAGTGCCTCGGGGAAGTCCTCTGCACCGGCGGGCACCACCATGAACTCCTGCAGGTCTACATTGCTGTCGGCGTGTTTACCGCCGTTGAGGATGTTCATCATCGGCACCGGCAGGGTATGCGCAAACGCGCCGCCCAGATACTGGAACAGGGGCAGTCCCACCCCTTCCGCCGCCGCTTTTGCCACCGCCAGCGAGACGCCCAGAATGGCGTTCGCTCCCAGCTTGCTCTTGTTGGGTGTGCCGTCCAGTTCGCACAGCAGGTTGTCGATAGCCACCTGGTCGGTCGCGTCCATGTCTATCAGTTCGGGCGCGATGCGCTCGTTGACGTTATCCACCGCGTTCAGCACGCCCTTCCCGCCGTAGCGTTCAGGGTTGCCATCGCGCAGTTCCAGCGCCTCGTTGCTACCGGTAGACGCACCCGACGGCACCGCCGCACGTCCGCGCGCGCCTCCGCTCAGATAAACATCCACCTCAACGGTGGGGTTCCCGCGCGAGTCCAGAATCTCCCGCGCCACAACCTCCTCAATGGTCGTGCTCATCTCCCATCCTCCTTCGCCACAAAGGTGACCTCCGTCAGTATAACACAGGGGTTTGTGGTTTGGCAAACGAGGTGAACGGGCCCATTATATCACCCTTGACAATCGCCCTTTCAAGAGGCATAATAATTACGGATGCTGCCCGGTCGTCTAATGGCAGGACAGCGGCCTTTGGAGCCGTCGGTGGTGGTTCGAATCCATCCCGGGCAGCCAATTTTTTATCTACTCATACCTCAACGCCTCTATCGGCTCCTTCCTGGCGGCGCGGATGGCGGGCGCGACGCCGAAGATTATCCCCACCAGCACGCTCACCCCAAACGCAAGCGCAATCGCCCCCGGCGTCATCTGCGGCTTCAGCATGGTGGTGCGACGGAACGCCTCCACCGCTACCGTAGCCAGAAGGATGCCCAGCACGCCGCCGGTGAGCGAGAGGATAACCGCCTCGGTCAGGAACTGCCAGAAGATGTCGCGTTGCCGTGCCCCCGCTGCCTTGCGGATGCCGATTTCGCGCGTGCGCTCGGTCACGGAGACCAGCATGATGTTCATGATGCCCACCCCGCCCACAATCAGCGAGATGCCGCTGATGCCCGCCAGCGCAATCTGCAGCAGGTTCAGCACCGTGTAGATAAGCTGGAGCAGGTCTTTCTGTGTGAGCACGGAGAAGTCTTCGTTGCCCAGATGGCTCTGGCGCATGGAGGTTTTGACCCGCCCGATCAGGCTTTCGGGGTGCACACCGGGCACCGCCTGTATCACGATGCGGTGTATCTGCTCGGAGCGCATTGCCTGCTGGGCGGCGGCGAGGGGCAAAAAGATAAGGTGGTTCCATCCCACGTTGCCGAAGATGCTGTTCGATTCGTCCGGCTGTAGCACGCCTACCACCCGAAACGGCACGCGGTTCACCACGACACGCTTCCCTACCGCCGGAGCATCGTCGAACAGCTCCTGCTTCACGCCGTGCGCCAGCACGCACACGCGCTCGGCCTCCTCTTGCGGGGTGAAGAACCTGCCTTCCGCCAGCGGCGTGCTGCGTATCTGCTGCCACGTGGACTCGGTCGCCAGCACGATGGCGGTTGCCGCCCACCGGTTGCCGTTGCGAGCACCGCCCGCGATGAACATGATAGGCACTGCCCGTTTCACGCCGGGCACGCGCTCTACCGCCCGCGCATCCTCGCGCGTCAGCGTGCTCAATCCCAGGATGCTCATCGGGTTAAAGGGTTGCGTAGCCGCGATACGCCCCGGAACCACGAACAGCAGGTTCGCCCCAAACTGCTCGATCTGCCGGGTGACCTCCGTTTTCACTCCCTGCACGATGGAGATGAGCAGTAGCACCGACGCCACGCCTATAATCACCCCCAGCATGGTCAGCAGGGAGCGAAGCCGATGGTCCAGCAGCGCACGCCACGCTACCGGCAGATAGTCACACCACGCCAGATGACCGCGCATGGCTCAGGAACACCTGATATGCCCATTCGTCCCATTCGGGCTGGATGCCGATGCCCTTCAGGTCGGGATAGTTCTTGGCGATGAACCCGCCGCCGAACAGCTCCACCATGCGGTGCGCCTCCCTCTCGATGAGTTCGCGGTTTCCTGTCGGCAGCACACGCTGGATGTCCACCGGCGAGTAGAGACACAGGTTCAGTTCGCGCAGCTTCGCCGCCAGACGCTCCAGCCCGTACAGCGCAGGCTGGTCAAACTGCATACAGCAGATGCCCGCCTCCGCCACATCGTCCAGGATGTCCCAGACGTATCCGCACGAGTGCATAATCACCTTCACGCCATGTGCCTTTGCGGTGTGGCACAGCCTTACGAACAGGGGCTTAAATACCTCACGCCACATCGAGGGGTGTATCAGCAGACGGTCCTGCACCCCCCAGTCCTCGGCGAACATCACCGCGTCCGCGCCCGCCTGCGCATACAGGGCGATGATGCGCTCCAGCAGGGCGGTCACCCGCTCGTGCAGTTCGTCGATATGCTCGCGCTCCAGCACCAGGTCCGCGAAGTAGTTCTCCATCTTGCGCAGGTAGCGACAAATCGCAAAGGGGAAGCCGGGCAGATAGCCCACGCGATAGCGCTCGGTCTCCTGCGCAAACCGCCGACGCACACCCTCATAGCGTTTGGGGTTGTCCATGTCGGGCAGCTGGTAGTCTTTCAGCTTCGCCCAGTCGTCCAGCGCGGGCTGAAACACCTCGCCCCGTTGACCGCCGTACACCGAGCGATACCAGATGTTACCCCACTCGTCGGTGAAGTATTCCACCTCGCCCTCCACCCAGCGCTTCTGCTGCCACGTTTCGGAAGGCGAGAAGCCGGCGAAGCAGAAGTCGTTCATCCTGCCTCCGTCGAAGTCCATGCCGATTCGCGGCGGGTTATCGCGCTCCAGGTTGCGGCGTATCACTTCACGCGGTGTCATCGGCATCCTCCCTCTTACGTATCAAACAGAGAGCATTCGGAAACTAGTACTCTGTCAAGAGTGATTCTCACGGTTGTGACGAGGCAATCTCGCCTTGCTGTCATTCTGAGCGAAGCGAAGAATCTCAGAGATGCTTCACTGCGTTCAGCATGACAAAAGGAAGAGATGCTTCGCTGACGCTCAGCATGACAAAATAGGTTGAAGCGTGCTTTGTCCAGAACACGCATATCCAAAGAACCCCACGATAGCTGAACCCCACGATTGAAATCGTGGGCTATGAGATGAGTAAAATCCGCCTGCGCGGATTAAAAAACCTGTGAAGACAGGTTTGTCCTCACCATAGCCCACCATTTCAATGGTGGGAAGACTGCACAATGGCAGAAAAGAATCCATCACATCACAAGACTACAGTTTGGCAAACCATCGGTCATTGCCGTTGAGGCGAGTTTCCGAATGCTTTCATCAAACACACAAAGAAACCCTCCATCTGCGGGGAGGGCAATATCCTCCGCGCGTGGCGAACAGCATCGGGAAACGCACGCCCATCCCATTCGCTTAGCGCGGGAGCCATCCCCTCCACCTCCAGCGGGATGGGTAAAACCTCTATCGCCTCACCGAACTTTTTCAGCGCGTGGGCGATAATCCCCTCGTTTTCCTCCGGCGCGAAGGTGCAGGTGCAGTACACCAGCCTGCCGCCGGGCTTCAGACACCGTATCGCCGAGTAGATAAGCGACTTCTGCTTGCGCACCATATCGGCGATTTTCTTCAGGCTCCAGTAGCGGAAGGTAGCGGGGTCGTCGAAGCGGAACCTGCCCTCGCTGGAGCAGGGGGCATCCAGCAGCACCGCGTCGAACCGATTTTGCCAGCGTTTCCAGAGCCATTCGCCCTCCGCCTGCACGGTTTGCACGAAGTTCGCCCCGTGCCTCTGCAGGTTCTCGCGCAGCTTGAAGAATCGGCTTCGCACCGCCTCCACCGCTACCAGAGTGCCCTCGCCCCGCATCATCGCCGCCATCTGCAGAGTCTTGCCGCCGGGCGCGGCGCACAGGTCCAGCACCTCTTCGCCCGGCTGTGGAGCCAGTATCAGCGGGGGTATCATGCTGGAGAGGTTTTGCACGTAAACCAGCGCGTTTTGCACCCATTCGGAAGCCAGCAAAGCGTTGCGCTGCTCGGGAGGCAGCCAGAAGGCGTCGGGGTACCAGGGTACCGGGTGAACCGTAAACCCCGCTTCACGCAGCCCCTCGAACACCACCTCGCGCTCCGCCAGCAGGGTATTCACCCGCGCCCCAACGGCAGGCGGTTCGTGGAAGGCGCGCACGCACTCCTCGTAGCGCTCCGGCGGAACGATGCGCGACAGCCGTTGCAACAGGGGCAGCCCTTGTGGTTGCCCGCCCTGTGGTTGCCCTGTACACGATTGCCCCAT
>BEHS01000106.1 GCA_002898895.1 bacterium HR16 | reverse complement strand
CAGCCTTGCAGATCGCATGAGAAAAAGCCCTGCTGGTGTGCATCACGGCACCCATAGCAAGGCATGGTGGGCTATCCAGCGCGCGAGCCTACTGTCCTTCCTTTTGCATCTCTCGTGTCTGTCCGTAGGTAGGCGGCGCCTGCTGGCTGTTTTGTTGCTGGTTGATAGTGGCTGGCGGCGCACCGGGCGGGGGACCCGGCTTGTCCGCACAACCGCTCAGCACGGCAACGGTCAGGATGGCCACCAGCATCGCAAGTATTCTGAGCAAGGCAGAGTTCATCGTGAAGCTCCTTTTCAGGGCCAACCCTGATCGTCACCCAGTTGTCCATCGCGCCAGAGACGTGCCATCGGTGGGCTGATGGCGAACCGCCCCTCGAAGCTCCTGAACCACTCATAGCGATACCACTTGGCATGGCCGTCTGCGAAGGTGCAGTTGATACCGCCGTTGTGCCGCCCCGAAAGCTGGTCAAACACCTGGTTCCATGTCGTACCGCCCGGCTCGATGTAGGGACCGTTGTTCGGGCTATAGGGGTTGGTGTCCGGCGGAACGTCTTCGGAGCCGCTGCGCGACTCGGCGATGATGATGAGGTCAGCGGTAGTTTCCCACCCAGCCTCGTTGTGTTCGTAGCCGCTGTAGCTGGTGCGGTTGTAGCCGTAGTTGGCGATAAGCTCCTCGTTCTTCGCGTAGTTGCCGTAGATGATGGGAGCGGGTTTGGAGCATCCTCGCGCGGTGCGCACGTTGGCGGGCACGTTGCCGGGGAATGTGCCGACCAGCTTCACGTACGGCGCATCGTCGCCCCAGGTGAGACAACCGTCGTCAGCGGTGAACTGAATCATCTGCGGACGCGGAGCCGCCGACTGCGGGCAGATGAAGATGTCCCAGTTCTTGATATAGGGCTGCAGAGGGATGTGCCACTCCCACCAGTTGAACACGAAGAAGCCGTCGTAATCCTGCGCGTACATGCGCATCGCGGTGCCCAGCTGGCGGGTGTTGCTCAGACAGCTCGCTGCGCGTGCCTTTGCCCGCGCCTGCGAGAAGACGGGGAACAGAATCGCTGCCAGTATCGCGATAATCGCGATGACCACCAGCAGCTCGATCAGCGTGAAAGCCAGACGTTTCATGACATGTCCTCCTCGCACAGAGTTCTTTCAACCAGGAGTATATCCAGCGCAGGTTAAGGAGAAGTTGTGCCGGCGTTAAGCGATTGTTAAAGACGATGCGTGATAGGGAATAACTTTGTGGAGGTGTGTGCGTAATGATAGTCCGCGACGTGCAGCCGTTACTGGAACTGCGAGCGAACGACCTTGTGCACCACGGGCTTGCCAAGCAGCAAGAGGCTTTGTTCGCGTACGCGCAGATGAACGATTATGCCGGCATCTATGACCTGTACAGTCAGGCGGTAGGTGCTGCCGTACTGATACCCAGCTGGGACGGACAGGCGCATCGGTATTACCTGATGACGCGGCTGAGCGAGGTGCAGTGGTTGCAGCGCGAAGACGATGAAGTCATCGTCCTGTGGGACTTCCGCAACGAAGTGGTGGTGGTCATCCGCCTGCAGGACGGGCACTTCGAGACGCGCGTGCTCGCCAGCACTATCGAATGCGAGGAGGCAACGCCCATCGGTACGGTGGCGTGAGGAGATTGCTGATTTCCTCACGGCTCGGCAGGAGGCGCGTCTTCCACATGCTTGTATTGAAGGGGCGCGCTCCGTTGCGACCGAAAACGAACGGCTCGGCAGGAGCCTCGCCCCCAAAGAATGAGATTCGACAGACCGCTACACCGTCGGCAAGCCCATCGCCTTCAGCCACGTTTGTAGCTTGGCGATGCGCTCCGTATCACGCTGGGGCAACGCCAGCGGACGCCCGCGACAATCCACCACCAGCCCGACCACGCCGCCCTCTGCGGTGACGGTCAGCGGTTTGCCCCGCCCCGCGCCCACGTCAAACGCGCGGGTGGGACGAATCTCCACCTCTATCTTCTCGCCTTCATTCAACGGGAATACGCGCAACTCTCCGAAGCGCAGCTGGTGTGTTTCCCCTGCCATGCGCAGTGTGCACACCTCGTCGCCCTCCCTGGTAGTGCCGACGGGTGCGATGCACGTGCCGAGAATCACCAGACAATCGCGCTCGAACACCTCGGTTGCCGCCTCGGGATGGATGGTAGAAAGCACACCCAGCTGAGGCATCATGAAGATAGAGTCCACCGTCAGCATGGTTACACCCTCGGGCTGGTAGGCGTCCATCATCATCAGCGCAGCCTGCGCCCGGCGCGGAGCGTGGCTCAGCACGCCGCCGCTACCCACCAGCATGTCCAGCTCCATCATGTTCACCAGCGTCTTGCCCGTATCTTCCTGCGTCAACGCCTCGCCGATGGTGCGCTGTTGCTGTACGCCCTTCAGCCCACGCGCCAGCGACTTATGGTGCTCAAACGCCAAACGCAACGCCTCCCGGGCGACCGCCTGCTCCACATACAGGTCTTCCAGCGTCTGCGGGATGGTAGTGGGGCGTATCATCTTGTTGCGCAGGCGATTGCGCAGGTCGCGCTCATCTATTTCGAAGGGCAACCAGCGGCGGATGTTGGCTACCCCCGTCTCCACCAGCACGTTGCAGATGGAGTAGCTCATGCCCAGGTTCGCGCTCACCGTGCGGTTGTAGACGCCGTTGAACACGGAGAACACGTCGGTGGTCGCGCCACCGATGTCCACACCCAGAATGTTGATACCGCGCATTTCGGCGATAGTCTGCATAATCTTGCCGACCGCGTTGGGGGTGGACATAATATCTGCGCTGGTCCAGCTGAGCAGTTTGCTATAGCCGGGCGCCTGCTGCATCACGTGTTCGAGAAACAGCTCATGGATGGCTTCGCGGGCAGGGCCCAAGTTCTCTCGCTCCAGCGTGGGACGCAGGTTGTCCACGATGCGCAGGTCTACCCTGCCGTCCAGTAACTGCTTCACCGGGTCGCGGGCGTCCCTGTTGCCCGCGAAGATAACGGGCAGGCGCATCCCTCCCAGACGCGGACGCGGGTCTGCCGCTACCAGCATCTCCGCCAGCTCCACCAGATGGGTCACCGTTCCGCCGTCGGTTCCGCCGGACATCAGGATCATATCGGGGCGCAACTGGCGGATGCGCTGTACCTTCTCGTAATCCTTACGTCCGTCATCCACAGCGATCACGTCCATAATAATCGCGCCTGCGCCCAGAGCCGCACGCTGCGCGCTCTCAGCCGACATCACCTTCACCACACCCGCAACCGTCATCTGCAAGCCGCCACCCGCGCTGGAGGTGGAAAGATAGGCATCCACGCCGGTGCATTCGTCGATTTGCGGGGTGAGAATCTTACCGTCGCGGATGAAGGTTTTGCCGGTCAGCTCCTCCAGTTCACGCACCGCATTGAGCACACCGACGGTCACGTCGTCGAAAGGGGCTTCTACGGTGGTGGGGGCTTCACCTCGGGCTATCAGGCGATAGCCCTCCGGCTTCTTCTCTATCAATATCGCTTTGGTCGTTGTGCTGCCACAGTCTGTCGCAAGAATGGAACGGATTTCAGGCATATCTCCCGCTGCTCCATAAGAAATCAAGGTGGTGCAAATCCAACGGTAATAATATCCCAATACCGGACAGAAGTCAAATCAGGCTATACGTTTTCATACCTGTTGTTGCCTTCTCTATCCTCTCCACGCACCAGCCAGAGCTTCCAGTGAGGCCACTTCTGCCTGTCCAGTTTGACTTCAGTGGGCATGTAGCGCATGGTGTAGCCACAGCGGCGGCGCGGCGAGTGGTTGGCATGGGAACCGTGCAGTATCCACGCATCATGTAACGACATCTCCCCTGCCCTCAGGATGATGTCTACCGCCTGCGACTCGTCCACGTCCGTTTCCAGATTCAGCACATAGCGCGAGGGGTCGTCCACCTCATGGTGTTCTACCGCTCCCCAGCGATGGCTGCCCGGAATCACCTTCATACAGCCGTTCTCCACATCCGAGTCGTCCACTGCCAGCCACACGGTTACTACCTTCATCGGGGAGAGGGGCCAGTAGGTAGCGTCCTGGTGCCAGGGCACGGGTAGCCCGTCACCGCCCGGCTTCGCGATGAAATGGCTGGAGAAGAGCACAATGTTGGGTCCGATAATCTGTTCCACCACATCCAGAATGCGAGGGTGCTGACACCATTTCATCAGGTACGGGTCGTCGAAGTGCGGATGGTCCAGGCTCTCTGGACGCTTGCCCGGCGGCAGGCTGGCGATGAGGTTGTCCACATACTGGCGCAACTCCGTCAGCTCGTCATCGGTGAGAACCCTACCGTAAATCAGATAACCCTGTTGCTCGTAGGCGTTCAGCTCTTCGGGAGACAAACGGCGTGCTTGCATGAAAGGTTTCCTCCTTATGATTTAATCCGTTTCTTCCATTCGTTAATCTTCAGCAACGCCTCCAGCGGTGAGAGGGTGGTCACATCCAGTTTCTCCAGCTCCTCCACCACCGGGTGCTTCTCCGCCTCAAAGAGGGTGAGTTGCAGCTTCTGCTTCTTCACCTTCACGTTGGAAACCGCCTCGGCGTCGGGGGCGATCGCGCTTGCCATGCCGCCGCGTTGCGAGGACTGCCTTTCCAGTTCGCGCAGTATCTCCTGCGCCCGCATGACCACTTCCGGCGGCACACCCGCCATCCGTGCCACCTGGATGCCGTAGCTCTTGTCCGTTCCGCCCGGCAACACCTTGTGCAGCCAGATAATCTGCTCGCCCTGCTCTTTCACCGCCACGCGGTAGTTGCGCACGCCGGGCATCAGGTTCGCCAGCTCGTTCAGGTAATGGTAGTGCGTGGCGAACAGCGTTTTGCAGCCAATCTGCACCAGCGCCTCGGCTACCGCCCACGCAATGGCGAGACCGTCGTAGGTGCTGGTTCCGCGCCCGATTTCGTCCAGCACCACCAGACTGCGCTCGGTAGCATGGTTCAAGATGGTGGCGGTTTCGGTTATTTCCACCATGAAAGTGGATTGTCCCGTTGCCAGCTCATCGTGTGCGCCCACGCGGGTGAAGATGCGGTCAATCAGTGCGATTTCCGCCTCGTCGGCGGGCACAACGCTGCCGATATGCGCCATCAGGCAGATGAGCGCAACCTGCCGCAGAGAGGTGCTTTTGCCGCTCATGTTGGGACCGGTGAGCACAATCATCCGCTGTTCGTCGTCCAGCAGGCAGTCGTTGGGGATGAAGGTCTGTATGCCGAACCGCTCCACCACCGGATGCCTGCCGTTGCGGATGCGGATGTGCGTGCCCGTATGCACTACGGGGCGATGATAGTCGTAGCGCACTGCCACCTCGGCGAAGTTCGCCAGCACATCCAGCTCGGCAACCGCGCGGGCGATGTCCAGTATTTCCGGCGCGTGCAGGGCGACCTCCTCGCGCACCATGCTGAACAGCTCCTGCTCCAGAATGAGCGCGCGCTCTTCCGCCCCGGTGATTTGCGCTTCCATCTCCTTCAGCTCCGGCGTGATGAACCGCTCACCGTTGACGGTAGTCTGCTTGCGCATGTAGTCGGCGGGCACTTTGGAGAGGTGGGGCTTGGAGACTTCGATATAGTAGCCGAAGACCGCGTTGTAACCCACCTTGAGCGAGGGGATGCCGGTGCGCTCGCGCTCGCGCAGTTCCAGCTCGGCAATCCACTGTTTGCCATCGCGTTGTGCGCGGCGGATGGCGTCTAGTTCGGCGTGGAAGCCGTCGCGAATCACGCCGCCGTCCTTCAGCGTGGCGGGTGGGTCGTCCACGATGGCACGGGCGAGGAAGCCCACCAGGTCGGGCATTCCGCGAATGGCTTCGCGAAGATGCTGCAGACGCGGTGTCCGTACTGGTTGCAGGGCGGCGTGCAGTTCGGGCAGAACCTGTAGCGATTGCCTCAGCGCGGCGAGGTCGCGCGGCGACGCCACACCGGTAGCGATGCGCGAGGTCAATCGTTCGAGGTCACCCAACCTGCCCAGCTGGTGGCGTACCTCCTCGCGCGTCAGCGAATCGTTGACGAACTCCTGCACACACCCCAGACGCTCTTCAATCGCCTCCACGCTCTGCAACGGCTCATCCAGCCAGCGACGCAATAGACGTGCGCCCATTGCGGTGCGTGTCATGTCCAGCACTTCGATCAGCGTGCCTTTGCGCGAGCCGTCTACCAGCGAACGGGTGAGCTCCAGGTTGCGCCGTGCCGCCGCGTCCAGATACATGAAACCGTCCACCGAGTAGGTGGAGAGGGTACGGATGTGCTGGAGGGCGGACACCTGGTTGCGCTTCAGGTAGCGCAGCACCATCGCCGCCGCCTCTAATCCCACCGAGTAGTGCTCGCACCCGAAACCGCGCAGGGATTGCGTCTGGAAGTGCTGTAGCAACAACTGGCGGGCGTCATGGCGGTCGGCGTACTCCTGCGGGTCGTACAGGGTGACGGTCGCGCCGCACGCTTCCTCGATGGCTGCCGCGAGGTCGGTGGCATCTTTGGGCACGAGGCACTCCGCCGGCTGCAGGCGCACAATCTCCTGCACGACGCGCGCGATGGTGGCTTCCCCGCTAATCTCGGTAGCGAGGAACTCGCCGGTGGACACATCCACCACGCCCAGCCCCGACAGCTTCTCTCCCGCTACCGCCGCCACGAGGTAGTTGTTACTGCGCTCCTCCAGCATGGAGTCTTCCAGCACGGTGCCGGGCGTGAGCACGCGGGTGACTTTGCGCTTGACCAGCCCCCTTGCGAAACGGGGGTCTTCCATCTGGTCCATCAGCGCGACCTTATACCCTTTTTGCACCAGCCGGGCGACGTAACGTTCTACCGCGTGGTAGGGCACGCCCGCCATCGGCACGCGCCCGTGCTTGCCATCATCGCGCCCCGTGAGCACGATTTCCAGCTCGCGCGCGGCGATTTCGGCGTCCTCACCGTACAGTTCGTAGAAGTCGCCGACGCGCATCATCAGCAGCGCTTCCGGATACTCCGCTTTCGCACGGAAGTACTGCTGCAACATGGGAGTTTGAGGTTGAACAGTTCTGGACGTAGCCATATCGTTAGACCCACACTCTGCGCGCCACCCGAATCACCTCACACACGATTATACCAGAACCCTGCCCCCGCTGACACTGGACGACGCAGCCGCGATGGGATAGAATATAGAGGAGGATACAACATCCCATACGGCAGATGGAGTACAGCGACGGAGCCAGCCAATGGTAACACGAAAACGGCTACACCGAACGATTCGACAGCGCTTGCAGGAAACGCGCATCCCCGCACGTGCCTACCTCTACGGCTCGCGTGCGCGTGGCGATGCTCAGAAAGGCTCCGATTGGGACATCCTCATCATCGTACCCGATAATGCCACACCAGAAGAGTGCTCCCGCCTGTATCGCACCTTCTACGAACTGGAGTGGGAAACCGGAGAGGTAATAAGCTGCATCCTGATGACCGAGACAGAATGGGAGCAACTTCGCCGACTGCAGTCGCCGTTCACCGAACAAATCTCACGCGAGGCGATCCCGTTGTGAGCGAGTACTCCGCCTCTCCTCAATCTTTGGATGTACATGTTCTGGACAAAGTACGTTTTTCAACCTATTTTGTCATGCTGAACGAAGTGAAGCATCTTTGAGATTCTTCGCTTCGCTCAGAATGACAGGGGTGGTACGTGTGCTTGTCATGCTGAGCGTGAGCGAAGCATCTCCCTGTAGCGATAGAACGAGATTCTCCGCTCCGCTCAGAATGACAGGGGTGGTACGTGTGCTTGTCATGCTGAGCGTGAGCGAAGCATCTCAGGGTGGCGGTACAACGAGATTCTTCGCTTGCGCTCAGAATGACAGGCAAGCGGAACCGCCCCACTTATATCCAGAATGACAGGCAAGCGGAACCGCTCCGCTTATATCCAAAAGGTGAAGTATGAGCGTGAGGGCGTCTCGAGTCTTTGCACAAGATTACTTCCCCCCAGCTGACACCTCCTCCGCCACGTGATATAATATGCCTAACAAGAACCCGCGGTGGCGCAGAAGATGTCCGTGCTGTCGGAGATTTTGAAGGGGTACCGGAACTCCCTGACCTTCTCGCGCAGTCGGTTTGAGCAACTGTATCAGAACCGGCTGGAGAACGGTTGCGCCTTCTACCACCAGTTCTTCCATCGCCTGATACTCCCCTTCGCCCAGAAGTTCCGCTCGGAAACCTATCGCCGACACCTGCGCGAGGTGGCGGAGCGCATTCTGGACACCGACCGCATCGACTTCGTGGCGATTGACGGCACTTGCACCAAAGATGCGTTCCAGGACTTCGTGGTGTTCTTCGGCGGGGCATACGGCGCGAAAGGCTCGGTGCGGCTGAAGAGCGACCCGCCAGTGGTGCAGTACGAACGCTGGGATATGAACCGCGACGTATCACTGGTCGCCTACGTGCCTGTGCCTTTCGCCAATATCGAAGACGTGACCAACGCCGACGTGCAGGAGACCTTCGTGGTCTCCGACCATGACCGCGTCAACCTGTCCAACATCCACACCAGCCTGATGCAGCTGGCGGAGATTTATCTCGCCTACTCCGTCGCCAGCGCGAGCACGCATGACTATCCACGCCTCATCATGCTGGACCAGTCGCTCAGCGGGCTGATGGCGGCGGTGTCGCACGGCGCGGGTACGGAGCTGGTGGGCTATCCCTACGACCGCCGTTCGTTAGACGCCTTCGACATCCGCGTGGCGTTCATGCATCCCGTCTCGCGTGAGCTGGGCGTGCCGTCCACCAAGCTGTTCGGAAGGCATCTGGCGGCGCTGGCAGAGTTCCACCTCCGCAACACCGATAGCATCCCGCTGGAGGAGCTGCGCCGGAGCCTGCAACTCACACCTGCCGAGCTGCAAAGCGCTGTCGGCATCCTGACGCATAAGCCTGTCCCGCTGTGCGAGATAGACGCCAACGGCAACCTGCACACCCGCTACGCCTGCCGCGACTCGTGGCGATACACCGTGAGCCTGTTCGAGAACATCTGCGAACGGCTCTTCGTGGGCAAAGACCCCTCCGCGCTGGTGTACGAAGCGCCCGACCCCGACAACCCGAACCTGCGTCGTCAGCGGTGGATGTCGCCCGAAGATGTGCACTTTTTGACCACCGTCGGGTTGCGGGCGTTGATCGAAAAGTGCTGGGAGCGCAATATCCTGCTGGTGGGCATCGTCAAAGACTCCGAGTCGCGTTACCTGACGCGAAACTATCTGGGCGTGATGAAGCACATCGGCGTCTATCCCGAGCTGCAGGAGATGGATGTGGCTCCCCTGCCATGGACCGACCGAATCTTCCTGGAGACCGTTCCGCTCTACTGCGATACCTCGCTGGAGGCGCCGTGGAGCACTATCGAGTTCGATTCGGTCTTCAAGACGCTGCGTCTGGGCATCGATGAGTTCACGCAGGAGCCAACCATCATCGGCACGCCCAGCCGAATCGGGGAGATTGTGTCGCCGGAGCGGTTGTTCCTGCGCTCGCTGGCGCAGTTCTTCCTGTCGCGCGATAAACGCACCCCCATCAGTGGACACGTCATCTTTCTGGACAGGCTGGCGATGCCGAAGTGGGATAAACACGCAATGGAGCACGAGTTCGTCATCCACAACGAGCGCGTGGGCACGATAAAGCCCCTGCTCTACCCCGATGCGGACGCCGAGAACCCCGTGCAACAGGTGATGATGTACCTGCTGGATGTGCTCACACGCAACCACTTCCCCGAAGTCATCGGCTACCCCGACCCGCTGCACAAAGCGGATTGGGGCGCGAAGACGGTGGGCAAACGCGCCCGCGAGATGATTCTCAGCAGCGAGATTCCGTTCCATACCAACCCGATTGCCCGCACCCTGCGCCGTCTGCGCGAGGAGGGCGAACGCCGGAGGAGGGAGCCATGATCACTTTCGTCACCGGACTGGAAGGCACGCTCATCCGCATTCAAGAGGACCCGGAGGCGCGCTACGAGTTCGAAATCTGGTTCGACTACACGCGCCAGGCGATGAACCTGATTCGCGAGGGCGCACTGCTGGCGGTGCCCAACTTCGCCTCCAACCACGCCGAAAGCCACCGCTCCATTCTGGAGGTGGTATCCATCCTGCCCATCCACTACGCGCTGGGCGACAACCCGCAGGGCTACCCGGGCTTCGTGGTGGAGGCAGCGCGCAGTGCGGTGCGCGACTGGGAAGAGCAGGAGAGCGAGCCTACCGAGGACGTGACCAAAATCCGCTGTATCGCCATCCCCACCAATCTGGAGATTGTGGAGCGCGATGGACAGAGCCACCTGCAGGAGGAGAGCAACCTGCCGATGGTGGGCGCGCGCGCCCTGCTGCTGGATACCCCCAGCACCGAGTACGTGCTGAACAGCGGACTGCCACAGGGCGTGCCTACCTTCACCGTCGGCAATCTGGTGCGCGACCCGCTGGTAGGGGTGAAGGTGTCGGCAGAAGACCTGTTGCGCACGCACTTTGCCATCTTCGGCTTCACGGGCGCAGGCAAGTCCAACCTGGTCAGCACGCTGGTGGACAAGGTGCTGAACGCATTCTGCGCAGAAGAACCCCTGCAGGAACCGCCGCGCGAGCAGGTCAAAATCGTGCTGTTCGACCTGATGGGCGAATACAGCGTGCTGCTGGCGGACTGGCTGGTGAAGTCGCCCGACGCCTGCCTGCTGGTGCTGACCGAAGAGACCCTGCCCGAAGACGTTCTGCAGTTTATGGAGCAACCCACCAACGAAGCGTTCAGCAAGGCGCTGACCGCTCTGGCGCAGACCACCCTCTACCCGCGCGCGCTCATCGGCAGGCGCAGCGATTTCCGCTTCGCGTGGCGACGACTGCTCAACCCCAAGAGCGCACGGGTGCACCTGTACCGCGAAAAACCGCCCACGCTGGGCAAACTGGTGGAGCGATACTGGAACCCGCGCGGCACGCTGGGCAAGAACGACCCGAAGATACGCCAGGAGGTGCGCAACTGGATAGCCACCGAGGACAACACACCCTTCGACGAGGGAAGCGCACCGAAGCTGTTCGAATGGATTGAGAGTATGTTCGACAGCGGACTACTGAGCACCAACGACGCCCGCGAATCGTTCCAGTCCCTGCGCGATGCGGCGGACGACGCCTTCCGCCGTTACATCAGCCCGCGCCACGTGCACGATGCCTTCCAGATGACGCTGGGCGAGCTCGTCGGCAGGCTCAACGACCCGCACTCCTCCGGCTTATACGTCGTTCAGTCGCACGACCCCGACCGCCTGCGCGATTTCGCCGCCATGCTGGGCGAGGTGATGTTCGAAAACCGACGCAAGAGCGGTAAAATCAACCCGCTGGTGGTGTTCGTGTTCGACGAGGCGGACGAGTTCATCCCCCAGCGGCGCGAGGGCGCCGACGACAGCTACGGTCGCTCCCGCTTCGTGGTGATGACCCTCGCCCGACGTGGACGCAAGTTCGGGCTGGGCGTGGGCATCGCCACCCAGCGCGTGCGCTATCTGGACACCAGCATCATGGCGCAACCGCATACCTACTTCGTCAGCAAAATGCCCCGCCAGTCCGACCGTCAGGCGATTGCGGAAGCCTTCGGCATCTCGGAGGAGCTGTTCGGGCAGACCTTCAAGTTTAAAAAGGGCGACTGGCTGCTGATGAGCCACGACGCCATCGGGCTGGAGGCGGTTCCCGTGCCCATCCACTGCGAGGACGCTAACCGTCGGGTGGAAGCGTTCCTGGACCACCTCAAAGCGGAGTGGCAGAGGTCGCGCGAGATGGTACGGACGCGCGAGTAAGGCGAAGACTCAACTCTCCACAGCCTGCTCAAACTGCTCCTTCGCCCGCCGGAAGCCCTCCATCAGCACGCTCATCTCGTTCACGATGTTGAAGAAGCGCGCGCCCATCGCCATCTGCTCGGCGTATGAGGGAACCGTGCCCGCCACCGCCCAGTGCTTGCCGTGCCGGTTGCACGCCTCCGCCACCCGCGCGATGGCTTCCTGCATGAGCGGATGCGTAACCTCGCCGCGAACGCCCAGACTCTGCGACAGGTCGGCGGGACCGACCAGCAACAGGTCCAGCCCCTCGGTGCGGGCAATCGCCTCGATGTCCTCTACCGCCTCCTTGCGCTCGATCATCACGCCCAGAAAAATCTCGCGGTTCGCCCACTCGCAGTATTCCTGCAGAGGCAGGGTTCCGTAGCGCATATCCACACTGCCGCCGATACCGCGCCAGCCCATCGGGGCGAAACGCGCCATGCGCACGAACTCGCGCGCATCCTCCCCACCCGTGCAGTGGGGTAACAGCAAGCCCGTCGCCCCCGCCTCCAGCGGTCGGATAACGTTATTGTAGCTGCCGCGCGGGATGCGCACCATCGCCTCCATGCCCGTCGCCCGCGCCGCCAGAATCATCTGCGACATCTGCTCCCACGTGGTGTCGGAGTGCTCCATTTCGATCCACACGCAGTCGTAGCCCGCAATGCCCAGCATCTCCACGATTTTCCAGTGCGGAACCGTCCATACCGCGCCCACCAGCACCGGCTTGCCCTCGCGCAGTTTCTGCAGCACCCTGTTAGGTCGCATTGCCTTCTGCCTCCCTCTTGTTGTGCTTCTCCTTTTCGCGAGGGCAGGAGAGGGTTCCTGTTTAGCCCCCACCCCAGCCCTCCCCGCGAGCGGTGAGGGAGCAGTTCCTCCCCCGTCCAGGGAGGTCAGGTGGGGGGTATTTCGTACGGCTCGGCAGGAGCCTCGCCCTCCAATTGCCTGTGTTGGAGGGTCGCGCTCCGTCGCGACCACAAACCTGACGGCTCGGCAGGAGCCTCGCCCTCCCCAAGACATGACAGGAACACATGCCAACCCTGTCATTCTGAGCGAAGCGAAGAATCTCGTTGTATCGCCACCCTGAGATGCTTCGCTCACGCTCTGTTAGTATATGAGTATAGATGTGGGGGAAGAGAACAGGATATACTCTTCCCGCCACCGCCAGGGGGCTGGGCGATCTTCGCTCGCTACGGGCA
>BEHS01000105.1 GCA_002898895.1 bacterium HR16 | reverse complement strand
AATTCATCAACGGTGGGAAGACGACACGGCAGTAGAGGAGGGTTGGTAACATCAACGGGGCAGTTCTGCTTGTCACTCTGAGCGAAGCGAAGAATCTCACTTTAACGACAGAATGAGATGCTTCACTGTCGCTTAGCATGACAGAATAGGCTGAAACATGCCTTCGGTTCAGAGCGCACATATGTAAAGATTGACGGGAGGTCAACTACTGTAAATGTGCTCACGCCGTAGTGACTCGGCATCCGGAGAAGAACATCGGCATCCAGCAACACCGCCTTCACAGACGGTCCTCGTACAGATTTTCACGCCGCAGGGCTTCGTTATCTAAAGCGGGCGCGTCCACCGCATGCTCCTCAGCATATCTCCATAAAGCGTGTAGCTTTTGTAAACGCTCTTCAACATCCTGCTGTACATGAAGGCTCAGGCTCACTCTTGTCCCCACCGGCAAATTCAACGGCTCTTTGGGGATGAGTACCTTGCCGTCGTACTCTGCCTCAATCACCAGTATAGACATCATCTATCACCTCTCCGATTCATGTTAGCATATCCGCCGAGAGGGGTTCAACGGGAGGGCGAGGCTCCTGCCGAGCCTCGCCCCTTTCGTTACACCAGCGAGTTCTGCCTGGTGAACTCCACCAGCTCCTCCACATGGCAGAACGCCAGTCCGGTGACGGTATCCGCCGCGCCGTAGTACACCGCAATACGCCCTGTCGCCGAATCCGCCAGCGCAGCGCAGGGGAATACCACGTTCGGCACGTCGCCTACGCACTCGTACAGCTCCTGCGGGGAGATGATGTACGGCGCAGTGCGGGCGATAACCTTCCACGGCTTCTCCAGGTCCAGCAGAGCGGCGCCCGCGCTATACACGAATCCGTTGCACGAGGTGAGCACGCCGTGATAGATGAGCAACCAGCCTTCGGTGGTCTCAATCGGCACGGGACCCGCGCCGATTTTGGTGCTCTGCCAGCCGCCGGCGGGCGCCATCACGAACCGGTGGCAACCCCAGTGTATCATGTCCGGGCTTTCGCTATAGAACATGTCGCCCCAGGGGGTATGCCCGCGGTCGCTGGGACGGCTGAGCATGGCGTACTTACCGTTGATTTTGCGCGGGAACAGCACACCGTTGCGGTTGTAGGGCAGGAAGGCGTTCTCCAGCTGGTGGAAGGTTTCAAAATCCTGTGTCCACGCCACGCCGATAGTGGGACCGTGATAGCCGTTACACCAAGTCACCCAGTAACGGTCTTCTATCCACACCACGCGCGGGTCGTAGCCGTATTCCCAGCCCAGCTCCTGCGCGGCTTCGCCCACAAAGTGAATGCGCTCGGGGTTAATCTCCCAGTGAATGCCGTCCTTACTGCGCCCGGCGTGCAGCTGCATATAGCGGCGGGTATCATCGCAGCGGAAAACGCCGCGAAACTCATCCCCATAAGCGACCACCGCGCTGTTGAAGATGCTGTTGGAAGTGGGTAGCAGATTGCGAGGAATAATCGGGTTCTTGCTGTAACGCCACATCACGCCCGGATAGCCTTTGGGCTTCTCTTCCCACGGAATATTTGGCAGCTCAGGCCCGATAATCTTGACCGCCATGATACGTCCTCCGAGTGTTATGCTTTGCGGTTTTTCATTACACACGGGGGCAAGGCGTTCCTGCTGAGGGAACATAACCCGACGGCGATGGACGGAGGGCAGCTTCAGCCGCCAACCACTCTCTTCCCCCTTGCATCCACCCACAGCGTGCACTATACTATTAACAACACTAAAGAATCGCGTGGAGGCGAGAAGATGGCATACATCCCCAAAGCGGTGGAACGCGCGGATAGATACCGCGTGAAAGTAGACGAATACGTGCATTACCAGCGTCATGGTTACCTGAAGGTGGAGGCACTGCTCCCCAAAGAGGACGTACAGCGCTTGCTGGACTGGGCGGAAAGCCGACGCCAGCCCCCGCCCGTATCAGACCAGCCGGATAAGGCTCCTCTCGAAGCGGTGTTCAAAACGCAAACGCGCATCCACCAACTGCACCGCATTGACGCCACGGCGGAATGGGGGCTATTGCATCCGCGCGTGCTGGACGTGCTGGAGGCGTTAATCGGTCCCGATGTGCTCGCCCTGCAGAGTATGCTCTTCTTCAACCCGCCGGGGCTGGGCGGACAGGGCTGGCATCAGGATGCCTACTATATCACCACCTATCCCGACACCCTCATCGGCGCGTGGATAGCGCTGGACGCCGCCGACGAGCAAAACGGTTGCCTGTGGGTGATTCCCGGCTCGCACTGCGAGCCTATCTATCCCCCGACTCACCCCTACGGACTGATGCACGCCGACGGCGCGTTCGACGACCTGTTTGAGGTGGAAAACGTCAGCCACCTCGACGACGAGGTGAACACCCTCACCAAAGTGGTGCGCAAGTATCCCGACCCCATTCCCGTGCCGATGCAGCCGGGCGATGTGCTCTTCTTTCACGGGCACATCCTGCACCGCTCCTATCCGAACCGCACCCGGGACCGCTTCCGTCGCTCGTATGTGTGCCACTACTGCAACGCCCGCTCGTGGGTTCCCTGGAATCACGGTGAGCCTTACGAGGGCGATAGCGCGAACTACCTGCACATCCTGGCGCGAGGCAGCACTCACCTGCCGTACGCCTCCCCGAAGTTCGGCACGCCGGTATACCTGCCCGAGCCTGCGGATGGGAACACCGGCGCTCCACCGCGCATGATGGGCATGGAAGACGGGATGATGGACAGCGTGCAAACGGCGGCAGACAGGGTATAATACTCGCGGAGGTACGCTGACGATGGCGATGGAAATACCGCCCTTTCCGCGAGCGGAAGGCGACCCGATAGTGAAATACCCGGACCCCATCCTGCGCCAGGTGGCGGAGCCGGTCAAACGCATTACACCCGAAATACGCCAGCTGGTCTCTTTGATGCGCAAGGCGATGCTGGACGCCAACGGCATTGGACTCGCCGCGCCACAGGTGGGGGTGTCCATCCGACTTCTAATCTATACCGATATGTCCGATGAGAACAACCCGCAGGTACACGCGCTCATCAACCCGGTCATCCTCAAAATGACAGGCGAACAGATAGAGCCGCCGGAGGGATGCCTCTCCCTGCCCGGGCTGATAGGCAATGTGCGCCGCGCGCAAACGATATGGGTGAAAGCGGTTAACCTGCAGGGAAAGACCATCAAATTCAAGGCAGAGGGTCTCACCGCGCGGGTGATTCAACACGAAGTAGACCATCTGGACGGTATTCTCTTTATCGATCGCGCCGACCCCGCTACCCTCCGCTGGGTAACAGAAGAGGAAAAGGAGAAGGAGCGGGAAGCGGTCGCCGTGGGCAAATGATGCGACGAGTGCTCTTCTTCGGCACGAGCGAGTTCGCCGTGCCGTCCCTTCTTGCCTTGCTGAAGGCGGGGTACGAGCTGCCGGCAGTAGTCACCCAACCCGACCGCCCGACCGGCAGACACCTGCGCTTGCAGCCCACCCCCGTGCGCCGCGCTGCCGAGGAGCAGGGGCTAACGGTGTGGACGCCCGAAAAGGTGCGCCGTGCCGATTTTCTGGAGCAGGCGCGTGCCCTCTCCCCCGACGTGATTGTGGTCGCCGCGTTCGGGCAGATTCTGCCCAAATCGCTGCTGGAGATGCCCTCCAGCGGGTGGGCGATCAACGTGCACGCTTCTCTACTGCCCAAATATCGCGGCGCCGCGCCTATCCAGCACGCCATCCTGAACGGCGAAACCGAAACCGGCGTGACCATCATGCAGATGGAACCCACGCTGGATACAGGACCCATCCTGTTGCAACGCACCTGTCCCATCCTGCCTGATGATGACGCAGGTACGCTGGAGGTGAAGCTGGCAGAGATGGGCGCGGAGCTGCTGGTGGAGACTCTCCATGCGCTGGAACAAGGTACGGTCATCCCTCGGCCGCAAAACCATTCCCTTGCCACCTACGCCCCACCGATTACGCGCGAGCACAGCTTCATCCACTGGGAAGAGAGCGCGCGACAGACGTGGTGTCGTGTACGCGCGATGTCGCCCAAACCGGGTGCAGGCTTCTTCTGGAACGAGAAATGGGTGAAGGTATGGAAATGCCTGCCCGCCGATGAGCACACCGACCAACCGCCGGGCACGGTGCTGAAAGTAGAGAAGCAGTCAGTCGCTGTCGCCTGTGGCGAGGGTACTGTGTTACATCTGCTGGAGGTGCAACCCGAAAGCCGCCCCCGCATGAGCGCAGGCGATTGGGCACGGGGGGCGAGGCTGCGGAACGGCAGCATGTTCACCCCCTTCCACGCCGTCGAAAGCACGGGCGAGAGCACGGATTAATCGTTCCCAATCGCGCCGAAGTTGCGCACCAGCACCCCGAAGTCAAACAACGTCACCTCTTTATCCCCGTCCAGGTCCGCCTCAGGGTTCCAGTTGCTATCGCCGGGCATACTCCCAAACGCCGACACCAGCGCACCAAAGTCAAACAGCGTCACCTCGTTGTCCCCGTCGATATCCCCATTGGTGAGCGAGACGTTGATGTAGGTGACACCCCCTGCGACTACCTCCACTTCCCGCCGCACCACCTGTAGCCAGTGGCTCGCCTTGAAAGCGAGGGAATACGTGCCCGGTTCCACGTCAGGGATGGTGTAGTTTCCCCTCGCGTCGAGGAAGAGAGTTTCGGTACGGACAGTGATGCCACCCCGTCGCAGCTGCACGGTAACGGGCACCAGGGTGATGTCGCCGGTGAAGTCTCGCAGCACGACATTGCCCATGACACTACCGTTCGGAACAACCGTAAACGTATCCAGCAAGAACGCCTCCTCGCGCCCTGTCGCGGCGTTGTAGCCCCAACCAACAATATAGCGTCCATCGGGTGAAATGGCGCGGGCTTCTGCCAGATACGAGCCATCCGTCAGCAGAGGGGCAAAGGTGCTGTTCAGGTTTTCCATCCCGCGCGATGCTGTCCAGCGAAAGGCGTGATAACCCCTGCTGGCGTTTTGTGCCCCTCCGACCACTACCGAGCCGTCGGCAGAGACGCCATACGACGCGCTCGTAGTACCACCCAGGGTGCCAAGATCCTGCATCCCGCCCGACGCCGTCCAGCGAAAGGCGTGATAATACCCGCTGGCTTCGTATGACCCTCCGACGACGACCGAGCCGTCGGCAGAGACGCCATACGCCGAGCTGTTGCCACCCCCGGGCAGTGTGCCGAGGTCTTGCATCACGCCACTCTCCCAGCGAAAGGCGCGATAAAACCCAATGGTGTTGTATGCATATCCGACCACGACCGAGCCGTCGGCAGAAACGCCAGACGCCGAGCTCGCATTGCCACCCAGCGTGCCGAGGTCTTGCATCCCGCCCGGTGCCGTCCAGCGAAAGGCGTGATAAACCCTGCTGGTGTTGAATGCATATCCGACCACGACCGAGCCGTCGGCAGAGACGCCCCGCGCCACGCTCCCACCGCCGCCCAGGGTGCCGAGGTCTTGCATCCCGCCCGACGCCGTCCAGCGGAAGGCGTGATAATACCCGCTGGCGTAGGATGCATATCCGACCACGACGGAGCCGTCGGCAGAGACGCCATACGCCGTGCTCCCGGTACCACCCAGCGTGCCCAGCTAGGTCAAACCCTGCGCGTAGACACCAGTTGAACTGAGGCAAAGCCCCAGCATTGAAATGACCATCACCCTCTGCGCGATTGCACGCGCATGGTTCATTGTGTATTGCATCGCTCTGTCCTCCTGTTGTTTGGCTTTCAGGTAGGAGCGCGTTTCCCGCGCCCCATCCCCCCTTCCTTCGCAGGGAAGGTGGCAAGGGGGATAGGTCGAACTCACTGCCTCACCAGTTCAGGGCGGTAGTGAATGCCCAGCTCCTTCGGCTGTCCATACAGTTCAGGATTGAGGTACTTGCCCCGATACTCGGCGGGCTTGGGTTGTTCGGTCTGATAGCCGTATTCCTGCACCCAGCGGTCGTTGCGGATGGCTTCTACACGCCACGACACCTTCTTGCCCGGCACGCCGCCCGCAATCTTGAAGCGGTTGCCCTGAACTTCCATCGCCACATGCAGGTTGGGCATGGGCGCACCGATGGGCGTTAGATGGTACGACGGGTCGCGGTTGATGCTCTCAAAGTAATCGGGCAGTTGCACCCACGCTTCGCCTCTGGCATCCAGCACCACTGTGCCCCGATAGGCGTTGTAGGGTTCCGGTCCTTCGGTGCAAAAGTGGTTCAGGTAGTGGGTTTCGGGGTGAAGCGGATGGTCCATCTGGAACGATTTGGTGCCTGTGCCTGCTAGGCGGTTCACGAAGTAGACCCCGTAACCTGTAGGGCTGGCGCTTACCCCTTCCACGCCGACGGTCCAGCCGTTGTAGGCGGATGCATAGCCGAAGACGCCTGTGCCATCAGTGCTGTCGCATCGAAACCATCCTCCGTAGGTGACGCCGCTGGGGGCGGATGCATAGCCGAAGACACCTGTGCCATCAGGGCTGTCGCTTTGCCCAGACACGCCGCGGGTGAAGCCGCTGGCAGCAGATGCATAGCCATAGACCCCTGTGCCACCAGTGCTGTCGCTTCGTCCAACCACTCCGGAGACGGTGCCGCTGGCGGCAGTCGCCCAGCCAAAGACGCCTCTGCCATCAGGGCTGTCGCTTCGCCCATACACGCCGTTGGTGTTGCCGCTGCTCGCGGTTGCAAAGCCATAGACGCCGGTGCCATCAGTGCTGCTGCTTTGCCCCCACACGCCGAAGGTGTACCCGGTGGCGGCAGATGCATAGCCCAAGAGGCCTCTGCCATCAGTGCTGCTGCTTTGCCCCCACACGCCGAAGGTGTACCCGGTGGCGGCAGTGTGAAGCCCATAGATCGCCCTGTCAACCGTTCCTGTTTCCACATGTAGGGAATAAAGAGGACTGCTCGTGCCAATCCCCACATCGCCCGCGTTGTAGAAGATGTTGCCTCCCGACGCCTGCCAGAAGGCATCGCGCAAGTCGGTATCGGGCGACCACGCGCTGCCATCCCACTTCAGCACCTGACCTGCAGATGGAGCAGTGCTCGCCACCGCACGACCTTGAATCTTCGCCACCGTCGGGTTCGGATAACTCCCGCTCAGGTCGCCACCGGCACTCCCGCCCGGCGGAAAACTGCTGGGCGCACCCGTCACCTTGCTCCACGAGACGCTCGCTATCTTCGCATCCGTCACCTGACCGTCCCCTATCTTCGCCGTCGTCACCGCACCGTCGGCGATTTTGGTCGTGGTCACCGAGCCGTCCGCCAGCATCGCCGACACCACACCACCGCTGGCAATGGAGAAGGTGTTGCCCACCAGCTGTAAACCCGCCCCGGCGGCATAGGTGGTGTCGTTGTCTACACCGTCCGCAAAGCCCGCTGGCATACCCACAATGCCCGACCAGGGCACACTCAACGCGCCGAAAGCCAGCTGGCTATACGGAACACGGTTCACCTTCACGCGCGGAGAGAGGGTAGTATACGCCCCGCTTCCCGAAGGGCGCACCGCTATCTGCAGATACCGCTCGTTGCCGTCCCACACAGACCCGAAGTCTAACTCGGTGGTGAACAGTCCGTTGCTGACGCTCACACCGATACGCGTGATGGTGGAGCCCACCTGCGAACCGCCAGAGTTCGCCGTCCACAGTGAGAACTGGAAGTCGTAGTTGCCGTTGGCAGGGATACCAGAGGTTTTGAGCATTCCCTGATAGGTGAAAGGCTGTTGCGCGAGGATGCTCCCCATGCAGCACAGAAGCAAGAAGAGCATCCCCACCGTGCGTGTAGCACGCATGGGAAATCCCTCCTTTGCAAAAAGTGAAGTTGTCACGTCAATGAGGGTTCAGGGTGAGGGAACTCAGTTAGAGACGCAGGTTGTCGCTCTCGTCGAGAACCTTCATGGCTTGACGCTATCACTTTAGCATAATGATGTTATTTATGTCAAGCCCATCTGAGGGCGTTCGGAAAAATCACCAGACCGTACTCACCTGACCACCCGGGCAGGCGCACTGGATTGACAATCACCCGCACACGCTGGTAACATCTATCTGTGAATACACCGTATTCTCTGAGATGGAGAAAGCCGAAAATAACACCGGTATCGGTTTGCGAATACCTCGCACGCGCCGAAGGAGTACGCCATGGCATTTCTGCTGAGCCTGTTCGATAGCAACGAACGCGACATCCGACGCTACCGCAAGGTGGTCGAGAAAATCAACGCGCTGGAAGAGCAAATCGCCGCCCTGAGCAACGAGCAGTTGCGCGCCAAGACGGACGAGTTCCGTGAGCGTCTGGCAAAGGGCGAGACACTGGACGACTTGCTGCCTGAAGCCTTTGCGGTGGTACGGGAAGCGTCCAAGCGCACCCTGAAGATGCGCCACTTCGACGTGCAGCTCATCGGTGGCATGGTGCTGCACGATGGGCGTATCGCCGAAATGAAGACGGGTGAAGGCAAGACGCTGGTCGCCACCCTGCCCATCTACCTCAACGCGCTGGAAGGCAAAGGGGTGCACCTCGTTACCGCCAACGACTACTTGGCGCGACGCGACGCGGTGTGGATGGGCCCCATCTATCACCTGCTGGGCATGAGTGTAGGAGTCATTCAGGGACAAAGCCCCGAAACCGGCGAAATCGGCGGTTCCTACATCTATACGCCCGGCTATCAGCCGCCCGACCCGCGTTACCTGCACCTGAAAGAGTGCCACCGCAAAGAGGCGTACCTGGCGGACATCACCTACGGAACCAACAACGAGTTCGGCTTTGACTACCTGCGCGACAACATGGCGTTCTCCATCGAAGAGGTGGTTCAGCGCGAGCTGAACTACGCTATCGTGGACGAGGTGGACAGCATCCTGATTGACGAGGCTCGTACCCCGCTCATCATCTCCGGTTACGCAGGCGAGTCCACCGACCTCTACTACCGCGTGGACCGCGTGGTGCGCTACCTGCAACCGGGGCGCGACTACACGCTGGAAGAGAAGCAGAAGATAGTTACCCTTACTGAAGAGGGCATCCAGCGCGTGGAGCAGGGGCTGGGCGTGAAAAATCTCGCTGAGGACCCCGACCTGATGCATCACGTCAATGCCGCGCTTAAAGCACACACCATCTTTAAACGGGACGTAGACTACGTGGTGCGCGACGGCGAGATTATCATTGTGGACGAGTTCACCGGACGCCTGATGTTCGGACGGCGCTACTCCGACGGCTTGCACCAGGCCATCGAGGCGAAGGAAGGCGTGCCCATCCGACAGGAAAACCAGACGCTCGCCACCATTACCTTCCAGAACTACTTCCGCCTCTATAAGAAGCTGGCAGGTATGACCGGTACCGCCAAGACCGAAGAGGACGAGTTCCGCAAGATTTACGGGCTGGACGTGGTGGTGGTGCCTACCAACAAGCCGATGATTCGCATCGACCACCCGGATGTTATCTACAAGACAGAAGAAGCGAAATTCCGGGGCATCGCCACCGAGATCCTGCGCCTGTATGTGAAGCAGCAGCCGGTGCTGGTGGGTACGCGCTCCATCGAAATGTCGGAAAAGGTGAGCGACCGCCTGCGCCCCGACCGGCTGAAGCTGCTGTGCCTTATTCATATCCTGCGCGACGAGCTGGAAAAGCGCAAGGAGATACCCAACGAGAAGAAAAAAGAGTATCGCGCTCTGCTGAACCGTCGTCTGGACGAGCTGAGCCTCAGCGCGCTGACTCCTCTGGCGAAGGAACTGGGCGTGGTACCCGATATGAACCTGCCGGAGAACCTGCAGAGGGCAATCCAGCTTATCGGCGCACCACCGGAGAACATCGATTACCTGAAGGAAGCCTTCGCGCACGGCGTGCCGCATAACGTACTGAACGCCAAATACCACGAAAAAGAGGCTATCATCATCGCCGAGGCGGGACGCAAGGGTGCGGTGACCGTCGCCACCAACATGGCAGGACGCGGTGTGGACATCATCCTCGGCGGAAGTGTGGCTCCACAAACAGCACAGGAAGGCGAGGAGATGGACGAGGAGGCGGAACTGCAATGGCAATCGTTCCGACGCGGGCGCGCTCTTCCTCCACCACCTCTGAGCGAAGCCGAACGCTCCAAAGCCGCCGAAGAGGTACGCAAACTGGGCGGACTGTTCATCCTGGGCACCGAGCGACACGAGTCACGGCGCATCGACAACCAGCTGCGCGGTCGTGCGGGACGACAGGGCGACCCGGGCGAAAGCCGGTTCTACGTCTCGCTGGAAGATGAGCTGTGGCGGCGTTTCGGCGACCCGTCCAAGCAACGCCTGCTGGCTATGTGGGAAGAGAGCGAGAGCGTGGATGTGAAGCTGCTCTCCCGCCTGATCGAGAAGGCGCAGAAGAAAGTAGAGGCGTACAACTTCGAAATCCGCAAGCACGTGCTGGAATACGACGAGGTGATGAACGAACAGCGCCGCGTCATTTACAGAGAGCGGCGACGTATCCTGGAAGGGCATCCGCTTACCTCCACGATTCACGATTTCATCCGTGAGAAGGTGGAAGACTCGGTGATGATGTTCACCCTGCAGGATACGCGCCACGCGGAGGTAGACGCAGACGGTCTCTTCCGCCGCCTGGAGGAGCTGTTCGGTATCTCTCGGTGGATCAGCGTGGATGACATCAAGTCGCGCCCGGCGGATAAGCTGGTGGACTATTTGCAGGAAGTGGCGTTGCAGGCTTACGCACAGCGTGAGGAGGAGCTCGGCTCCGAGCTGATGCGCGCGCTGGAGCGGTGGGTGATGCTGCGCGTCATCAACGACAAATGGATGGAGCACCTCGCCAATATGGACTACCTGCGCGAGGGCATCGGCTTGCGCGGTTACGCCCAGCAAGACCCGCTGGTAGCGTACAAGAAAGAAGCGTATGAAATGTTCCAGCAGATGCTGGCATCGATTCAGGAGGACGTTGTCCGCTGGATGTACCATGTGCAGGTTGCCCCACCCCAGCCTCAGCCGAACGTGCAGGTGACCAGCATGTCGGGCGCAGGAACTGCGCCAGCAGACGACGGCAACGGTGCTGCCCGACCGGCGAATCGCGCAATCGCAGGCACTACGGTGAAAACGCAAAAAGTGGGGCGCAACGATCCCTGTCCCTGCGGCAGCGGCAAGAAGTATAAGAAGTGCTGCATGAACAAGCAGGTGGTGAGCTAGTCACATCCTTCGCAAAAGCGCCGCCAGATCCTCGGGCGAACCTTTGTCGGGAGGAACGCGATACAGCTCCCACGTCACTTCCAGCGATACACTTTCTCCCTTCCGCAGCACTCTCAAGGGTGAGGTGAACTCCAGCTCGATGTACGGTAATACATCGGAGTTGGAGAAAATTTGCGCGTGGTCACCCGGCTTAAAATCCGATAGATTCCCGACAGGCGACCGATGCACCACCAGATAGGGCGACTTGAACCATGCCAGTATATCGGCATCACACCCCAGTTTCACCGCTACATCGGAACGACGTTCCGGCAACAGAATATCCGCCCCCAACCGACGAACAGCCCTCCACGGGTCAGGACTGAAGAGCTTGTAGCCCTCGGTCAAGGTGGAGCCGGGATGCAGCCGAACCAGCAACAGCTCCGGCGCGGGCAACTGCGCCACTACCCATGCTGCGACGGGGAAATCCGCCCCATCGCGCATCTTCTCCAGCCTTGTGAGAATATGTACGCGTGTGCCCGACGGCTCCAGTCGGATGTCGCGCACAATGCGCACGCCGTATCCTGCCACCAGCGGGGAGGTTAAGCGGACGATATTACCCTTAATTACCTCTACCTGATGGGGTACCTGATCGGTTGCAGAAGGGGGAGGCCACCCCCTGCCCACACGCATCCCCCACTCGTCCTGCGGCCACACCCACGCTTTATCCCCGCCGTGATTGGGCCACTCACCCGGCTTGACGGGTAGCCCCTCAGTTGCCGGGTTGACCCACAGCACGTTCGGCTCGCCCACGAACCCGTAGTGCATGATGCGCGCGACAGAGGGCACAACAACCACTTCTACCGTACCGTTGGACAGGCGGTAGCAGTCCTGCCACCCTTTATACGAAACACGCTCTACCTTCTGCGCCCACACCGTTGCACTTGCGATACCGGCACAGAACAACAAAACGATGCGCCACATACACTATTCCTCCTGAAGGGGTATGGAGATTCACAATCGACAAGTCGCTAGGGAGAAACGGACTCTACCACCTCCCGCAGCAGGTTGACCAGCGCGGTCACGGTCATCTGCACAAACGCCGTCACGTCCTCCCACGTCAGCCCTGTGAGTTTTATCAATTCCAGGGCGATTCCCACCGCAGTTACCAGAATAGCAGCTAAGAGAAGGTAGAAAGCGATAGTGGCTATTGCTGCCATGATGAACTTTGCCACACTCGCTCCCAACCACACTATCAAAAGCAGAACGATGGCTTTCACTCCCCAGCGGACCCAGTCTGTAACACCCCTTGAGTCCAGCTGAATCCGCCGCCGGTTGTCGAAGCTCATACCGTCCAGTGCCCAGCGGATAGCGACCTGATCCGTCTTTCCTTCTGCCCATCGGGAGAGCCTGATAACATTTGCTTCCTCGGTGGGTTCAATTCGGAAAACCTGTCCCGCCACTCCAAGAGTGACAGGGCGAATCCCCTGGGTGTTGTTCACGACGAACTGCACAGCCTTCCGGGTCTGCTCTGCGATTTGCTCTTCGTTCCCTGTTAGCCAGAAATCCGGTTGAGGTGGCTGATAATAGGGATTGTCTGACCCGCCACAGCCGGCAAGAGCGGGGGCGAGAACAAAAGATAAACGCAAAAACTCCCTTCGCGTTATCTGCCTCATCCCGACATCACCTTCCTCAGGTGATATGTCCTGTAACCAGTATAGCATTCTTACCGGCAATCCGCAATCACTGGGCAACCGAGTGGCTGTTCAAAGAAAGGCTATGCAAGACAAAAATAACCGCGAAAACACACCTCGTCCCCTTTCCCCAACAACGCTACCGCACCACCAACCTTAAGTC
>BEHS01000104.1 GCA_002898895.1 bacterium HR16 | reverse complement strand
AACTGTTGACCTTCTTTCATCGGCAGCACTCCGAAGTCTCCCAATATCATCACAGGCTCCAGCACCAGTCCCTCCACAAAGTGGAGATGCTGTTCGATCACGTTGACACCTTTGCGCAGGGTTCCTGAAATATCCAGTTTGCGGAAGCCGATGTCCAGCCACCATCCCGCATCTTTACTCTCCACCTCAACGCCGTTCACCACGAACCGGCTGAACTCCGGCTTTTCCACCACCAGCATCACCGGCGACTCCGGCTCGATGCGGCTTTCGAAGGTGTAGGTCAACACCACGTCGCACGTTCTGGGCGGCGAGTGGCGATCCCGTTCGCGCTTCCACAGCGACACGCCGCTGTTGTGCAGGTCAGGGTCAATGCCCAGGTGGTTTGCAAGGTGTAGATGCAGTTTCCACATTGGCAAGCGTGCGGTAGGCGGTTGACCGGGGATGGTCAGCGTGGCGTAGTCCAGCAACAACACGTTGGGTTCGGTACGCTCCACGCGGTAGTTGCCGTCGAGGTCTATCTGCATAGCCGGATGCTTTCTGCGCTCGTACGCGGAGCCTGCACTGCCATCCAGCACCAGCAGGTACGACTGCGCCGGACCGAACGGCAAGATGCACCGTACCTCTCCACCCGTTTTCTCTACCGGCAGAGTGACTATCTCTCCCGTCTCCGCCTTCCACAGGCTTGGATGTCCGTCGCCATGTACGTGCACGGTGAGCTCGCCCTGGTCATCGTTTAGCGCACGGTTCACCAGAAACAGCACCAGCGAACCGTCGTCACCGCGCACCAGCCGTGCGTAAACAGAACGACAGATGTCGCCGCCGGGGGTGGTCACGCGCACCACCGGTGGGAGTAGAGCATCCACCGCCTCCTGCAGAGCGGTAAAATCTTCAGGGATGCGCGTCACGTTTGGGTGGTTCCACAACGCGGCGAGCTCTTCCCCGGCAGGAGTGCCCTCTACCTGCGAGGCTGTCTCCCCAACAGCGATGATTCGCCCGCCGGCATCCAGCCACTCGCGCAACAACCGCACGGTGAAGCGTGCCAGCGTGAGCGCAGGGGGGACTACCATCAGACGATAGCGTGCCTGCCCGATTACCAGATACTCACCCTCCACGCGCGCGTGCCTCTGCATGATAAGCTCATCGCCGAAGTCGTGGTCGTGCTGAATCTCGTTCAGCCAGGTGCTGACACGCATGCACGCCTCGCCGTAGCGGGCGCATTGCTGCAGGTTGTCCGGTCGGAAAGTTGCCCACCCCGAGCCGATAGTATGCAGTACCAACAGCTCACTGCAAGGCGTGCCCGACTGCAACATCAGCGTCACTCGCGCCATATAGTCGGAGAGGTAGCGGTAATACTTCCACCAGGGTTGCTGGTAGAAGATAGAAGGCGGGAAGTCGCGTTTGCGTCCGCCCCACATCGAGTACAGGGCGAGATGCTGGTTCATGTAGGTAACGCCCTGCACGAACAGGTTATCGGCAATCCACTTCTGCTCGGCGAAGGAGATATTCCATCCCGAACAGCCGTAGGTCTCACACAACACGCGCCGCCTGCCCATTTGCCGGGCCACGCTGGAAACCTGCCTCGCCAGCAATGCCTCCGGCAAACGCCTGCCCAGGTGGTCAATGCCCGGCGACTGCATGTACTCGTACAGAGGCATCGCCGCACCGATAGCGGCAATCTGCTCCGGGAAAGTGTCTTCCAGCAGGTAGTGCCCCGTGAGATGGATGCCGTGCTGCTCACACCAGTCGTACAGCTGCTTGCCGAAGCTCTGTACGAACATCTGGGTCAACAGTCGATGGAAGCGATAACGGTGCGCAGAGGCGTCGGGGGCGTCGAAGAAGAGCGCGGGTAACGCCTCTATCAGCGGATAACCGTATGCTTTCTGAAACTCCTCCGGCAGCCGTTCGGTGAAGGGCAGCTTATCGGGCTGGAAGAACTTGCCGTAGTGAGGCTCATCGGTGAAGATACCCGGCACCGTCTTGCCGAACTCCTCGCCCACTTCACGCGCGTAAGCGTCGTAAGTATGGTGCAGAAAAGCAGCGACCGCCTCGGGGTTGAGGGTGTCCAGATAACTTCCGCCGTTGTACCAGGGGCTGGGTGGGTCATAACGCCAGACGAAGCGGATGATAGTTTGCCCGGGCGGCGCCTCTTCGCCTTCGCGAAGCAGGCGGAAATCGCGCAGCTGCCCGTTTTCTTCCACGCAGGAGTAGACCGCCAGCACGCCGCCTTCGGTAACATCGTTTGCCTCTCCGCGTTGCCAGGTGATATGCTTTGCGCGAAACGAAGGGTGCATGGCGGGCACGTCACCTCCGGCGAAGCCGGAGGGCCAGCGGTCTTCATCGTACAACCACGCCAGCATCCCACGCTCTTTCGCGGCGCCGACGCAGGTGCGGATGTGCTGCATCCACTGCTCAGACATATATTCGGTCAGCAGGCCGGTGCGGGAGTGCATAAAGAAACCGCCCATGCCTGCCTGCATCATGCTCTCTATCTGGCGCACCAGTTCGGCATCTTCCAGACGGTCGTTCCACGACCAGAACGGTGCGCCGCGATGTTCCGTTCCCGGGTTGCGAAAAGCCTTCATCCATCCCATCGGCTCACTACCTCACCTTTAGTTTGCCTTTACCTGCCTGCCACCCATCGGATAGCCTGCAAGACCAGCCGACGATAGTTCGGGTTTTCGTAGGCATAATGGTCATGCCCCAGCTGGATGTACACCACACGCGATCTTCCGTAGGTGTGCGTCCAGGCGATAACGCGGTTGCTGGTCGGCTCGTCGGTAGTCAACAGCGGTTTGACCTTCGGCAGCACTTCAAAGTTGCCGTAAGTTTCGTCTCGGATGTTGAAATCCTGCATCCCTCTGGTGACAGGGTGTTTTTTATCGACGATATGCACCTTAAATTGTACATCATGTTGAAAGGTGGAAGGAGGGCGTTCCACCCCGTTTTGCCTCCATTTTTCGGTGTACCACCTGCCTCCGATGATGTTTCGGTATTCATCCCAGAGCTGGTAACTCGCCAGGCTGTGGTGCAGGGCAACCAGACCTTTGCCGCTCCTTAACAGCTTTACGAACGCCGCCTTGCTCTCCTCGCTGATAGGCTGCCACATATCGTAGAGCACTATCACATCGTAGCCTCTGGCGGCTTCAGGGGTCAGGCGGGCGTGAGCGTCAGGATGCTGCACTTCCACGAAAGTGATGCCCTCAAAGCTCCTGAACATCTCGAAGAACGGCTCGCGCTCGAAATCATGTCCGCCTGTTACGATAAGCACACGGACAGGGCTTCTTCCGTCCATCTGGTAATCCCCCTTCTACGGTGAATAGTAGTTCCACACTGCCTTCGCACGTCGGTATACAGGATTCGCCCACAAGCGCGGGCGATTGGGGTTCGGATTGGGAGCGGTGTTCTGGTAGATGTGCAGCTCGTTGCCCGCCAGCACAATCAGCTCCTCGCGCCAGTCGCCTGCCACGTCCGCCACATACAACCTGTCGGCGCGTTCCGGGAAGCGAGCGATGAAACGTCCCGACATGGCGTCAATCACCGCCACATCACCCGATTCGTGCCGTTCCTTCGCGGCGAGATGCTGTTTGCCCGTGCCGTCCCAGTGGATGGCGTAGATGACCTCGATGCCCTTTTCCGTCCAGTCGGCGGGAGCGACCTTGCTCAACTCGTAGTCCGCTATGACCTTCCCGTCGGCATCGAGCACCCAGGGCTTCTGATGGGTATCATAACGGCTGCGGCACCAGATTTGCAGTCCCTTTCGTGCGGGGTCGAACCGACCGATAGCGGCGTTCTGCGGCTCCTGACGCTTGTGGTCTACCGCCCAGATGAGCCGTTCGGCGTTGAACAGGAACACTCTGTTCGCGCCCTCTTCCAGCGTCACGACCTCTATGCCTTTCAGGTCGGGCTGCACGTCGGCGATGAACACGCTGTCCAGATGTCCGCGCACATCGGGCAACCGGAAAATCTCCCTGCCGTCGGGCGCGAGAATGCATCCGCTGATGATTTCATCTTTGCCGTCGCCGTTGATGTCCGCCACGCGCAAACCGTTGTGCGCACAGGCGAGAAAGTTATCCACCTGCCAGAGCGGCTGAATATTGCCCCTGCGTAACTCTTCCAGCGCAAACGCGGTGACGTACCTGCCCATCCGATAGCCCTTCGCGTTGGTCGCCTGGAGCACCACATCCCGATCGCCCCTGCCGCGCAGGTTGACTATCGCCAGATGCTCCCACCGCTCCGCGCCTTCCGGTACGGGAATCTTTATTTCCCATCGGGTTTTGCCCGTTGCACCGCTCACCACGTGCAAGGTGCTGTTGTTGTCCAGAAAGAGCACCTCGGTGCGTCTGTCGCCGTCGATGTCGCCCGCCTGCACCCCCGCCCCGTGATGCCCGGGTAAACCATACGTCTCCGCAGCGCCGCCCACACGCACATCGGCCTTCAGCACCCACAACTTTCGCCCATCCCAGGCGTAGGCGGCGATGTGCCCCGGCACGGTGACCAGATAGTCCATGCGCCCGTCGTTGTTCAGGTCCGCCACAGTGAGGCTTCCCGCGCTGTCCTGCGGGGCAGGAATTTCCATCTTGATAACGAATGGATTACTCGGGTACTCAGGGATATTGCGAGCTTGCACCGCTATCACCCCTGAAACAAGATTCGCAAGAGGAAGTACTTCATCCTTTGGGAAAGAGGTTGGGTATAGATGCAAACAGTTACCTACACCCGGATCCCCGGTTTGCCAGAGCCAAAGCGGGGCAAAGTACGCGACATCTATGACCTGGGCGATAAGCTGCTTATCGTCGCTACGGACCGTATCTCCGCCTTCGACGTCGTGCTACCCAACGGCATTCCCGACAAGGGGCGTGTGTTGACGCAGCTTTCGCTATACTGGTTCGAGCGAACGAAGCACATTGTGCCCAATCACCTGCTCAGCGCAGACATCGACGCGATTGCGGAAGCGGTTATTGCCACAGGTGGACAGCTAGACGCCAGCACACGTGAGATGCTGGACGGACGCTCGATGCTGGTGGTAAAAGCGAAACCCTATCCCATCGAGTGCGTGGTGCGTGGATACCTGGCGGGGTCGTTGTGGAAAGAGTACGTGCAGGCGGGAGGCGAGAAAAAACCGGTGATACTGCACGGCATTCCCCTGCCCGCCGGGTTGCGCGAGAGCGACCGTCTGGAGCAACCCCTCTTTACCCCCGCCACCAAAGCCGAGATCGGACATGATGAAAACATCAGTCTGGAGCAGGCGGTACAGATTGCGGGCGAGATAGCCCTGGAGCTGGCGCGCCTGAGCATAGAGATATACTGCTTCGCCCGCGAAGACGCGGCGCAAAAAGGCATCATCATCGCCGATACCAAGTTCGAGTTCGGCGAGAAAGAGGGGCGCATTCTGCTCATCGACGAGGTGCTCACTCCCGACTCCTCGCGCTTCTGGGCGGTGGACGATTACGTGCCCGGACGCTCGCAGCCGAGTTTCGACAAACAGTATGTGCGCGACTGGCTGGAGAGCACCGGATGGGATAAGACCCCACCCGCGCCCACCCTGCCGGACGACGTGGTGGCGAAAACGTCCGAGAAATACCGCGAGGCGTACCGGCGCATCACAGGGAAGGCGTTGTAGGGCAAATAAAAGCCTCACACGAAGGCACGAAGAGTCCGCAGGGTTGCTGTTGGTAGCTTTGTGTCTTCGTGTGAGCAGTTGTTCACACCCTGCGCCAGCGACGATAGCCCACCCAGCCAATCGCAGCTATCGGCAGCCATACCACTGCCCACACCGCCAGCCAGATAAGCACCGACCAGAGGCTTTGGGCAAACGCCACCAGCGCACGCACCGCATCAGACGCCACTTTGCCTGTACTGAAGCTCTCCGGCGGCACCAGCGGTTGCGTGCGTGCGCTTTGCCGTAGCGTGACACTGAGCGTGCAGTACATCACGCGGTGCGACAGGAAGCGCAAACGCCCCTCCAGCCTCTCGATCTCCTGGCGGACGCGACTGAGCTCACGCTCTACCGCCAGCGTGTCCACCAGCCTGCCGGTGCGCGATAGATGCCCCAGCAACCGCTCCTCGGTGCGCTTCAGGTTGCGCAACTGCGCGTCGATATCCACGTACTCCTCGGTGACATCTTCGGAGTTCACCTGCACGTTCAGCGTTTTGCCCAGCGCCTTCACCCCGTTCAGCGCGTCCTCAAAGCGGCTCGCCGGCACGCGGAAGGTCACGCTAGCGCCCTGGTTGCCCAGCTCGTCGGTCCACTCCTGCAGGTCAGACACATAACCCTTGTGCTCTTTAATCAGTCGGGTCAACCGCTCGATGGCATCTTCTGTCTGCTTCACCTCCAGGATAACAGAGGCGGTTTTAATCAGGTATCGCTCGGGCTGGCTGGCGGTGAGCGCAGCCAGAGTCGGTCCACCATCCGATGGGCCGCTCTTGCCCACCACCCCGCCCATCGCGGGAGCGCCCGACATCGGCATTTGCTTCAGAAGGGGTTCTCCCGCCATCGGCACCCCCGACCTGTCGGGCGTGCCGTGCACCGCAGGCGATTCCGGTCCCTGCAGCGAGTAAACCTGCGGCTGGCGATATGCCCGGTAGAGCAGTAGCAACGCAACAGCCGCAAACGCAGGAATCAGCAAAACCCACCATCGAGAACGCTTCATGACACCAGCACCCCCTTCGGCACGTCAATTCAACTGTAGGACGTACAGTGTGGGGTGAAGGTTACACCACGCAGAGGGCGAGGCTCCTGCCGAGCCGTACGAAACACCCCCACCTGACCTCCCCCGTGGACGGGGAGGAATCGATTCCGCTCGCGGGGAGGGCTGGGGTGGGGGCTAAACTGGCTCACATGGAGGTTCGCCCTCCCCGTCGGAAAACTGAGGATTCACACTGGGAAGACCACCAGCTCATAGACAGCCTTTTTGCTGAGAGCGTATAATACAGGCGGAGGTAAGCAAGCCATGCAACCGATGACACGTCGTGAGTTTCTTGGAACCGTACTCGCAGGAGCGGGAGGGATGTTACTGGACACAGGCATAGACGCCCAGCAGAAGCCTCCTGTGCGTTCGCCGACGGAGCTGGTTACGCTGGGTAAAACGGGCATTAAGACATCCTTTGTGGGTATCGGCACGGGAATGCGCGGCTGGATGCGCCAGTCAAACCATACCCGCATGGGGAAAGAGGCGTTCATCGCGCTGATTCGGCACGCGTACGATAGCGGCATCACCTTCTTCGATACCGCCGACCTGTACGGCACGCATCCCTTCTTGCGCGATGCGCTCAAAGGCATTCCGCGCGAGAAGATTGTCATCCAGAGCAAAATCTGGTTCCGCCCGATGGGCTTGCCCGAGCAGGTGACCGATGCGAAACAGGCTATCGACCGATTCCGACAGGAGCTGGGCACGGACTACATCGATATCGTGCTGCTCCACTGTACGACAGAAGCCAGCTGGGCAGAGGACCTGAAGGCAATGCGAGACGCACTGGAAGAGGCACGCCAGAAAAAGCTCATCCGTGCGCATGGCACCTCGTGTCACAGCCTGCCCGCGCTGAAAACATCGCAGGCTTCGCCCTGGGTGCAGGTGCAGCTGGCTCGTATCAACCATCGGGGTACGGCGATGGACGGCAAGCCCGAGGAGATTGCCGAACTGCTGCGCCAGATGCGGTCGGCAGGAAAGGGCGTTATCGGCATGAAGATTTTCGGAGAGGGCAGGTTCCTGACCCCTCAGGAGCGTGAGGAGAGCCTGCGCTTCGTGGTAGCACAGCGGTGCGTGGACAACTTCATCATCGGCTTTGAACGGCGCGAACAGATAGACGAGACGCTCGGTATGTTGAAACAGATTCTGGCAGGGTGAGGAGGAAGCATGAAACCGTTGATTCGCTTCGTGGAGGACAATGCGCCACGTCTGGAGGTGTTTGTTGGGGAGCGGCGGGAGCAAGCGATTAGCCCCCGCCTTTTCGGCAAGTTCACCGAGCACCTTGGACGCAATGTGTATCACGGTATCTGGGCACAGGTGCTGGTCAACCCCGGTTTTGAACCCGCTCGCTTTTTCCAGTACGGCGGGCGACCGCCTTCGGAGACCCTGCCTCGCCATCTGGGATGGTGGGGCGTGCCGGAGACAATCACCCGCCCCCTGCTGAGGCGGCTGGAGGAGAGCCTGCACGAAGGGGTGGCATACGGCTGGATGCGCACCGGTGAGGGTGAAGCACGTTGCACGCTGGACACAGACAGGGTAAACTCCGAAACCGCTCAGCGTATCGAGGTGCGCTCGCCGCGCGCAGGCGTTGCCCAACCGATATTCCTGCCTCTGCACCGCCAGCGCAGGGTGGTACTGAGCGTGTGGGCGAAGGGCGACGCAGGCAACCTGCACGCCAGCATCCGCACCGCCGACGAGCGACGTGTGCTGGCGGAGGGCAGGGTGGGCAAGCTGGCAAAAGGCTGGCGCAAATATACCCTGCGCCTTTCCGTAGACGCCGCAGGCATTGAGCGGGGCGAACTGCTGGTCTTCGCGTTGACCGCCGACGCGCCTGGCACCGTATGGCTGGACCAGTGCTTCCTCTTCCCCGCCGATAACATCAAAGGCTTCGACGTGGACGCGGTGAAGGCGCTCAAACAAGCGAAACTGCCTCTCTTGCGGTTCCCCGGCGGCAACTTCGTCTCCGGCTATCACTGGGAGGACGGTGTGGGTCCGATAGATGAGCGTCCTCTACGTCCCAACCCTGCCTGGCATGACGTGGTGGAGTACAATCACGTGGGCACGGATGAGTACATGGCGTTGTGCGAAGCGGTGGGATGCGAGCCACTCATCTGCATCAACGCGGGCAACGGTACACCCGAGGCGGCGGCTCGGTGGGTAGAGTACTGTAACGGAAGCACGAGCACCCCGCAGGGTCGGCGTCGCGCCGCTAACGGACACCCGGAACCCTACAACGTGCGCTACTGGGAAATCGGCAACGAGCTGTGGGGCGACTGGCAAATCGGACACTGCACCCGCGAGGAGTACGCCGAACGCTATCGCCGGTTCGTGCAGGCGATGAAGGCGGTAGACCCCACCATCGAGGTCATCGCCTGCGGACAGGATGCCCACTGGAACGAGCCTTTGATCGAACGATGCGCGGACATCCTGCGTTCTGTCTCCATCCACACGCTCATCGCCCACTCGGTGCCCCCCGAAACACCGGTGGAAAGGATATATCGTTCTATCGCCGCGTTCCCTGTGTGGTACGAAGGGTACCTGATGGAACTGGGGCAACAGATGGCGCGGCGCGTCAAACCGCCTCGCATCGCCATCACCGAGCTGCAGATTATGACCCCTCACCGCGTGAACAACCAGACCATCGCCGAAGCCATCTACCTGTCGGGTATTATCAACACCTCCATCCGGTTGGGTGACCTGGTGGAGCTGATTACTCACAGCGCGGTGATGAATCACGGCGGCGGACTGCGCAAGCACCGCGAGTTCGTCTGGAAGAACCCGGTGCAGCTGGCGCACGAGATGTATGTTCAGATGGCAGAACAGATACCCGTCGGGTTGACGGTGGCATCGCCTGCCTTCTCGGTTTCCGCACTGCACGACCTGCCAGCGGTGGACAAGGCATCGTATCTGGATGCGGTGGCGGCGGTGAACGCGGCAGGCACGGAGTTGAGCCTGATGGTGACCAATCGCCATCCCGACTCCGCGCTGACGACGGACATCATCCTGCACGACTTCATCCCGCGCGGAACGGTAACCGTTCAATCGCTGGCGGGCGATAGCCCCACCGCGCAGAACAGCTTTGAACAGCCGGAGGCGGTGCGCATCGTGAAAAGCACAGACAGGGCGGGCAAGAACGGCTTACGCTACACCTTTGCACCGCTTTCGCTGACCCTGCTCACCTTCCGGCGGGGAGGGTAGTTGTATGGACACACGCCACAGAGAACACGGAGAGCACGGAGAAAAACTCTACGTCTTCTGTGTCCTCTGTGGTTAAAACCGCCTCCTTAGAGGAAACCCTGCTGGTTGGCGCGAACGAATATAAAGGGGAAGTGAGCACCATGTCCACTCGTGAGGAACGTCATCTGATTCGCGCCGCCCAGCAGGGTGACAGCCGTGCGTTCGATCGACTGGTGCACCGCTATCAGGCACAGGTGTATCGGGCGATGACCCGTGCCTGCGCCAACCCGGACCTTGCAGCGGACGTACTGCAAGAGGCGATGATTCGCGCCTTCCGCGCCCTGCCGCAGTTTCGCGGGGACGCCTCGTTTGCCACCTGGTTGTTCCGCATCGCCAAAAACCTCTGTATGCGCAAGCAGCAGCAGATTATGGCGCACCCCACCGTCTCACTGGACCAGCCTCTCGGCGAGGAAGAGGATGCTGAAAACCTGCTTCGCCAGATGATAGACACCACTGCCCAAAACCCCCAGCAGGTACTTCTGGATGAAGAGGTACGCCAGAAAGTACGCGAAGCGGTAGACAAACTGCCCCCCAACCTGCGCGAGGTGCTTATCCTGCGCGACATGGAGGACCTGTCCAATCAGGAGACGGCGGAGCGCACAGGTCTCACCGTGGCGGCGGTGAAGGCACGTTTGCACCGCGCCCGCGCTCTCCTGCGTGAGCATCTGGAGGAGTACTTTTCGGAGTCTTAGCTTCCCAAGCGGTTCGTTCAACGTAGCCATCCTGGAGGGCGAGGCTCCCGCCGAGCCGTGTTGAATGTGGTGTCTTTGCGGCTAAAGCCGTTCCCCTGCAAACGAAGCCAGCCTGCGCTGGCTGTAGCCCTGCGAAGGCAGGGGTTGGTTTGCAGGGGCGCGGCTTTAGCCGCAAACCCGTACCCGAGCGAGCTTTTCCCCTGCGGGGGCACGGACGGGGCGGTTTCAGCTCACCGGCAGGTTCGCCCTCCACCGGCTCATGCTCGCAGTACAGATACGGGTGCTCACCGGTATCGTACCCCACAGCACGCTAACAATATGTACAGAAACCTCTTTGGTTTCCGAGAACAATCTTGACCTATTTATGCCTTGTTTGATGCCTGGCTGTATACTATCCACCAGCTTTGCCCGAAGATGAGCGGTATACCAAACAAGACTTGTTCGTCTGAGTAAAACCATCCACAAGATGTTTGCTGGTAAACCACCGAATAATCGGTTACGGGCGAGTGAAGGTAAATCCTTATGAGTACACCTGTATCTGCAATAACCGAGATACTGGTTGATTTGCTGCAATAGACAAAATTCTCGATTACGTAGTGTTCCATGCGCGCTGTGTCATCTATCGCGAAGGCACGCACCCCTGACAGACTGAGCACTGCTGGGTAGAGAGGTGCCCGTGTCAACCTGCGCAACCACCGCCTTTCTACGGGTCTTTCTTCGCCGTCTCTCCATCCCAGCAAGTGCAGGTTTATACGTCCATCCTCTGGGGCAAATCGTATGATGTGCTTCGCCCCAAGGCTCAGGTCTACTACTAGATGCTCGCCAAATTCTCGGCTTAGCTCCTGTACAGCTTGTCGTGCGTCCATATTACTTCAACCACGGTATGGGAATGCGCAGGGCCCACCCAGACTTTCGCACTCCGGGGCGATAAAACTACCACTGGAGGTGCCACCAGCGCCACCTGCCAAAAAACTTGTGATGCGGAGGGTGTAATCCTAGATATTTAACTACGGTTGGCCACACCCCCGACGCTGCACGCGTCGTAACACTGCCTCCGGCTACGAGCAGGGCTTCCAACAGAATGTCGCCAGCGTAAGCCTGCCATGGGTCATTGACCTTGCCGTCATCAATGATGTCTCCTATAAGGTGCAGCCCTCCTCCAATTGCGGCGCCGATTGCTGCGGCAGCCACAATAGCAATTCGTCCACTCGGATCCACCGCATTAACGGGGTCATCCTCGCAACAGATACCGGTTCAGCGATAGCGGGCGATAGATGTCACCCAGCCACCTGTCCGCGCTTGTCCAGCGACCGACGGCGGGATCATACCATCGCGCACCGATATACAGCAAGCCCACGTCGCCGTCATCACGGTAGCCCCAGGCGCACTGTGTTGTCGAAGGCTTCAGTTGTGAATGTGCTACCCGTCGCTTATTTGTGCTTCTCCTGCTGGTCACAATGTGACAATGCTTTGCGGAGCGCGTCTTGCACAGCGACTGTTTTTTCTTTGGCAAGGGCATCGCGCAATGCAGCACAAATTACTGATTTGTTGTTATCAATCACCTCCGACAAAACATTTGCTGCTGCGCAGCGAACACGATACGAACGAGGGGAGAGAAAAGCAACAATACGTGGTAAGTATTGCTTCTCGCCCAGCTGGTATAGTGCATAGGTCACATTCAGCAAAACAAAAGCATGACTCTCGTACCGCAGCACATCCTCAAGAATGTGCTTGATATTCAAGGTACGATATTGCGCTACTCCTATGTCCCCGATAGCGGACGCTGCCCACCCCCGAACCAACCAGAAGGTGTCTGCCAGCGCCGCAAGCAAGAAGGGTAGGGAGGAGGGATTTCCTGCGTACCCAATTTGCTCTGCAGCTGTACAGCGTACAAGGTCGCTTGGGTCAAATAGTAACACATGATGCAAAGTGAGCAGTACTCGGGGGTGAGGATACTGCCCGAGTGCCTCCACAGCGTCACAGCGGTCAACAGCATCTTTGGAATCGAGCCGCTTTAGCAGACTATTCACCACACTGTGCTTATAAGGCATCGCTGCTCGCCTCACCAGCCGTAAGTGAATCTACCTGGCGAGGTGGAGATGCACCGTCGCTTGAACGGTAACCCCTCACATCCATTCTTCCGAAACAGGCACACATGGTTGAAGCCACTGTCCCCACCTCGCCACCGTAGCGTTCACGTGCTGTACTCCGCGTTGATGCGCACGTAGTCGTAGCTGAAGTCGCATGTCCACACGGTGGCGTGTTCGGTACCCTCCTGCAAATCGATGGTAATGTTTACCGTGTCCGTCTTCAGTCGTTCGTGCAACTCATGCGCGTCGAATGCGGTTGGCTTGCCATCT
>BEHS01000103.1 GCA_002898895.1 bacterium HR16 | reverse complement strand
GTTTGTCCTGCCGGCAGCTCAGGTAGCAGACACCACAGGTCGCTACCCACAGCTTGTACTGGCAAGCGTAAGTCGCCGGTGGAAAGCCAGTATGCCACATCCGGTTCACCAGATACGGGCAGAAGAAGCGGGCAGTTGTCGCGTGCAGTGTTGCCGGGCTGGATGGTAAGTCTGGTCCGTTGCATGGGTTTCACCTCTGGAACTTGTTGACAAGCAGCTATTCGTTGAGGAAGTCTTCTTATCCTGCAGTTACAACCTTTCCAGTAAATCCGGCAGCTCGGCAAGCGAGAAGATTTGGGCGACAGGAGACGCTTCGGAATGATTCTCGCAAGGGTCTGGCTCCGTACGCCACTCGCGGGTGTAAATACTGCGTATCCCCGCACGAGACGCCCCTAATATATCCGCACACCAGTCATCACCCACGTAGATAGTTTCTTCATTTAATACCCCTAACTGGTACAGGGTAATCTGAAATAAATCAGGATGGGGCTTTACGATTCCCACGTCTGCTGATACCACAATGGACGACAGGTAGCGGGATAGACCATGCCGGTTCAGCACCCGATGCACGCAGGGAGTGTATGGATAGTTGGAGAGCACCGCCAGCAGATAGCGTGCTGAGAGCTGACGAAGTAGAGAGTGTAGATACGGGGCTGGGACGACCACTTTCTCAAATGAGACCGCGTACCGCGTCATCATCGCGTACACCTGTTTGGGGTTCGGAAGAGCGCCGGTTAGGCGATGCCAGAGGGTTTCCATGCGTTCATAAAAGTCGTTTTCTTTCAGGTCGGGCAGGTTTTGCGCGTACTGTTCATCGCGGATGCGCACATAGTGTTGCACAAAGGTATCAAAGGGAACATGCGGGGCGAATGGGTGCACGTACTCGTAAACGCCTTGCAGGATGCGTACGAACTCCGGCTCACGCAGGGGCACGAGAGTATTGACGAAATCGAACACTATCGCCCGCACAGGAGACCGGTTCGGAGGCAATGGCGCTACTCCCGTTCCTCAGGTATCAGCTCGCGCAGCTGACTTTCCGTTCGACGTACGCCTGCGATATCTTCCATCTGTCGGTAGAGCCGTCGGGCGTAGCTAAAGGCGTTAATCGCACGCACCATCTGTTCCTGCCTCTTTGCCAGCATGCCGATGTGCTCAACACACTGCGCCGCTTTCGCCCAGAGGTGGTGTGCCTCGAAGGTCTGGTACGAACGGGCGAGATAGCGTTGAGCCTTATGCAGGTCGCCGGTGTGCAACAGGGCAATGCCCATTTCCAGCTCCGCCTCAGCCCGCGCCAGCTCAGCATCCCATTCTTGCTGGAGTAGATTCAACGCCCACCGGCAGTAAGGGATTGCCTCAGCGTGCTCTCCCTGCAGGTTGTAGCATTTTGCCAGCTCGATGTAGCACTGAGCGCGGTCGAATACAGAGGCAGGTTCTCTTTCCAGCCGCTTCAGCGCGGAGCGCAGGAAAGCGATAGCCGAATTGTAATCTGCTCGCGCGATACGGTCACGTGCCAGCTGTAACCGCGCGCGCACTTTGCGATGCGTTTGGTGCTGTGGAGCCTTCATCTTTAACACAGGTGCGTTTTGTTATCCACTTACATTATACCGCGGAAATCCGCTTTTCGTTCATCGTCTACCTCCAAGAATTGGTTTACGGTACATGGGCCGCCATTGTCCTGTCGGCCCAACGCCTCCGGTTCAGCGGCGGGCCGCGCAGCGGACCGTCCCCTGCAACCGGTTGTTAGCCGGCGGATCGAGTTAGTGTCGGCTCCTACGAACAAATGTTCCTTCCAGTACCTCCTCAACGTTGCCGCCAAGAGTGCCCACCAACTTTATCTTCACTCTGTCAGCGCTAATCCATTCAATATCGATCTGTTCACGGTAGGGCTTTCCCTCCCTGCTGCTTTCATGGATTAGGCGGATATGATCATTGCTCAGCAGTTCACCCGTGTGATCGTGTGTGGTTCCGAGGTTGTCGACGGAAAACCAGTGTAGTTTGCCATCGTAGGGATCGTAGCCAATCAAATTGGTCCCATCGAGTTTCCCGACATCGGGGATGTTCGCCGTCTCATACATGAGAAGTCCACTGCCGCTGGCGGTCTTGCGGAAATGCATGTTGTACTTAAAGGCATGGGTCTTCCCGCCCAATTGCCCCGATGCATTGGCTTCCCATTTACCTTCGAGCCTCAGAGCTGCCTTCAGTATCTCCGGCATGGCTGGCGCTTGTTCCTGTGCGTTCGCCACACCAACAGAGAGCCCGAACAGTACCAAAAAAGCAGTGCCACTCGCTATTAAGGAGAGGGAGAGGGCGACTGCCCCCCACCCCGCGAGTCTTGCGTACTTCATCGCATTGTTTTTCATGGTTGTTCCTCCTGTGTTACGGTTGTTAGTTTGCTGCAACGTGTGTAGCCGTTGCTGCCTTCCAGCGAACGCCTCAGCCTTCGCTTGATCCATCATCGTGCACCTCCGAGAATTGGTTTACGGTACATGGGCCGCCATCGTCCTGTCGGCCTAACGCCATACCGCTCAGCCGCGAGCGGTGCTCACAATCGTGGTAAATTGGGTCGACGGACAGCGCGCCGCTCGTCGGCTGCAGAGGCCTATTGGGCGGCTGTGCCGACATCGCCAGAGGATCGGAGCCGCCAAGCGGGCCAATGCCACGGGCCAATGGTGACGGCTCTCTGCGATTCCAGTCTGCACCAACCGTGCGGGTTCGCGGCAGGTCAGCGGCGAATGAGCGTGTGCAGCTTGTTTGCTTGGCGCTGTGGCTTGATGTCAGCTGGTAAGTTCGGCCGCACGTGCTTCGCAAACCACTCCGCAGCATCCTTCGACGATTCTCAGACCTCCACGATACGCCAGCCGCCATCGATAGGGTGGCCGTAGTGCATGATGAATCCATGAGCCTATCTCCAAGCATCCTGATCGTCTGTTCACAGCCCTCCCTGGTCTGTCCAGGGACATCGGCCGTAATCTCAACAGCCATTTTTTCTTTCCTCCATGTATAAAGAAGTGGTTGGCTGATTGCCGTCGTTGCCTCGAGTCTTGCATTCGAAACCGCCCAACGCTCTGGTTTCAGCCGCCGCCGAGGAGCGAGATGGCAGGGAACCGCAAGCGACGCTTGCGGCGGTCGGCTGCAAGGCGTGGTTAGGCAGCGTTTTTATCTCTCAGCGACGACCTGCGCCAGAACAATCCGTCCCTCTTCTAAGTTGCGCCGCTGATTCTCCGCCATGGCTTGAAAGTCGCTCCCGATAAGTACATGGAAGCCAAGCGGCGGCAAGCCGTCTTTACTGATTCTTTCGGCCAGCGATACGAACCAGGCGCGTGCTGCAGTTGTCGTATCGGACCAACTCGTAACTTGGAACTTACTTTCCTCGAGTAATCTACGTAATTCGTCTGGGGTTACGAGAAAGCTCGATTCTGGGGTACGCGCCCAAGGGACAGGAAAAAGGACCGGACCAGACGGCCCGGCAAGTATGTCGTAGATCGCGAGCGTGCCGCCTGGCTTTAGAACCCGGTGCATTTCCTGATATAGCCGGGGCTTGTCTGGAATGTTCATCGCGGTATGTTCGGTCCAGACAATATCAAACAGGGCGTCCGGAAACGGCAGATTCGTTGCATCTCCCTGGCGATACTCGACGAGGTGGGCGAGACCCATGCGCGCGGAAAGCATTGCAGCGGTGCGGCAGTACTCGTCAGTCAGGTCGATACCAGTGACACGACAGCCGAATTCCTGAGCAAGGCACCGGGATGTGCCGCCAATACCGCTGCCTACGTCAAGTACACGCTTCTTGGAATCGACGCTTGCAGCTCGAGCGAGTTCCAGCGTTGCCGCACGACCACGAATGTGGAATTCATCGATGGGCGCCAGGTCTTCCGGCGTGAGCCGGTTCAAGTCTTTGCCTGCTTTCTCAAGTGCAGCAAGGATCACGCTCCCCAGATCAGAGCGAGTGTAGTGCGCATGGACGGTCTCGTTAACTTGAGTCGGGATTGTCATTATTCTCCTCTTCGTTGTGCTGCCTAACGCTTTATCGACAGCCTGCGGGCACCGAAGGCGACCGTCGGGTTCGTCGGCCGGTTAGTCCGCGGTTCACCCTGTTCCGCAGGCATGATTTAGCCGTCTAACGCTCAGCATCAACAGCGACGCGCAGCACTGTCCGCTGCATGCTGTTGGTAGGCGGTGTTTTACGTTCCCAATACTCGAAGCACTAACCATGCTCCCCATCCAATCGTAAGCACACCGAAGGACTATTCTTGTTGCCTTACAACATCTGCCAGCTCAATCAACACATTCGGTTCGTCGCCGACTACCCAAGCGTCATGTCCAGGGTGCATGATCGCTACGTCCCCCGGGCCAAATTCCATCTCGGTGCCGTCATCCATCCGTATTCGTTGCCGTCCTGAGAGAAAGATCTTTACATGGAATCGCTGGCAGCTTTCGCCGCCAACGACCGGCTTGACATGCTTCGACCACTGCCAGCCGGGCTCAAGGGTTTCGCGGTAGAATGTCAACCCTCCAACAGTGATCACGTCAATCTTGCCTTTCTCAAATGGTCGTCGTGTCTCGTCTGGGGTATCGAAATTCTTACCCGTGATCTTCTCGATGTTCCCTGGCATTATTGTGTTCCTCCTTTTGTGAGATTGGCAAAACGTTCGACCCGACGGCCTGTTGTTTTTTAAATTTCTATTTGCTCTGTTGCAGGCACTCGGCTTGGGGTAGGGAATCGCCAACGCTCCCACAGTGGGCGGTTCGCACCCTGAGCACAGCACCGGTTACAGAGAATGTTTTTCAGTACTATATAATACTGCAAGAATCGTACCACTCACGCGGTTTTTGCGGGATTTTCAAAAAATTTTGTAAAATTGCTCTGTAGCATCCTCACCCAGCAGGGGCCTCATCGCCAACGGGCAAACCACTAGCTGGGGCACGGAGTAACGGTGAGGACTTGGGGGATGCCAGTAGAGTGGCAGCGCTTGCTGGCAGACATGGAAGCCACAGTGGAGCAACGCACAATGGTTGTCACTTGCTCCTCTCATAATTTGTATGCTACTCTGACCCAATCAACCGAATGCTTGCCCTCACCGTTCCCGCTCTGTCGTGGCGGGCGATAACCTTCACCTCGCCGCCGTTGGGAGCGCGCACCACCCATTCCACCTTCAGACGGTCTTCAGTGGGGTCGGCTACCCAGCCGGTAGGAGCGCAGGATTTATACGCCCGTCCTTCCAGCTGCCCCAGCTCCTCACGCGGTTTGCCCGTCTCCAGTGTGGCTCCTTCCGGCAGTTCTATCTCGCACACCACGCCGCGGGTGACCTTATTCTCCAGAGCGGTCTTGGTGATGTAGGTCGGCAGCCATCCGGTATTGTGCACTACCAGGCGGATACGATAGGCTCCCTCGCCCAGCGGGGTCGCGCTGGCTTCAAGCAGTTCCAGCCGAGGCGAAATCAACCCCTGCCATATCACCCAGTCCGCCAGTGGGGCAATCTCCTTCTCGAGGAACTGGGGCGGTGGATTGCGGAAAGCGTATTGCGCGTTCCAGCCGCCGAGTTCCACCTCACCCAGCTGCGGGTGCTGGAACCTGTACCAGTCCACGTAGCCTTTCCCTTCCAGTACCTCATCACTCCACCTGAGCATTTTCAGGTCGTCTTCGAAGGGATGTTCGCGGTACCAGTCGATATATTTGTAGTCGGTGATGCCCGCCTGCCGTTGCGGACTCCAGATTTCCACCGTCCACGCGAACACGCCGAGATGTTCGTACATCCAGTCATCGAACACCCCCGTGATGACTTCGTTGGGGTGGTAGCGGAAGTCGTGGTAGACGGAGATGTTCGGATAGCCGGTTAACTCCGTGCCCTTCTGCCCGATTTTCTGGTATGTCCACAGGTCTTCGGCAGGGAACTTCTCGTCGGGTTTATCGCTGAACGGACGCAGCAGTAGTCCACCATAGGTATGGAATGTTACCGCACCGGTGATATTCGGGTGAGAGGCGATAAACTGCGCAATTGCCCGCACCTCGGGTTCGGAAGTGGGGAACGGACCCGCGCCGCGTTGTTCTTTCTCCTGCCTCCAGTTGGCGGGAAAATTGCGGTTAAGGTCTAAACCCTCCTTCTTGCGCTGCAACGGTATCAGCACGCCGTCGTAGTTATCTATCATACCCTCGGGGAGTAGGCGATAGTACTGTCCGCCTGTCTCGGTTGGGTCACGACGTATCATAAGGCGTGGTTCGTCCGGCGAAATCTTCCATGCACCGTTGGGGTCGGGGAGACGCATGGTAAGCATCCGCCCGTCGCCGTCCACATCCTCCTGTCGCAAACCCTCGACGGGGTCTTCGTTGTAAGGATATGGGCGTGTGCTGGAACGGATAATCTTCGGCTTATCGGCAAGTGCCCACTCTGCGCCGTCCGGGTTCACACGAGGGCACAGATAGAAAGCGCGGGTATCCAGTGCACGTGTTACCTCTGCATCCTGTCCGTACCGGGTGCAGAGTTTGTTCAGCAGGTAAAGCACCGCGCTGGAAGCGGATACTTCGGTGGCGTGGATGTTTCCGTCCGTCCAGAAGGCGGGCTTCTCGGTATCTGAACCGGTCTCAAAACGGGTAACGGTCACTACCCAGATGTCACGTCCTTCGTAGCTCTTGCCCGCACTCTCCACGCGCACGAGATGAGGATACTCCTCCGCGTACGCGTGCAAAATGCGCGTGAGGTCTTCGTAGCGATAGAAGCGGTCAAACGAGACTTCCGGCATCTGTTCTCCTCCATCGATTAACGAGTAGGATGCGTTACAGAGGCATTCTGTATCCGCCTCTCCAGTTCCTGCGCAATAAGCATCTGCACACGCCGGTAGGGGAAACGGTCTCCCGGGCAATAGGTCTGGCTCACATCGCGATGACGGCGTATGTTCTGCAGGGGAATATCGTATTTGCGCATCAGTTTGGCACAGAGCTTGACCAGCGACTGTATCTGCGCCGGCGTCGGCTCCCTGGTGCTTCGCCTGCCGTTCCATCTGCCGTGGCTGTCGAAATCGCCGATTAGGCAAACGCCGAGGTACCGGCGGTTATAGTAGCTGTTACCGGAATGCGCGCCAGGGCAGTTCTCCGGACGACCGGGCTGAACGCGCCCGTCGGGCAGTATCACGTAGTGATAACCAATATGATATGTTTTTTCGTTACAAACTATACTAAACCCACGCTGTCGGTGCATCTCATCTATCTTTTTAGCGTCCACCATGCGCCCCTTCAGGCGAAAAGGGGTCGCGGAGTGATGTATCAAGATGCCCTCGGGGACAGGAGGGGGTAGGGGGATGATATGTGCGATAGACGACGGCAGAGGATAGCCTGCCCGATACAGATACCAGACTATTCCACATCCGATAAAGATAAACAAGGTAACAATAGCAGCCGATCGCAGGATACGCATACTCCCCAGGTGCTCCTGTCAATCTACGGGTTTCTGATTCTATCCTGCATCGGCACGCAAAGTCAAGCGAGGCAGGAAGCCCTTCAGCACGGGAGAATACTTAAGCAACAAACGGGGCAGATGGAGGCGAAAGGTTGCTACCTTTTCTTATCGCGATGGCACTGGTACAGCCGGCGCTCAAAGTCGGGATTATCGCCGATGAACTGGTAGACTATTCGACGTGGGCAAAGCCTTACGCTTCAGAATGGACAGGGGAGAAAATCGCGCACATTCTCCGTGAAGAGGGGTTCGATGCCCACCTGCTCACCCGCGAACAATTGAACACCGCCAGCCTGCAACAGTTTGACGCCATTCTGATTGCAACTGATCATACCTATCCAGAGTACGGTACCTGGGGTGGCGCAGTGGCGAAATCCCTGGTCGAGTACGTTCGGCGAGGCGGTATCTACGTCATGCCGATAGGCGTTCCTCATTATATTGCTAAAGACGTTGACACCGGCAAACTGGATGCCAACCACTGGGAGGATTTCTTTGGGTTACGGGCGACGGTAGTTCACGGCACACGTCCTCTTCAGCTGACCCGGCACGGGCGCGAGTTAGGTCTACCAGACCCCCACGGTGTTCCTGCTCAGCCGGTACGTGCCCTACAATACGAGCGCGGTGCGGTGCTGGTGTGGAGTGCGAACTACGCTCCGTGTATGGTGGCGATACCCTGCGGGAAAGGATGGCTGATACACTGGGGCGGTGGGGAGAACATGGACACCACCGTGCGTGACTACTGGATACATGCTGCTTCTCGGGCGGTTCGTGCTGCAAAAGCGGGGCAGCTGAAGGCAATGACACGAGCGGAATTGCTGCGTAAAGAGGGGCTTGAGGGCAAATCGCTCGACGATATCGACCGTGAACTCTTCGCACCTGCACCATCGCCGCTATCGGGAAGCCCTGTGCATGTTCGTCTTGTGCCCGGCGCGGAGCGCGCTCTGCAGTCGCCCCGAAAAGTGCTGTCGCTGGATGGCAGGTGGGAGATGCTCGGCGTGGACAAAGGCAGAGGGGACGAGCGATCTCTGCTGAGCGGGCGAGGATGGCAGGGCTCCATCCCCGCCGAGATACCGTGTAGCGTACAGACCGCCCTTTTCAAAGCAGGTAAGATTCCCGACCCTGCTGTCGGGTTCAACGATGTCATCGCCCGGCGAGAGGTATCGGAGAAAGAGTGGTGGTTCCGCAAACAGTTTGAGTGGAGGCCCGGGCAGCCCACCCGGCTGGTATTTGACGGAGTGGATTACAGCGCCACTTTTTATCTCAACGGGGTCAGGCTTGGCGAGCACGAGGGACCTTTTGGAGGTCCTGAGTTCGACATCACCGGCATCGTCCGCGAGTACAATACTCTCATCGTCCGAGTAGACCCCATCCCACCCGATTGGAGGCTGGTTTTCAAGACGAACTGCGTCTACGGATGGCATTACGTCAATTGCCCACCCATCGGCATCTGGCGGTCGGTCAGAGTGGAACAAATCCCTCCTGCGGAGATAGAGGATCTCTTTCTTGCCACAGCGGACGCCACCAGGGGGATCGTAAGCCTCTACACAAAAATAAGGGCTCAACAAGGGTTCTGCGAGGGGGTACTTCGCTGGGACATCTATCCGGCCAATTTTGAAGGTGAAGGCTACCATTGCGAAATACCTGTTGGTCCTTCTGCCGACGCGATAACGGCGCACTGGCAATTCCAGATACCGAACGTCCGGCAGTGGTGGCCCAACGGATTGGGTGAGCCTTACCTCTACTGGTGCGAGGCGCGTTTCATCATGAACGGACAGGTGGTCGATACACGACGCACACGGTTCGGGGTACGCACTATCGAAATGCGCCCTCTGCCGGACGGGGCACAACCCCACCTGTATAACTGGACGTTCGTTGTCAACGGACGCCCGACGTTCGTCAAAGGCACCAACTGGGCAACGGTAGACACCTTCCTGCGTCTGGAAGAGCATCGGTACCGTCGTTTCCTGACGCTGGCGAAGGACGCGCATATCCAGATTCTGCGTTCGTGGGGTGGGGGACTGGTAGAGACCGACACCTTCTACGACCTCTGCGATGAGCTGGGCATTATGGTGTGGCAGGAGTTCCCGCTCACGTGGCAAAACTTCGACGCTATCCGGCTTGCGGTCGCAGACGAGATCGCCGTTCGCAGCGTCAAGCGGTTGCGCAATCATCCCAGCCTGGTGCTCTGGTGCGGCGGCAACGAGCACAGTGGCGAAGGGTGGTTGATTGAACTGCTGGGCAGACGGTGTATGGAGCTCGACGGCACTCGCCCCTTCCACCGTACCGATCCCTACGGCGGCAGCATTCACAACTACGACGTATACTGGGGATTGCAACCGCTGGAGCGCAACCTGAATCTCGTAGCTCCTTTCATCGGTGAGTTCGGGTTAGCGTCCCCCTGTGCGGTGGAGAGCACGTTGAAGTATCTGCCCGAAAGCGAGCGCGATAAGTGGCCGCCCGCGGACGACAGCGCGTTTATTCATCACACGCCCACTTTCACCCCGCAGAATATGGTGCATCTCAACCGCTACGCAAAGGAATTTGACCTCTGCAACAACTTGCAGAGTTTCACGCGTGGCAGTCAGATGGCTCAGGCGACGGGCTTACGTGTGGTGCTGGAACGAATGCGCACCCGATGGAACCAGTCTACCGGTGTGATTTACTACAAATTGACCGATGTGTATCCGGGTGTTTCGTGGTCTACAATAGACTGGTATGGGGTACCCAAAATCGCATACTATTTCGTGCAACGCGCTTTCGCGCCGCTGCAGGTGGTGGCGCTGTTTGACGGGTTCGACGTGGAATCGGGTAAAGCGCTCCAGCTGCAGGTATACCTGCTGGACGACCGCGAGGAGTGGAAAGAAAAAGCTCAGGTGCGCGTTCGCCTGTTCAACGCACGGTTACGGGAAGTAGCGCAGAAAGCCCTCGACGTGCAGGCAGCTCCGGCTCGTGTGCGCCTACTGGGGGAAGTGAAACTGGATGTTCCGGCTGGCGACGCTTGGCCTCTGCTGGTGCTGGTGGAGCTGGTTCATAACAACACCGTGGTAGCCCACAACTTCTACTGGTTCAACTTCCGCCGGGAGCCGGGTTGTCTTTTTGCTCTGCCCCGCACCACGCTATCTGTGCGGCGAGATGGCGAGCACCTGGTGGTAGAGAACACGGGCAAACTACCTGCGGTGGGCGTGCACTTCCACGCGCCCACATGTTCTGATAGCCTGCACCCGTCCGAAAGCTATTTCTGGCTACACCCCGGCGAGAGACACCGCATACGGATAGCGTTCACGCCAAACACGGAAGGCAAAGTGCCTTCAGATAAACGCTTCGGAGTCGGAGCATGGAACGCAGATTACGTCTCTGTGAAATGGGAATAGTACGTGACCACTCATCGATTTTGGGATGTGAGTATTCTAAGTCAAGAGACGCTTCGGTCTATTGTGTCATGCTGAGCGTCAGCGAAGCATCTCGAAGTAGCGATGGGACGGGATTCTTCGCTCCGCTCAGAATGACAGCACGCGCAACCACTCTCCTGTTATCCAAAAAATCACGTGTGGTGAAGTACTACCCGAGGAGGATAAGATGCAACGAGTAAACCTGAACGGCGAATGGCAATTAAGCTACCGACCGCAACGCAGTCAATATGTAGTATTTCAGCAAATAGATTTTAACACAATGCCTACGGTACTCGCTCTTGTACCCGGCAACGTGGAGCTGGACCTGATACGGGCGGGCGTCTTGCCGGAGCCATCGGCAGGTAACAACGTCTACCGCCTGCGTGAGTACGAAACGGTCGAGTGGTGGTATCGTAAGCGGTTTACGGTGCCCGCCGTGCCGGATGGCTATACCGCTGAGCTGGTCTTCGAGGGGCTGGATTGCCTTGCCGAAGTGTGGCTGAACGGTTTGTCGGTCGGCGAGGCAGCAAACATGCTGATTCCGCACCGGTTTGATGTCACCGGAGCGTTGAAGGCGGGCGAGAACGAACTGGTGGTCAGAATACGCTCGGCGGTACTGGAGGGGCGGCAGCGGACGCCCGCCCCCATTGAAAGCGCGTTGCCCTGCGGTTTCGAGTCACTGGGGGTGCGCAAAGCGCCTCACTGCTACGGCTGGGACATTATGCCCCGTGTGGTAAGCGCGGGTATCTGGCGCGATGTGTATCTTCAGTTCCTCCCGCCTACGCACTGGAGGTCTGTCTACTGGACAACCACTTCGGTGGACGCTGCCCGACGCTCGGCGGTGCTTTTTGTGGACTGGGATTTTGCCACCGACGAGCACGCCATCGACGACTGGCAGGTGCGCCTGCGGTTATCGCGCGGCGGACGTGTGGCGCATGAAAGCGTGCATCCTGTCTTCCACACACACGGTCGAACATGGATACACGCTCAGGATGTAGACCTGTGGTACCCGCGAGGCTATGGAGAACCGGCATTATATGAGGCATCTGCAGACCTCCTGGATGGCGAGGGCAACGTGCTGGATACGTACCGCTGTCGTATCGGAATCCGCACGGTAGAACTGCATCGCACCGACATCACCACGCCCGAAGAGCCCGGTGAGTTTGTGTTCGTGGTCAACGGCGTGAAGGTATTTGCAAAAGGCACGAACTGGGTTCCGCTGGATGCCTTCCACAGCCGCGATATACAGCACCTGAAGCCGACGTTTGAGATGCTGGTGGACCTGAACTGCAACATGGTGCGCTGCTGGGGAGGCAACGTGTACGAACCGGACGCCTTCTTTGACCTGTGCGATGAGCATGGCGTGATGGTATGGCAGGATTTCGCCCTCGCCTGCGCGATTTACCCCGATGAGGTTATTCCTGCACTGCAGAAAGAGGCGGAAGAGGTGGTGAAACGCCTGCGCAACCATCCCAGTCTCGTGCTCTGGTGCGGCAATAACGAAATAGACCATACCTACCTGTGGGCTGGTATGGGCATCGACCCGAATACGGATAAAATCAGCCGGCAGGTGCTGGCAGATGTCGTGCGTCAGCACGACCCCTTCCGTGCGTACTTGCCGAGCTCGCCGTATATGAGCAAGGAGGTCATGCAGCGCGGAGGTGATCCCAATCTCTCACCGGAGCAGCACCTGTGGGGTCCTCGTGATGACTTTAAAGGCACGTATTATACCCGCTCGCTAGCGCACTTTGTGAGCGAAATCGGCTACCACGGCTGTCCCGACCAGCGCACGCTGGAGCAGATGATGGAACCTGAGTATCTGTGGCCCTGGCAGGACAACGAACAGTGGCTCACGCACGCCACACGCCCGTTGCCTCGCATGACCGAGTTTAACTACCGCATCCCGCTGATGGCAAAGCAAATCGCGGTGCTTTTCGACATCGTGCCCGACAATCTGGACGAGTTCATCCTCGCTTCGCAAATCAGCCAGGCGGAGGCGCTGAAGTTCTTCATCGAACGCTGGCGACAGCGTAAGTGGCGCACAACGGGCATTCTTTGGTGGAACCTGCGCGACGGCTGGCCCATCATTTCCGACGCCATCGTGGATTATTACTATCGCAAAAAACTGGCTTATGTGTACGTGAAACGGGTGCAAGCCGATGTATGCGCCATGTTGAGCGAACCCGAGGAGGGCAATCACCTGCTAATCGTAGTCAACGACACCCTGCGACCGGCGGAGGGAGAGGTGGAGATCGTGGATGCGGACAGCGGCGCGCAGCTGTTGACCAGTGCCTTCTATGTGGAGCCGAACGACAAATCGGTAGTGGGTTCTGTTCCACAGGTAAAGCAACCTGCCCTGTGGCTTATCCGCTGGCGTGATGCAGAGGGGCGCCGTTACCTGAACCATTATCTCGCCGGCAGCCGCCCCTATG
>BEHS01000102.1 GCA_002898895.1 bacterium HR16 | reverse complement strand
GGGGCAGATTGGGGAGTGAATATCGAGTACGTTATTGAGGAGACACCCCTAGGCACGGCGGGGGCTGTGCGCCAGGCAGCGGATATACTGCGCGGTGAACCGTTCCTTATCGTCTCCGGGGATGCGTTGACCGATATTGATTTGGGCAAGCTGGTTCGCTATCACCGGTCGAAGGGTGCAGTGGTCACTCTTGCGCTGGCGCACGTGCCCAATCCCCGTGAGTTCGGCGTGGTCATCACCGACGAAGACGGGCGCATCCAGCGTTTTCTCGAAAAGCCCGACTGGAGCAATGTGTTCTCCGACACGGTGAACACGGGCATGTACGTGATTGAACCGGAGATTTTTGACCTGATGGAACCCAGGCGGGTCTACGACTGGAGCCAGGACATCTTTCCCCAGTTACTGCGCGACGGCAAGCCTCTGTACGGCTATATTATGGCACCGGACGAGTACTGGTGCGACGTGGGCACCATCGATCAGTATCGCGAAGCGCACGAGCAGGTTCTGGAGCGTAAGGTACACCTGCAACTGCCCGCGATAGAATACGCGCCGGGCATCTGGATTGAGCCGGGCGCACAAATAAGCCCCGAAGCGGAGATACATCAGCCCGCCTATATCGGCAGGCATGTGACGATTAAGCGATTCGCCCGAGTCGGTCCATACAGTGTCATCGGCGATAACTCCATCATCGAAGAGGGAGCGGTCGTAGAGCGCAGTGTGCTATGGGACTCGGTGTACGTGGGCACCGATAGTCACATCGCCTCCGCCGTGGTAGGCAGCCACAGCACCGTGAAGCGTGATGTCAACGTGATGGAAGGCGCGGTGATCGGCGACCGGGTGAGTATCGGCGAAGGGAGCACTATCCGCCCGAACCTCAAAATCTGGCCTGACAAGTTCATCGAGCCCGGCTCTGTGGTGACGATGAGCCTGGTATGGGGTAAGAAGTGGCAGGGGTCGCTGTTCCGCAATCTGGGCGTAGCGGGTATTGTTAATGTGGAGATCACTCCTGAGTTTGCCACCAAGCTGGCGGCTGCGTACGGCGTGTTACTGCGCAAAGGGGCGGCGGTACTGCTCTCGCGCGACTCGCACAAATCCTCACGCGCCATCAAGCACGCGGTGATGAGCGGATTGCTGTCGGTAGGGGTGAACGTATTCGACCTGCGTTCAATGCCCGTGCCCATTGCCCGCCATCACATTCGCGCCAGCGGTGCGGCAGGCGGTATGAACGTGCGCATCGCCCCTTACAACCCGCGCCTCACGCTGATCGAGTTCTTCGACAAAAACGGCATCTACGTCTCCAAGAGCATGGAGCGCAAAATAGAGAGCGTCTTCTTCCGCGAGGACATCGTGCGCACCGACATCGAAGAGGTAGGGGAAATCGAGTTCGCCTCACGCGCCATTGAACAGTACCAGTCCGACTTCTTCCAGCATGTGGACTCGCGCTGTCTGGGAGAGGCGCGCTACCGCGTGGTGCTGGACTTCGCGTTCCATCGCATGGCGGCTATTTTCCCCACCATTCTGGGCAAGATGAACTGCGAGGTGATTGCGCTGAACGCCTACGCCGACCCCGAACGCGCCCCACACACGGAGGAGCAGGTTCAGGAGCACCTGCGCAACCTGCAGCAGATTGTGCAGAGTCTGCGGGCGGATGTGGGCGTGCTGTTCGAAAGCGACGGCGAGCGGATGCGCATTGTGGATGCACACGGTAATATTCTCTCCGACCAGCGTCTGCTCATCTTATATGCGCTGGCGGCGGCACGCGCTTACCGACGAGCACGAATTGCCGTGCCGGTTACCGCGTCCAGCGTGATAGAACCGCTGGTCACACAACACGGGGGAACGGTCATTCGCACCAAAACCGACGTGCGCACGCTGATGGGAATCGCCGCTTCTGAGAGCGAACCGGTGTTCATGGCGGGCGATGGCGAGGGCGGATTTATTCTGCCTCAGTTCCAGCCCTCGTTTGACGCATTGTATGCGTTTGTCAAACTGCTGGAGCTGCTTTCGCGAGCAAAGACCACCCTGCACGATTTAGCAACACAGATACCGCCCTTCTTCCTCGTGCGCCGGAGCGTGCAATGCCCCTGGGAGCTGAAGGGCACAGTGATGCGGGTGATGACCAGAGAGTGTCGCGACGACGGGAAGGTGGAGCTCATTGACGGTATCAAGATATACCAGAACGGGCGATGGGCGCTGATTCTACCCGACGCCTCCGAGCCGCTGTTCCACCTGTACGCAGAAGCAGAAAGCCCCGAGGCGGCACAGGGGCTGCTGGAGCGCTACCAGCAGCGCATTGAGGAGATGAAGAACAACCCAGGCAGGTGAATCGTTCTGGTTGTGCGAAATAGGAGAGAAAAACATCTGGAGGAGGAGTGATGGAACGAAGCACGGGTAACGGCATACTGTATCTGCGTCTCTCGCTGATGATGTTTTTACAATTCGCCGTGTGGGGCGCATGGGCTGTGGTTATTGCCAAGCACATGGAGAACCTCGGTTTCTCCGGCGCCCAGATTAGCTACGTATTCGGCACAACCGCCTTCGGGTCGCTGGTCTCGCCTATTATTGCGGGATGGATTGCCGACCGCCTGTTGCCTGCCCAGATTTTTACCGCCATTTCACACTTCGTCGGGGCGATTCTACTCTTCATCGCGTGGCGGCAGACAGAGTTCTGGCCTCTCTGGACTTCCATCCTGCTTTACGCGATCCTGTACATGCCCACCATCGCTCTGACCAACGCGATAGCGTTCCACCATATGCGTGACGCCCAGCGGTTTGGTAACATCCGTGTATGGGGCACCATCGGCTGGATTTTCGTACAATGGTTCATGGCTGGGTACCTGCGTTTCTGGGAACACCGGATGCCGGGTGTTAGCCGCGTGGGGGACTGTTTGCTGATAGCGGGCATTGTCTCTGTGCTGATGGGGTTGTACTGCCTGTTTTTGCCCAACACGCCTCCGGCTAAAGAAGCCAAGAACCCTTACGCTTTTCTGGAAGCACTGCAACTGCGCATCAACCGCAACTTCATGGTGCTGTTGACCATCTCGTTTGTGGTCGCCATCGAACTACCGTTCTACTACAACCTGACATATCTGTTTCTGACAGAGCCACGCCATCCAAACCTGCATCTTGGAGGAGTAGGCTTACCGGAGAGCACGGGACAATTTGCTATGACGCTCGGGCAGGTTGGTGAGGTACTGCTCATGCTGCTGCTGTACCCCTCCATCCGCTACCTGGGAATGCGCACCACCATCTTCCTGGGCATTCTGGCGTGGCCGGTGCGTTACGCGATTTTTGCCATTGGACAACCGGCATGGCTGGTAGTCGCTGCGCAAACTCTGCACGGCATCTGCTACTCGTTCTTCTTCGCAGGGGGGATGATTGCTGTCGAGCGGTTGAGCCCTAAAGACGTTCGGGCGAGCGCACAGGGATTGCTGGTGTTCGCTACCAACGGCTTGGGGATGCTGATAGGGCACTTCCTGTCAGGCAGGGTGCATGACTTTTTCAAGACGAACATTCAGTATGGCACCACCCCACAAGGAGATCCTTTGTTTTACCACAACTGGGCGATGATATTCACTGTGCCCATTGTCATCACCGTGCTGGCAGGACTGGCGTTTATAGCGCGATTTAGCGAGCAGCGGTTCCGCGAGGATGCAGAGAGCATCGAACGTGGCGAGGTGGAGAAGGTATATCCGAATATCGCAGGGTCTGCGGCGAAAGCGTAACGGCGTTTCTTCCTCTTTTTGCGACAAAAGAGGATAATCCTCGCTACATTGGCGAAACCGTAGAGTAGCACCACACGGGAGGTGTTGCTGCGATGACGCCGCGAGAACGTGTGCTGAAAGCACTGCGCCGCGAGGAGCCGGACCGCGTACCCATCCACGACGGCTTATGGGCGGAGACTGTTCGCCGATGGCAGCGCGAGGGGTTGCCCGCCGAAATCCCCGCAGAAGATTATTTCGGCTACGAGATAGTGGGCATCGGCTTTGACCCCTCACCCATGTTCGAGGTCAAAACGCTGTACAAGGACGACCATGTGATTGTACAGACCACCCCCTACGGCGGCGTGCGCAAGAACTTCCGTACCTACGCCAGCACGCCCGAGATTATCGACTGGGCGGTGAAAAGCAAAGAGGACTGGCTACGCATCAAGGAGCGCCTGCGTCCGGACTATACCCGCGTGGACTGGGTGTCTCTGCGCCAGCGCTACCAGCAAGCTCGCTCGGAGAACAAGTGCATTGTGCTGACCGCGGCTGTCGGGTACGACCACCTGCAGTCCTACGTGAAAAGCGAAGAGCTGCTGGTCATCATGCACGACGACCCCGACTGGTTCCGCGATATGGTGCAAACCCATGCTCTGCTGGTGCTGGAGATGGCGCGGATGATTCTCGATTCAGGCTACCCGTGCGACGCCGCCTTCCTGTTCAACGACATGGGTTATCGCAACGGACCGCTCTTCTCGCCGAAGATGTATCGCGAGTGCATCATGGATTCGGACAAGATGCTGTGCGACTTCTTCCACAGCCGGGGTATGCCGGTTATCTACCACACCGACGGCGACGTGCGCCTGCTTATTCCCGGGCTGATCGAAGCAGGCATCGACTGCCTGCAGCCTCTGGAGGCGAAAGCAAACATGGACGTGCGTGAGCTGAAGAAGCAATACGGCGACCGCCTCGCCTTCATGGGCAACATCGACACGCGCAAAATGGCAGACCCCGACCCCAGCGTGATCGAAGAGGAGATACGCAGCAAGTTCGAAGTGGCTATGAAAGGGGGCGGCTACCTGTATCACAGCGACCATTCCGTGCCGCCCAGCGTGAGCTTCGAACAGTACTGTCGCACCATAGACCTGGTGCGCAAATACGGGCAGTATGGATAACGGTCGTATAGGGGCAGACCCCTGTGTCTGCCCCTATACACCCTAAACACGTATCGGACGAACGGGCATGTCCGTGCTGAGCGACAGCTGCACCTTTGCCGTTTGACCGACGCCCACCCGTGTCGCCGTCCACTGGGTACCTACGCTCACGGAGGGTATCTCGCAGGGCAGAGGCGGCGGCGACATGGGCGCAGGCTCGTTGGGCAGGTGGACAGGGTGTGCGCGCAAACGCCAGTCGCCCGCCCGCACCGGCAGGCGGAACCGCCCCCGCGCATCTGCAAACGCACAGGCGAACGCTTCGCCGGAGTGCACACGCTGCCGCAGGTTTTTTCGCACTCCGGTACAGGTGACTACTCTACAGGTAATCTCTGCGAACCGTTCCTGCGCGTTCGGCTGTTTCTGCTGACCGACAACCAGCGCAAACGGTGCCGGTTTGCCGTTAGGTCCTCTCACCTCTCCCACGATGAACGCATCCGGCGCGTTGAGGGCGACCTCGCCCAGGTCCCAGCGTTCGCAGGCTGTCTGCACAGGAGGGCGCGCATCCGGTGGAATCAGGCTCGCCCACAACTCGGCACCGCTGGAGAAGCGACACAGCGTGGGGACGACCGGACCGGTGGGATCGGGCAAAAGATACACGGTAAACCGCCCCTGTGCATCGGTGAGAGCCAGGTAATCGGTGGGCAGACATTGAAACCACTTGCCGGGCTGTGTGCGCAATAGCACCGCTCCCTCACGCAACGGCTGGTGGGTACGGGCGTCTACCAGCCTGCCACGCACCTCTCGTGTGCCCAGATGGTAGCGCACGCGCTGTTCACCGACGCTGAGAGGAACCGGTTCGTGGAACCGCCAGCGCATTCCCGCGGGCAGTTCTCCGCCCCAAGCCCAGTAGGCGGTAGATCCTTCAGGTAATCCCACCGTTAACTTGCCCTCTGCATTCGTCTGCAAAACCGCTTCAGGCATCTGCGGGAGAGGTACCGGCGTGGCAATCTCGGGTATGCGCAACTGAACGATCCTTCCCTTTAGCCCCTTAGCAGGCTCACCGAAGCAGTTTTGTACCGTCCATGTACATTGTCCAGCCGAGGTAAGGGTCAGCTTCATGTTCTGCAAAGCATCCTGGCGGACGACGCTCCATGCCCACCCTGCTTGCGGATGCCATGCCAGCACCAGGAAGCGCAGGGGCGTCTGGTTTTCTCTGGCAACGGTGAGCAGTTCAGAGGGCAAGGGGAGCCGGGCACGCAGTTCGCCGCTTTCAGAGGTGCTCCAGATCCCCGGCAGAGGTTTCGGCGCGCCGGCAGGAATGATGCGCCACAATAAAATCTGTGCGTCCTTACCGGTCTCCCCTCACGGGTGACGGCGCGAACGTGCAAAACCGAGGATGATGGCATTGCCAGATTTCCTCCTCCGTTCCCGTGTTGTCTTGCCCTTTAGACGCCCGGAACGATGGTACGGTTACCCCAGCGCCTGCACCGCCTCCGCAATGCGAGCGAGACCGTTGCGGATGGTGTCCAGCGAGCAGGCGTAAGACAAGCGGATGTTCTCATCCGCGCCGAAGCCGCTGCCCGGCACTACCGCCACCCGCGCCACCTCCAGCAGATACTCTGCAAAAGCATCCGAGTTGTTGACCACGCGGTTACCCCATCGTTTGCCGTATAGCGCAGACACATTGGGAAAGGCGTAGAACGCCCCGCCCGGCTCGGCGCAGCGGAAGCCGGGGATGTTGTTCAAGCCGTCTACAATCGCCCGCCTGCGCTCGGCGAACGCTGCCACCATCTGCTTTACCGCGTCCTCCGGTGCCTGCAATGCTGCCAGCGCGGCTCGCTGTGCGATAGAGGTGGGGTTGGAGGTGGACTGGTCCTGGATGCGTGTCATGGCGGCGATCAGATCGCGCTCCGCTGCAGCGTAACCGATGCGCCAGCCGGTCATCGAGTACGCTTTGGACATCCCGTTGACCAGAATGGTACGCTTTTTCACCTCCTCGCCCAGACTGGCGATGCTGAAGTGCTCGTGCCCGTCGTACACCATCTTCTCGTAAATCTCGTCGGAGATGATGTACAGGTCGTGCTTGAGCGCAAGGGCGGCTATCTCCTTCAACGTCTGGCGAGGAAACACCGCGCCTGTCGGGTTGCACGGGCTGTTGACCACAATGGCTCTCGTGCGGGCGGTTATCTTCTCGCGAATGGCGTCGATGGCAGGCACGAAACCGGTGCTCTCATCCGCGTATACGAACACCGGCACGCCATCGGCAAGTTTGACCATCTCCGGGTAGCTCACCCAGTAGGGGGCGGGGATAATCACCTCGTCGCCGGGGTCACAGATAACCTGAAAAGTGTTGTAGAGCGCGTGCTTGCCTCCGCAGGTGACGATAATCTGGTTCGGTTCATACTTCAGTCCGTTATCGCGCCAGAGCTTCTCGCAAATCGCTTTGCGCAGTGGCTCGATGCCTGCGGTGGGCGTGTACTTGGTGAAGCCCTCTCGTAAGGCAGCAATGGCAGCCTCTTTAATGAACTCGGGGGTATCGAAATCGGGTTCTCCAGCCCCGAACGAGAGCACATCGATTCCCTCCTCGCGCATCTTGCGCGCCTTAGCGGTGATGGCGAGGGTGGGAGATGGGCTGGTGCGTTGAGCGCGTTGTGAAATGAACATGCGTAACCTCCTTATCGTTGAAAGTGACTGCTGGTATCGTTTTCAGGTGTGGGTTCCACGCGGGCGAACTGTTCATATATCTCGCGCAGCGGCACGCCCGGGCGGAACCGCTCGCGATACTGGGTGAGCGCATAGCGAAAGACCTCCGCTATCAGCGGGTCCCACAGGTGGTATACCTCCTGCACGTCTTCCGGCGGTATCAGCAGGATACCGTGCGACTCGCTGCTATCAGGGATGGTAGTGAAATGCGCTACATCCCCGATGAAGACAGGGGCGTACCAGCGGCTGCCGTCAGGCTCTTCCAGGGTATAAACGCCGAGCGGTTGAATTCTGTTCAGGATAATACCTGCCTCCTCCTGCGCCTCCCGGCGTATTGCTCGCTCCGGCGTCTCGCCCTCCTGGATATGACCGCTGGGCACGCTCCAGCCGCGCCCTTCGATGTCGCAGAGCACTACACGCTCGCCGAAAAAGGCGAACAGCAGCACCGCCCGCATCGGCTGAATGCCCTGCCACCGACGACGTGGACGGAAAGTGGCAAGCCTCTCACCCCAGCGTACCGTAGGGAATACCGCAGATGCCATGTGCACTCCTTTGTCCTTCTTATCCGCTTCCTTATTATCACCTGCAAGGGCATCTGGCGTCAAGGGTGCAAAGGGCATTGTTTGTGCGCTACCGGCAAAGAATCTCGAAATGTGAGCCGGTACGCTGCTTGACAGAATAGCGATGCTGGCGTAGAATGGTTGCGCGAATAACCATAAGGAGGATGGTTCTCATGCGGTGTAGAGCATTCACCCTGATTGAGCTGCTGGTTGTTATCGCGATTATCGCGATACTGGCAGCGATTCTGTTTCCCGTGTTCGCACAGGCGCGAGAGCAAGCGCGACGTACAATCTGCGTGAGCAACTTGAAGCAGCTGACCAATGCCTTCCTGATGTACGCCCAGGACTACGACGAGCGCTTCATGTCGCAGAACAACGCCGACGGTCCCAATTACGACGACAACACCGAAGCGCAGGTGCTGTTGCAGCCGTACATCAAGAACCGCAACATCTTCTACTGTCCGTCCCGCAACAACTTCAACTGTGTGAAATGGATAGACCCCAGCGGGCGGTGCCTGGGATACGCCCCCAACTTCGGGCTGTACTCCTACGTAAACGGGCTGGGTATCTTTGAGGTGCCCATTCCTGCCCCACCCGGAGTACCCGGCTGGATATGGGTGGGTAAGACCCTTTCGCAGATGGCACACCCCGCACAAACCATCCTGCAGGGCGACACAAACGACTTCAACATGTACACGCTGTCGTTCTATTTCCAGTACTGGGATGGACGCACCAGCGCCGCCATCCGCCATAACCGTATGTATCAGTTCTCGTTCGTGGACGGGCACGTCAAAAGTATGAAGATGGCGGCGTATTCCTTCCTGGTGGATGGTGATCCCTTCACCATCATGCCGGAGAACGGCGACAACATCAAGCTCTACTGTGCAGATGTGAACGAGGTGAGCAAGCGAACAGGTAACTACTACGGCAGAGGGCTGCCCTGCGGACAGATTGCCGAAAACATCGCGCGTGACCGTGTACCGTTACCGTAAGAAAACCCGCCATGTTCGGGCGATGGCTGAAGGCGATACTTCCTGCGACAGCGTTGGCGGCGTTCTGGCAGGTGACGCGGGGATACGCTGGCGGTATCGCTCTGGTAGAGGGAATGCGTCGGTCTGGTTTGCAGATGGCAAGCGTGCTGTTTCTGTTGTATGCCCTGAGCCTGCTGGCAACGGCGCGTGCAGAACGGCTGGCGTCCGATGCACTCCACCGGATGGTGTACGGGGAACCACACTATTACGCCCGGTTGCTGGACACGAAGCTGCCCGATTAACGCCCCAGATACACCAGATGCGTCGGACAGGTGCAATCGCTGGAGCCAAAGCCGCGCGCTATCACCCGGACATGGGGAAGGGCGAGCAGCCGCCGGTTCAGGGCGCACTCGCTAAGCCCGCCGGCGGGATACAGACGGACATCCTCCACAGTGGCATGTTGCAACAGGTAGTCGATGTGCCAGCGCAGGCGTTTCTCCTGACGCAGGTGACGGGCAAGCCGTCTGCGCAAGCCCCCCAGCGCGCTGCCGGTGTAGATATACTTGCCGGTGGGAAAACGAAAAGTGCCCAGTGCGCCCACTTGCAGGGTGACCTCTTCCGCCAGAGACAACACCAGCTGGTACGCACCCGGCTCGTTGGGAATAGCGTCGAGGTCAAGCATCTTCGGACGCACTCCTGAACCGCCTGGCTTCTCGCAACACGCGCGCGGTAGCACGTGGATACTGTGCGGGTGTAGTCGCCACCTTCACCGAACGCACCAGCAGGTTCACGATATCGGAGTGGGGTACAGGTGCTTCCACCATCTCCGGCTCTGCGCCGCCCAGCCGCAGTATCTGCTCACGAGCCTGCTCTACCTCCTCTTGCTGAGATGGGCGCTTCATCCACACCACGCTTCCACCCACCCGCGCAAAGGGCAAGGTCCATTCTGCCAGCGCCCACAGGTGCGCTACCGCGCGAGCGGTCACCATATCGAAGCCTTCGCGCCACCGAGCTTGACGCGCCGCCTCTTCCGCACGGGCGTGAATGAACTCCACGTCGGTAACCCCCAGTTCCTCGCACAGCGGGCGCAAGAACAGGAAGGGGTCGTGCCGTGAGTCCAGCAGGGCGAGGCGGATTTCGGGAAAGGCAATCTTCAGGGGCAGGCCAGGGAACCCTGCGCCGGTTCCCACGTCCAGCACCTGCGCTCCTGCGAAGGGCGTCCATGCCCGCGTCACCGTGAGCGAATCCAGAAAGTGTCGAATCACCGCCTCTTCCAGCGGTACGGAGGTGAGATTCATGTGCTGATTGGCTTCATAGAGACGATGGGCGTACAGCGCAAACTGTTCCAGCCGGCTTTTATCCAGCACGATGCCCAGCGCTTCCGCTCCGGTTCGCAGCAGGTCACGTGAAAACATATGGGATACTACCGATCGCCCAACCAGCACGCACCCAGCGCTTCGTGGTCGCGACGAAGCGCGTTCCTCCACGTGCCGTATTGCTCACGGCAGGGCATATGCCCCCTGCTCTATCTACGCCGCAACAGCCACGCGAGGCTGGCAATAGCCGACAGCAACGATAGCGCGGTGCCCAGGTTGAACTGCTCACGCGGACGCTCTGCCACCACAATCTGGTCGTTCGGCTCCAGATAGGGGTCGTCCGCTTTGCCCTCTTCGATTTCGCCGAAGTTGACCTTTATCGTCTGCCGTTTGTTGGAGCCGGGTACCGCCCGCAGGATTTTAATATCCCATTTTCTGGCGTATGGAGAAAACCCTCCTGCCGCGCCGATTGCCTCGCTCAAACGCATCCGTCCAACCAGAGGTACGGGAGTGGGGCGATTGACCCCACCGAACACCGAGACGGTTACCGCTTCCTGCACGGTAGGAACCAGAATGCGGTCGCCGTTCTTCAGCACCACCTGCTTGGCGGGGTCTTGCGACATCGCCTCGGTGTAATTCACCGGAATCTCTTCGGTCTGCCCCTCGTGGCGAATGGTGATGCGCGAGTTATCGGCGTTGGGTTGCAAGCCCCCTGCCTGCAGAATCGCCTCGCGGAAGGTGCTACCTTCTTGCAGGGTAAGCGTTCCCGGACGCGCCACCGCACCTGTGACAAAAATGGTCATCATCTGCTTCGCAGGCACGAGGATTACATCGTCAGGCATTATCTCCACGTTGGCGGTCGGGTCGCCGAACTTGATGAACCGCTCCAGGTCCAGCGTCATCTCGGCAGGGGCGGGCTGTTTGCGGGTGAGTTTGATTCGCGCCAGGTCCGCGCTCTGCTCAGGTTCGGCAGCCTGAATCACCTCAATCAGACGGGTGGGCATGTTCTCTCTCAGCGGTATTTTCCCACCTTTGCGCACCGCGCCGGTTACCGTCACGTAGCGTGGGAACCGCTCCAGAATCACCACCGTCACCACAGGGTCTACATAGTACTTTTTGAGCATCTCGGTGAGCTTTTTGGCTAAACCCTCTTCGGTCTCACCGACAACCTTGATAGAACCCAGCAGCGGCATCTTGATATAGCCGTTATCGTCCACCTTGTACTGCCCGCTGATGTCCTTGTCGCCGATGAGAGTGATGCCCAGTGTATCCCCCGCCCCAATGCGAGGCGGTTCGTTCTGCGCCAGCACCGATGGCATAGCAAGAGCTGTTATCAGCAAGATGAAAAGAATCGTCACGCGCTTCATAGGCGGCGGAACCCCCTTCTTGTGGCTTGCAAATGTGCACACAGACGTATTGTACCTCTCTTTGCCAGTGAATATCGCCCATGCACTCGCGATATTGCGAGTTTCTGAAATATATTATCGGCAGAACCGTGTGAATGATAAATATCGCTGCCTACGGCTCGTGCACCGCCCCCATGAACAGCACCACGCCCGTGCGGGTATCGCGGATGGCAAAGAAGAACGGACGATCCACCACCATCTTAAACGGCGGGCGCGGTTGCTGTACCGAGGTAATGCCCACCTGCACGGAGGTCACGGCAGCCGCCTCTGTTCCCTCCTCGTTCACCTCTACCACCGCTTTGTGGTGCACCTTTTCGAGGAACAGGTCACGCGCGTCACGCATGCCGGTGAAATCCGCACGGTCCGGGTCGAAGGCGACCGCCATGCCCAGCGATTTCAGGGCATCGTTCAGCGTCTTGTCGTACTCTGTCTTGAATCGGGGCATCTGCAGTTCGCCGTCGGTGGTAACCAGCTTCGATGTCCACTCCTTCCAGGTCTTCGCGTCCAGCGACTTCAGCCACTCGTTCAGGCTGATGCCTTCATCGGGCAGAACAATGACCATGCTCAGTCGCCCCGCGCCGTAGGGCAGGCTTACCATCTGAAAACTCTCGCCCTTCAGATAAGGAAACCTGCCGGTTTGCGCCATCATCGGCACGCGCTTTTGCTCGCCGTTTGCCAGATGGAAAGGTTTCTCCTGCGTCAGGGATTTGTCAAAAGGTTTCTGCCACTTGCCGTTAAAATAGATGGCGTTAATGAGGAACATGACCGTGCTTGCCGGGATGCCATCCACTATCTTCTTGATTTTGCCTCTGGTGTTGCCCTCCACCCAGCGGTTGATGGTCTGTGGTGCGTTGGGGTCGCCAAAGTCCAGTACGCTCACCTGCGCCCCGAAGTACTGGCGGTTGGTTTCCAGAAACTGCTTCTTGAACGAGACGCCCTGTCGCGCCCAGAGCGAGTTGGCGATGGTGATTTCCACTTTGGGGTCTGCACTCTGCAGGCTCTGACGCAGGTCCATCGCCGCCTGGTTCAGTTCCTCTTTGCTCAGCCCATCCAGCGACATCGCCTTCGCCATCGCCTGCTCGGTTTCGCCTGCCGCACCGTTATAGGTCATGGCGAGGGCGAGGGTGATACTTGCTGGCGAGAGGAAAACGTTCTTTCCTTCTTCCGCTTCGCGCAGCTGGTGAAGTAGCGCAAAGCCAAACCGGTTGTTTGCGTCTACCAGCCTCGGGTCCACCTTTCTGGTTGATTCGGTCATCTTGCCGGTGTTCGGTTGTGGCGGGGGTTCGTTGCCCACACCGGTGGTCGCGACGTTGCCGCACCCTGTGAACAACAGGGCGAGTATCGGGAGAAGCCAGACCGATTTCATAGGCTCACCTTTTTTCGGGTACGTTCATCTGTTAGACGCGACAGAGTACCCTTTTGTTATCCCTTCGGGCGCATCTGGGGGAAGAAGATG
>BEHS01000101.1 GCA_002898895.1 bacterium HR16 | reverse complement strand
GACATCGCGGGTACGCTGATAGGAATGAAATCCACGATGTGGAGCAAACCTATCTTCATCGGCGAGTGGGGCGGCGCCAACCCGCGGCAATGGAGCGACGAGGCATTTCTGCGACAGGGTCTATGGGTCGGAGTTATGCGCGGATTGGCAGGCGCAGCGCAATGGTGGTCATGGGATACTACCGAATCACGCAAGTGGTATACACACTGGGCATCGTTGACGCAGTTCCTGAAGATAGCAGGCTTTCCTACCACACAGGTCTGGCAACCTCTTTCGGCACAGGTCATCTCCGACACACGAGCACCTTTCCGCTTCTCACCCAGCGGTGGCTGGCAAAACACCGAGCGCTATCGCTTCACCGTACCAGCTGACGGCACTGCTGTAGAAGGACTATCTGCACTATCGCAATTTGTGCAGGGCGAGTCGCACCGAGAGATGTGCAAAGAACCGATAGTGTTTGAGGTGGACTTCACACAGCCAGGCACTTGCAGTGTACATATCGGAACGGTAGCCCGCAGCGGTGCCTCCATCACGGTGGCTCTGGATGACCGCACGGTTGTGGAAGAACGCTTTCCCTCAGCAGAGCGCGACACTTTTGTGAATAAAGAGATCGTCTTCGCCGTGCCCGCAGGCAAACATACCATTTCCATCTATAACCCGGGCACCGACTGGTTTACGCTGGATAGCGTGACCCTGTCGCCTTACGCTCCACCGAATAAGGTAGTAGCTTGCGGCGATGGGCAGAATGCAATGTGGTATTTGTGGCGAGAACAGCCGATAGAGGCACAGATAACGCTGAAGATACCGGAGGTAAAGCCGGGAAAGTACCGGATAGTGTGGTGGGACCCCCTCAAAGCGGGAATAGCACACACCGAGCTGGTTACCGTGCCTCAGACAGGCTTACAGGTGAAGGTTCCCCCGCACGAACGCGACATCGCAGGGTGCCTGCTTCCTCCAGGGCGCCGAGTCAGCCTGTAAGCGGGGTTCTGTGCCCTGCCTCTGGAGGGCAGGCGACGGCTATCTCTCTGGGGCATTGGTCTCCCAATGCCTCTAGCGGCTGTACCCGGAGGCTCAGCGGGCGCACCTCACTGCCTCCCTATTCAGCCTTGCTCCCGATGGGGTTTGCCCTGCCGACGACATTACTGCCGTCGCGGTGCGCTCTTACCGCACCTTTTCACCCTTGCCCGCATTCAGCAGAACGCTGAACCGCTGGCGGTGTGTTTTCTGTGGCACTTTCCGTAGGGTCGCCCCTCCCGGATGCTATCCGGCATCGTGCCCTGTGGAGCCCCGACTTTCCTCCCCGCCCGAAAGGGCGAGGCAGCCGTCCGGCTGGCTCGGCGTCCACTATCATTATATCACTTTTGCCCGCCCGGATGAGGCGACCAGGCAGGAGCGTAGTTATCGCCGGTGCCATCGGTGAGACGCCGGGCGTCCGAGCCGTCTGCACCCACTATCCACAGGTCGCGCTTCCCATCTTCGCGAAACTTCACATACACCAAACTCGTGCCGCCCTGCGACCAGGTAGGCGTTATGGCGTTGCCCGGCACAATCAAACGGGGTTCGGGGTCACCGATGCCCATCACGCCGATGCCCGCACGGTCCCTTTCCTCCCCCTTAATACGCCACATTTCAAAGGCAAGATGCGTTCCTTCCGGCGCCCACACCACCGCGCCGGGCGCGAGGTCGCCCTGCCCACGCCAGAGGGGCTGAATCGTTTCGGTCACCAGGTTATACAACGCTACCGCATGACCAATCTGGCTATTACCCATCACGGTGATGGCTAACTGCGTGCCGTCCGGTGAGAGCGCAATGTGCACCTCCTGTCCGCCGATTATCGGTTCAGGCAGTTTTTGCGCGCCGGGAGCATGGGCGTGCTGCGCTTCCTCTGTCCCTTTCTCTTCACGCTGGTGGTCTGCACCATCCTGGCGATAACGGACGAGTGCCTCGCCACCTTCGGTACGCTGCACCGCATACACGATTCGCTTTTCCGGGTCGTACGTCGGCTCACGAAAGAGCGCACTGCCCCCAAAGGTGTTGCGCCATTGCTGCTCCAGCTCAAACGGGGGTAAAATCTTCTCCGCTTCGCCGCCCTCGATATCCACCAGCAATACCTGTCCCTGCAACAGGAAGATGATATGTTTCCCATCGGGCAGGAACTGCGGCTTCTCCTTCGCCCCCACGCTGACGGTCAACTGCTGAATCCGCCTGCCCTCCGGGTCTGCATAGAACAGCTGGGGAATATGATTGTCCCTGTCGGAGATAAATGCGATGAGCCTGCCGTCAGGCGACCAGGCGGGGTCCGTCTCGGCAGAGGGGTCGGTTGTAATCTGGCGCAACCCACTTCCATCAGGGCGTATCACCCACAAATCGGGGTTGCCCGAACGGTCAGAAACGAACAATATCCAGTCCTTCGTGTCGATATCAGCGGGTTTGACGCGGAAGGGGTTAAAGTAGCGAATCCAGAACATGCCCGCCGCCACCAGCACTACCACCGCCAGCAATCCCAGCAGGGTGTGCTTGAACCAGACACGCCGTAAGTACATCGTACGCTCCCTTTGGAATGTTTGCTCCTGCCTTTTGTTTTTCGCCTCAGGTAGCGCAGATTCCTGTTGTGTCCTCTAATGCAGCTGCACGCTGAGCGGACGAGCTATCAGGTCGGAAACGCTACTGTGAGTATAAGGAACCTGCACCAGCAAGTGTCGTTCCCCCGGATTGGCGATGAAGAATGCCATACCACAGGCAAAAAGCAAACCTTCCGGCGCGTGCTCCGCCAGCAAGCGCAGCTTGAAAAAGCGGGGTAGCTGCCCGTGCCGGATGGTGCCGCGTACATCCTCTATCCGTCGCTCCCCCAGCGCGCTGCGCTGAAAGTGATAGGCGTATATGTTCTGGTAGCTTATCCAGTCAAAGCGGTCGTATACGACGAGCAATGACAGCTCGGTCACCTCGTGGATAAAATCCGTGCGAGGCAGATAATACAACCTTTCCAGCAGGTTCAAAGTGTCCTGGACGCCAACAAAGTGGTGCGTAAACTCTCCAAGCGCACCGGAAAACTCTTCTGGCAGCTCGCGGAACTCATAGTAACAGCCATTGCTGGACAAAACCGCACGAGCGATCTCGTTGCTGAATTCCATCCCTTCGCCCACCTGCTGTTTGACGTAGCGTGCCAGTACCTGGGTTGCTCCTCCGTCCGCTTCCAGATGCTCTGTAAACCACTCACCGTCCATCATTGACCCATCCACGCCTGTTCCCTTCCTTCCAAAAAGAGGTTTGAATGTCTGAACGATACCAATCGGATTCTAAGCGATATGTGCTCCAGAAGTCAACGACTACGACACGAGTTTGCGCAAAAAACAGCATTTTGACGGGGAGTGTTGGCAACCTGTGATTTCCTGTTCGCGTCGTAATATCTGCTTCAAAGGCTCTCACGCGACTCATATGCGTTCCGCAGGAGCTCCGCCGGATGCATAATGGCTATCGGCTGAGGCAGCTCGCGCAGTCCCTGTGCTATCCATGCCAGACAGCCGGGGTTACCGGTCAACACGATCTCCGCCCCGGTGGCGCGAATACGCTCTATTTTGCGCCGCAACAGGCGCGATGCCATCTCGGGCTGCAACAGATTGTAAATGCCCGCACTGCCACAACACATATCCGCTTCCTCCAGCTCCACCAGTTGCACACCCGGTACACTGCGGATAATATCTCGCGGTTGCCTGCGCACTCCCTGCGCATGCGCCAGATGGCAGGCGTCGTGGTACGTGACGACAAGTTCGTGCTCTCCATTTCGTGCTTTCAGAGGGCGATCCGGCACCCGGATGCCCGCTTCTGCCAGAAACTCCATCACGTCTTTTACCCTGGCGGCAAAGGTACGCGCCCGCGCTTCATGCGGGGTACAGGCAAACAGCCGGTCATACTCCTTCATGGTGGAACCGCACCCTGCCGAGTTGACGATGATGGCGTCTACCGGTTCGCGCTCAAAACATTCTATCAGATGCAAAGCCAGCCGACGCGCCTCATCGGGGAAACCGTTGTGCACATGCAACGCGCCGCAGCATCCCTGCCCGCGAGGTACAACCACCTCAAAACCGTTATACTGCAATACAGCGATAGTGGCCACATTGACCTCGGGGAACAGCACAGATGCCACGCAACCGGTCAGTAATCCCACCCTGCCGCGCCGTTCGCCCCTCGCTGGATACACACCCGTCAGACTTTCCCGTTTGCCCTGCACCGGAGGCAACTGCGCTACCACACCTTTCACTCCCAGCATCCGCGCTACCGGCGCAGGTAAGGCTCTCTCTCCGAAAAGAGGAGACAGCAGGCGCGCGGTGCGCATGGCGAAGGCAAAGACTCCGGGCTGCGCCATCAGGTTCAGAATCAGCCGCTTTACCACCCTCTGCAGAGCCGGGCGTGCAGGCGACCTCTCCACCTGCGCTCTGGCAATCTCCAGCAGGAGACCGTACTCCACTCCTGAAGGACATGCGGTCTCGCAGGCGCGACATCCAAGGCAACGGTCTATATGCTCTGTTGCTCCCACATCCCAGCGAATACGCCCCTCAAACACCGCACGCATGAGGTAGATGCGCCCACGGGGCGAATCCGCCTCGCTGCCTTCCTCCACATAAGTCGGGCAGGACTGCAGGCACAAGCCACAGTGAATGCATCTCAGCAGGTGCTCGCTACGAAACTCCTGCATCACAGCCCCTCCACAAACCTGCCGGGCGCAAGTATCCCTATTGGATCGAAGCCCTCTTTCAGCCGGCGCATGACCCCTGCGCCCCCGCGTACCGCATCCCACACACCGAAAGCCCTCTTCAACTCGGCAGGAGCACGTTCCAACACACAAAAACCACCAAGCCGATGGGTTTCCTCACGCAGACTCTGCAGAGTCCGTACGTCGGGCAGCTCTCTGCCCCACCAGATGCGCACCACGCCCACACCAAAGTGAGATTGCATTTCTGCCTCAGGGAAACGCTGCGAGAGCCACAATATCATCTCCGCCGTTTGCGCAGGAGGCACCACACATCGACAGCGGCACACCGAATCCGCCAGCAAGCAACGGTCGCGCAACCGGTCTACCTCCTCGGTCGCCACCGGCTCCCACTCCATCCGGCTCTGCTCAAGCAGGAAGCCGACCTGCCAGCGCACGTCTTCCTCGAAGCCCGCCAGCCCGCAGATAACGCGCCATCCGGCTTCGCGCTCGCAAACCACCTCCAGCATCTCCGGTTGCAGCAGAGGATGGCTCAGCGCATCGCGCAACGAGAACAGTTTTTGCGCCTCGCTCAACGAAGACCGGTAAACAACGGAAACCTCCGGCAGGGGTGCTACTTTGAAGGTGAGTTCGGTCAGCACACCCAGTGTGCCCCAAGAGCCTGCGAGCAGACGAGGCAGGTCGTACCCGGCAACGTTTTTGACTACCCCTATCCCTGCCTTTATCACCTCGCCTGAGGGGAGCACTGCCCGCACCGCCAGCAACCATTCGCGCGGCAAGCCGTAGCGATGGCGTCGTGGTCCCGCCCCACCCGATGCGACGATGCCGCCTACCGTCTGCCTGTCGGGCACGGGAGCATCGATGGGTAGCCACTGCCGATGCGGAAGGAGAATCTCCTGCAGAGCACTCAGGGTCATACCCGCTTCCACGGTAACCACCAGGTCACCCGGCGAGTAGTCCAGCAGGTGCGATAGCCTGCGCATGTCCAACGCCCACCGGTACTGCTGCAATGGGTTGCCGATACCCACGTGCGTACCGCCACCCCACACGACGCCGGGCGCACCATACTCGCTACAGACCTTCAGCGCATCGCGCACCTCGTCGGCGGAGGCTGGACGGATAACCACATCGGGTACACAATCGTCCAGCGCATACGCCGCGCACTGCTCCCCCGTTGCAACCTCCGTAGCCGCTCTCAGTCTCTCTGCAATGTCCGTCATAGTATCCGCATTATAGACCAGATACACCTGCGTACGCAAGTCAGGTGCCGTTGCTCTGCCACACGGAATTATCCGGGTATGAACGAACCGGTCCCGCTTGTCTGCCATTCTGAGCGCGAGCGAAGAATCTCGTTCCATCGCTACAAAAAGAGGCTTTGCTGACGCTCAGCACGACAAAACCGGATTTCTTTGAGGGTCACGCTCCGTCTTCCTTCTCGGGGAGGGCGAGGCTCCTGCCGAGCCGTTCGGTTTGTGGTCGCGACGGAGCACGACCCTCCAAAACAATCCCTCTGGAGGGCGAGGCTCCTGCCGAGCCGACTTCGCCAGATTGAGGAGCCTTCACGACTGAAGCCGTTCCTTTTCAGACGAAGCCAGCCTGCGCTGGCTGTGTAACCCTGCCCTCGCGGGGTTTGGGTTGAAAGGGGTGCGGCTTTAGCCGCAAACCCGCGCCCAGCATCCTTTTTCCCGCACAGGGGGGGAGTAGTGGGGGTGCTTGTCGCATAGATGCAACCATTTTCACAAGCCTACGGCCACAGGGTTCCGAAGCATATCAACAAAATCTTTAAGAAAATATTGAAAATTCTAAGAAAAATATTGATTTTTTGAATATCAGATGATATAATGTGAAACATAGTCAGAGGATACGGTGTCTGTATAGTGTGGACAGGGCAGGCAGAAAGTGCAAACATTAAAGCCGCCTAGAGGCATGACGAACAGGAGGTCCGCGATGCAAGCAGTGTTGGAAAGAGAACAAAAGCAGTTGAACCGTGCACCGCTGAGCGCACCCGCGCAATCGCAAGCGGAGAACTGGCTGTTCCTGTGCGACCGATGCGGACAGCCTATCACCTACGATGAGCCTCTGCAGGTGAACTGCAACGGCGGCGATATGGAGGTAGCACACCTGAAGTGCTCGCGTTGACAGTCGCAACCACGAATCGGCACGCCCTTGGAGGGTCGCACTCCGTCGCGACCAGAAAAGGTCTTCGGATGCAACAGAGCGCATCCCTCCAGACATCTTTGGTCGCGCTTCGTGGCGACCAAAGGGGAACGGCCCAGCAGTGCCTCGCCCTCCCGCACCGAGCGACCATCAAAGCCAGCATCCGCTATCAACACTTGATGAGCAGATGCCAAATCTCAGCCTTCACGTGCGCAAAGGCACGCTGCAGGGTGGTATGGTCGGGAGCAATGCTTAATCCCAATGCCTCCGTACCGCATCCATCGCCTACAGCAACCACTCTGCGTCGCGATAACTCAGGCGCAGAGGCTCCATCAGCTAGAGTGGCAGTGCTTGCTGGTGGACCTGGTAAGCCACAGTGGCGTAACGCACAGAATAGTTGTCCTTTACTCCTTTTATGTTTGTATGCTACCCCAAATCATGCCTGTCTTTGCAACAGAACAATTTTACAAAATTTTGTTGAAAATTCCGCAAAAACCGCATGAATGGTACGATTCTTGCAGTATATAAGTAGTACTGAAAAACACCCTCTGCAACTGGTGCTTTGCTCAGGGTGCGAACCACCCAATGTGAAAGCGTTGGCGACCTTGTACCCCAGGCCGAGTGCCCGTAACAGAGCATTTCAGAGTTCATAAGGAGGACCCTCCATGCGACTGGCACGCGAAACATGGCTCTTGCTGGCTATCGGACTGGTAGACCTGGCAATTACCCTCTACCTGATACGCATGGGGCTGGCGCGAGAAGCAAACCCCGTGATGGCGTGGTACCTTGTCCACTTCGGAACATGGGCTTTTTGCGCTGCGAAGACCACCATGCTGGTCTGCCCGCTGGTGATACTGGAGTGGGCTCGGCGCATCAAGCCGTATCTGGGGCTGTGGGCATTGCGAATCGCGCTGGTAGGCTACCTGTTCGTCTACCTCGGCGTCGCGTGGCGTACGAACGAGGCGTACATCGAACGCATCATTGATACATACCTGTGCCGGCTCCGCCTGTTCTGGCAACAGCGGTCGAAGCCCCCTGCACCTGTCGGCCAGCACCGCAAACCGATGGCTATGCCCATCGATCAGGAGGGCGTTTATTAGCGCCCGTTGGTAGCAGGATTCCCTCCCCTCGTCACGAAAGCATTTATCAAAACGAGTGGGAGGGATGAACCCTTGCGAAAGGCTTTCCAGATACTACTGATACTGGCAGGCGCGGTGCTTTTGCTGGTTGCCTGTGGCAAGAAGCAAACACCCCCGGCAAGCACCGGCACCACCAGCACCGGAGCCAAACTGGTTGTAGCGGTGATGCCCAAGCTGAAGGGCATCGACTACTTCAACGCAGTAGAGCGCGGCGCGAAAGAGGCAGCGCAGGAACTGGGTAACATCGACCTCACCTACGATGGTCCCACCGAGGGCAAGGTAGACCAGCAAATCCCCTTCATCGAGAGCTGGACGTTGCAAAAGGTAGACGTCATCGCGGTGGCGTGCAACGACCCCGACGCCATCTCCCCTGCCCTCAAGCGCGCTCGTGAGAAGGGTGTGCATGTCATCACCTATGATGCCGACGCCAACCCCGAAAAGTCGGGGCGCGAGTTCTTCGTCAACCAGGCGACCTTCGAAGACATCGGGCGTGCGCTGGTGGACGAAATGGCTGCGCAGGCGGGTGAGGACGCGAAAGTGGCTATCGTCAGCTCCTCCCCTACCGCCCCTAACCAGAACGCCTGGATTGCGGTCATGAAGCGATACATGGCGGAAAAGTACCCGAAGATGCAAATCGTGACCATCCAGTACCCCGAAGAGGACCAGGGACGCGCCTTCAGCATGACGCAGGACATCCTGAAAACCTATCCCGATGTGAAAGGCGTGTTCGGTATCTCCTCGGTAGCGTTTCCCGGTGCCGCCGATGCGGTGCGTCAGGCGGGCAAGAGCGGCAAAGTGGCCGTGGTAGGATTGTCCACCCCCAAGAGCATGAAAGGGTTCGTCAAGGACGGCACGGTGAAGACGGTCATTCTGTGGAACCCGGTAGACCTTGGCTACCTCACCGTGTACGTCGCAAAAGCGGTCGCAGAGGGCACGCTGAAGCCGGGCGCAACGGAGTTTGAAGCCGGGCGACTGGGCAAGGTCAAGGTGGAAGGCGACCAGGTGCTGCTGGGGCCACCGATGAAGTTTACCGCAGAGAACATCGACCAGTATGACTTCTGAACGCATCCCCCCCACCCGTTTCGCCCTGTGGCGTCAGTACGGACGCGAGATGAGCGTGGGGGTGTTTCTGGTATTACTGGTGGGCTACTTTGGCACCACGCCCGGCTTCTTGCGCGCGGACAACCTGCGTGACATCCTGATTAACGCTGCGCCGCTGGTCATCGCCGCCTGCGGCATGACGATGGTCATCATCGCAGGCATGATAGACATCTCCGCAGGCTCCGCGCTGGCGGTGTGCGCGGTGGTTGCCGGGGTGACCTCCAAATCGGGAGCCTCTCTGCCGACCGTGATTCTCCTGCCCATGCTGACAGGCGCGGTCATCGGCGCAGTGAACGGCTGGCTGGTGGCTGGAGTGCGCATCCCTGCCATCATCGTCACGCTGGGCATGATGAGCGTGCTGCGCGGAGGCGTTATCTGGTGGACGCGCGGCGAGTGGATTGGTAATCTTCCCCCTTCCTTCTCCGCCATCGGACGCGGCGAGGTTGCCGGTATCCCCACGCCGGTGCTGGTAGCGGTTGGCATCGTCGTTGCCACCGCTCTTCTGCTGGCTCGTACACCGCTCGGACGCCATATCTACGCGGTGGGCGGTAATCCCCTCGCCGCCGCACGCATGGGCATCCCCGTGAGGCGGGTACTGTGGCTGGTGTTCGTGATGCACGGTGCGCTGCTGGGGCTTTCTGCACTGGTGTACGCGTCGCGCTTCAGCGTCATCCAGAGCAACGCGGGCGCAGGTTTCGAACTGCTTGCCATCAGCGCGGTGGTGGTGGGCGGGGTGAACATCTTCGGCGGTCAGGGCACGGTGTGGGGTAGTGCCATCGGCGGGCTACTCCTGCAGGTCATCAGCACCGGCTTGATTTTCCGCCGTGTTTCGGAGTACTGGGCGCCCAGTGTGCAGGGTGCGTTAGTGCTCCTGGCGGTGGTAGCAGACGCCTTGCGCACGCGGAGGGCAAGGCGGTGAAACGGATTATCGCCCGGCGAGAAGCGGTGCTGGTTGTGCTGCTCCTCGCGGAGATGGCGGCGATGCAGTCCTTGTCGCCCCTGTTCCTCACGCCCGATAACCTGATAGAGGTCGTGCGCCAGTCCGCCGAGATAGGGTTGATTGCGCTTGCCATGACGCTGGTCATCATCACCGCGGGCATTGACCTGTCGGTCGGCTCCATCGTGGGCTTGAGCGTGATGACGATGGGCATGTTGTGGGAGGACGCAAGGCTCCCTCTCGCTCTCGCCGTGCCGTTTGCGCTCGTAGCGGGCGCGTTACTGGGCGGTTTCAACGGCACGCTTATCACCGCCGTGGGCATCCCTCCGCTCATTGTGACGCTGGCGACCATGGCGGGCTTTCGCGGCATCGCGCTGGGCATGAGTCAGGCGCGCTCTATCCGTAACTTCCCCGAGGGCTTCCTCTGGCTTGGGCAGGGCTACGTAGCGGGCATCCCTGTACAGGTGTGGATACTGGCAGTGACTGCGGTGCTCTTCCATCTGGCGTTAACGCGCACCGCATGGGGACGGTCGGTGTTCAGCATCGGCGCGAACGAGGCGGCGGCAAGGCTTTCCGGCGTGCCCGTGAACCGCGTGAAGATGCAGGTGTACATGCTATCGGGCTTCATGAGCGCGCTGGCGGCGGTCATCTACGCTGCGCATGTCTCCGTCGCCAAGCCCGATGCGGGTCTGGGCTTCGAACTCACCGCTATCACCGCCGTCGTGCTGGGCGGAACTGCCGTTTCCGGCGGCGAGGGGGGCGTGCTGGGCACATTGATTGCCCTGCTGATGGTGGGCTTTCTGCGCAGCGGGTTGACGCTGGCTCGCGTGCCCTCTGAAGCGCAGGATATGATGGTCGGCTTGCTCCTCATCATCGTGGTGGCGATTGACCGCTGGAGCCGACGGGCAGGCAGGGAATAGAACTCCCCCGATGTAGAGATGGAACCTGTTCCCCTTCCCTGCGAAGGCAGGGCGTTCGAGGCGAATCTGGCGAAGTCGGCTCGGCAGGAGCCTCGCCATCCAGAGGGATTGTTTTGGAGGGTCGCGCTCCGTCGCGACCACAAACCGAACGGCTCGGCAGGAGCCTCGCCCTCCAGAGGGATTGTTTTGGAGGGTCGCGCTCCGTCGTGACCAAAACAGCCTTCAGCTTCCCCCCTTCCCATCCCGTATGGTATAATGGGCTACAACGCTCAGGTGCGGGAGCAGCAATGAAACCACCTCTTATCGGCATCACAACAGGCTATGAACAACACGGCGAACCGGTCGTCTCGTTAGGGCAGAGATATATCCGCGCGGTGGAGCGGGCGGGCGGTGTGCCGGTGACGCTGGCTCCCCTGCAAGAGCAACGGTTGCTGGAACACGTCGCCCACCTTCTGGACGGTCTGATTATCAGCGGAGGCAGAGATATTCCCCCTGCCCTCTACGGAGAGGATAAGCACCCTGATACTGACCCTCTTCCCGAAGACCGCCCGAAGTTCGAAATCGCGCTGGTGCACCTGTTCCGTGAGATGGACAAACCGGTGCTGGGAATCTGCTACGGCTGTCAGCTGTTGAACGTGGCGTTCGGCGGCACACTGATACAGCACATCCCTTCTCAAATCGGCAACGGGTTGAAACATCGAAGAGAATCCACCCAGGAACCGCCCGCACGGCATATCGTGCGCATTCGGGCAGGTAGTCTGCTGAGGGAGATACTGGGCAAGGATGAGATAGAAATCGTCAGCTCGCACCATCAGGCGGTGAAACAGCCTGCCCCTTGCTTGCAGGTCACCGCCACCGCGCCCGACGGCGTGGTGGAAGCCGTCGAGCTGGAGGACGCGCGCTTTTTCGTCGGGGTACAGTGGCATCCGGAGATGGACCCCGAAGCGGAGGCAACAGGTCGGCTCATGCACGCCTTCATTCGGGCAGCTTCGGAGGCAATCACACGATAAGGAGGCACTATCCATGTACCGTCGTGCTGCGTTTACACTGATCGAGATGCTGGTGGTTATCGCCATTATCGCCTTGCTGGCAGGACTGCTGTTCCCCGTCTTCGCGCGTGCCCGGGCGAAAGGACGCGAAACCGCCTGCCTGTCCAACATCCGGCAAATCGGCATGGCAATCATGATGTACGCCGAAGACTGGGACGAACGCTACCCCTTCGCGGTAGACCCTACCGACCGCTACACTCCCCAAATCTGGAACGAATACCCTGAATGGCAGCAGTGGATACCCTATATGCCCATGCTGCATGAGGCGCTGCAACCCTACTGTCGCAGTATGGAGCTGTGGCACTGCCCATCCGATATCGGCTACGTGTATCAGGACTTCAACTGCGAACTGCTGGATACCACGCCCTCCTCCTACCAGAAGTTCGGTACCAGCTACGTCTTCCGCACCGAAATCGCCTTCCGGCAGATAATACTGTCCAGCTTCCAGTATCCCGCAGAGGTCAACGTCATTATGGACAGCAGTGGGGCGTGGCACGGCAGTGAAGGTATCATGCGTACCCGAAGCGAATGCTTCAACTGGAATCTCTATCGCGGCTACCGCTACAATGTATTGTTTGGCGACGGACATGCCAAAAATATAACGTACTTTGATTTAGACAGGGCGTGGAGTGTCCCGCTGTGATCCTGCGAGCGGAATGGGTGCTGCCTGTCGCCCGCGAACCGATTGAACAGGGCGAGGTAGTGGTACAGAACGGGGTGATTGTGGACGTACGCCGGCGTTCGGGCACGCGCGGCGGCGCGGATGTGCTCGACTTCGGCGAAGCGGTCATCCTGCCCGGACTGGTCAATGTGCATACTCACCTCGAACTCACCGCCCTACGCGGTGCTGTGGAGGACCTTCCCTTCTTCGAGTGGATACGTCGGCTGGTGGAGATGAAAGACACCCTGGCCGAGCAAGACTGGCGCGATTCCGCGCTCTGGGGCGCGCTGGAGGCGGCGTCGTCGGGCATTACCACCGTCGCGGATACCACCGACTCGGGAGCGTCGGCGTACGCTCTCCTGCAAACGGGGTTGCGCGGGCGCGTGTACCAGGAGGTGTTCGCCGTACAGCCCGAGCAGTCCCCCACGAAAACGCTCGGCGAGCTGGAGGACAAGTTGCAGTGGCTACACCGCGCCACGCGAGGCAGTCTGGTGGAAATCGGCGTTGCCCCGCATACGCTGTACACCGTCCGTCCCGCCGTCATGACCGCCCTGCGCGAGTACACGCGCGAGAAGGGCTACCCCGTCTGCATCCACGTCGCCGAGTCGGCGGACGAAATCGCCCTGTTGCAGGAGGGCAAAGGC
>BEHS01000100.1 GCA_002898895.1 bacterium HR16 | reverse complement strand
GCGCGAAAAGGGGGTATACTACACATGAAATGACAAGGCGAGGCAGCCTCAGAGTTTGTGAAGAGGGACGCTCCTCAGAAAGCAGAATGATTCTGCGGGGGCGTCCCTTTTGGCTTGTCTGGGGCAAGCCGTTGCGCAAATCACACAAGGAGGGAATGTGCACATGACACCCAGAGAGGCGATTGATTTCGCCCGCGAGAAGGAAGCGCGCATTGTGGACCTGCGGTTTACCGACCTGCCGGGCACATGGCAACACTTCTCTATGCCTGTGGAAGCTCTGGATGAGAGCCTGTTCGAGGAGGGCATCGGATTCGACGGCTCGTCCATCCGCGGCTTTCAGGTCATCAATGAGTCCGACATGCTGCTGATACCCGACCCCAGCTCGGCGTTTATGGACCCGTTCACCGAGCACCCCACCGTAGTATTTATCTGCGACGTGGTAGACCCCCTGACGCGCGAGCGGTACACCCGCGACCCGCGCTACGTGGCGCAGAAGGCGGAGCAATACCTGCGTTCTACCGGCATCGCAGACGTAGCGTACTTTGGACCGGAGGCAGAGTTCTACATCCTCAACGACGTGCGCTTCGACCAGAATCAGCACTCCGGCTATTACTTCATCGATTCCGATGAAGGCGCGTGGAACATGGGGCGTGATGAGAAACCGAACCTGGGTTACAAGGTGCGCTACAAAGAAGGGTACTTCCCCGTGCCGCCTATGGACAGCCTGCAGGACCTGCGCACCGAAATGATGCTGAACCTGAAGGCAGTCGGCGTAGAACCGGAAGTGCATCACCATGAGGTGGCGACGGCAGGGCAGGCGGAGATCGATATCCGTTTTGCACCGCTTGTGCAGATGGGCGACAACCTGATGAAGTACAAGTACGTGATCAAGCAGACCGCGTTCCAGAACGGCTATACCGTTACCTTTATGCCCAAGCCCATCTTTATGGATAACGGCTCAGGAATGCACGTGCACCAGAGCCTGTGGAGGAACGGCGTAAACATCTTCTTTGACGAGCGCGGCTACGCCGGACTATCGGAGACGGCTATCTACTACATCGGCGGTATCCTGAAGCACGCTGCCAGCGTGCTCGCCTTTGCCGCGCCGACTACCAACTCCTACCGCCGACTGGTGCCGGGGTATGAAGCGCCCATCAACCTGATTTATAGCCAGCGCAACCGCTCGGCGTGTATCCGCATCCCGATGTACTCCTCCTCGCCGAAGGCGAAGCGCATCGAGTTCCGTGCGCCAGACCCATCCTGCAACCCGTACCTCGCTTTCTCGGCGATGCTGCTGGCCGGGCTGGACGGCATTCAGAACAAAATCGTGCCACCCGACCCCATCGACAAAGACCTTTACGAACTGCCCGCCGAGGAGCGCAGAGGCATCCAGCACACACCGGCAAGTCTGGCGGAGTCGCTGCAGGCGTTGCGCGATGACCATGAGTACCTGCTACGCGGCGGGGTATTTACGGAGGACCTGATAGAGACCTATATCGACTACAAGCAGAAGCGCGAAGTGGAAGGTGTGGCACTGCGTCCGCACCCCTACGAGTTCGTGCTGTACTTCGACGTGTAACACTGTGAACGGAACCTCTCCCCCGGCCCTTCTCCTGCAAAGAGAGGGGAGCATCGAGTCGAATGCCCCCTTCCCTCCTGGGGAAGGGGGCAAGGGGGTTAGGTTCTATCTCAAGCAGCCGCCAGATTCTCGGGGTTCAACCCCTCCAGCTCCGGCACCACAAACCGCCCATCCCGGCGTATCAGGCGATCGTCGAAGTAGACCTCCCCTCCACCGTAATCCGGGCGTTGAATCAGCACCAGGTCCCAGTGTATCTGCGAGCGGTTGCCGTTATCTGCCGTCGTGTAGGCGTTGCCGGGGGTGAAATGCAGGGAGCCCGCAATCTTCTCGTCAAACAGCGTGTCCTTCATCGGGTGCAGGATGTGCGGGTTGAAGCCCAGCGAGAACTCGCCCACATACCGCGCCCCCTCATCGAAGTCCAGTATCTTGTTCAGCTCCTCGCTGATGTTACAGGAGGCTTCCACGATTTTGCCCGCACGGAACACCAGCCGGATGTTCTCGAAGGTCTTGCCGTGGTATAGCGAGGGCACGTTGAAGGTGATTTCGCCCTCCACCGAGTCGCGCACGGGAGCGGTAAAGCACTCACCGTCGGGGATGTTGCGCAACCCGTAGCACGGGATGACCGGAATACCCTTGATGGAGAAGGTCAGGTCGGTGCCCGGTCCGACAAGGCGCACACGGTCGGTCTGGCTCATCAGCTCCACCAGTGGCTGAACCGCCTTCTCCATTCGGCTATAATCCAGCGTGCACACACGGAAGTAGTAGTCTTCAAACGCCTCGGTGCTCATGTTCGCCTGTTGTGCCATACTGTCGTTGGGCCAGCGTAGCACCACCCACCGGGTGTTGGGCACGCGAATCTCGCTGTGAACCGGTTTCCACCACAGTCGCTGAACCATTTCCACCTTCTCTATCGGCACATCCGATAATTGCGCGCTGTTCAGCGTGCCCCTCACCCCGATATAGCATTGCACTTTCTCCATACGGTACTTTTCCACGTCGGCGATGGTCTGCAGTTGCTCTTCGGTGGCGTGCATCTGTAGCGTGCGCATTACCTTCGAGTGTTTTGTATCCACCAGCGGAACGCCGCCTGCCTTCACTATCTGCTCTATCAACACACACAGAAACTCTTCGGGCACATCGGTCGCTTCCACCAGTACCTTATCGCCCGGCTGCACGCGCGTGCTGTGCCTGACCAGAACCTGCGCTAACTGCTCAAAGCGAGGGTCTCTCACCGTTTTACCTCCGTTCCGGTATGCTTTTTCTTCTTCATTCGGCGTAACTCCGCCGAAATCTTGCCGGAAGCTCTGTCAGGGCTGTATCCCTGTAACAGGCAAGCAGCTGGTGTGCGATGGGGAGGACGCTGCCTTTTGCCCGATAAGGTTGGGGTCTCTGGAGTGTCACGCTCCGTTGTAACCACCACATTTCTGGACGCGACGGAACACATCCCTCCAGACGGTACCAGGTTTTCCAGCATTTTTCATGTCCCCCCTATGAGAGGCAGGAGATTCGGCTTGACAGGAGGGAATTTGTCTTATACAATCACTGAAGATAACCGATTGGCTCGAACACTTAGAGCGCGAAAAAACAATAATCGCGCCATCAACGCACACAGGAGGACCCATGATGCAGGAGGAACTCAAAGCACTTGCCCAGGCGATTCTGGAAGGCAAACGCAATGAGGCAGTAGAACTCACCCAGAAGCTGGTGGATGCCGGCGTCACCCCAAAGCAGATACTGGATGAGGGACTCATCGCCGGCATGTCTATCGCCGGTGAAAAGTTCAAGAACGGCGAGTATTTCGTGCCGGAGATTCTGGTGGCAGCGCGCGCGATGAAGGCATCGATGGAGATTCTGCGCCCCCTGCTGGTTGCCACCGACGTGCAACCGATAGGTACAATAGTCATCGGTACCGTGCGGGGCGACCTGCATGACATCGGCAAGAACCTGGTAGCCATGATGGTGGAAGGGGCTGGCTTTAAGGTCGTGGACCTGGGCGTGGACGTAACCGCCGACAAGTTCATTGCTGCTGCCAAAGAGCATAATGCCCAGATTGTGGGAATGTCCGCCCTGCTGACCACCACTATGACCTATATTCCCGAAGTGATAAAGGCATTCGACGCGGAGGGACTGCGTCCGAAGGTGAAGCTCATCGTGGGTGGCGCGCCGGTCACTCAGGAATGGGCAAACCAGATTGGTGCCGACGCCTACGCTCCCGATGCAGCCACCGCTGTCGACAGGTGCAAAGAGCTGCTGGGCGCAGCGTAGCACATTGTCAATCTGGAGGGCGAGGCTCTCGCCGAGCCGTTACCCGCGTCATGGTGAGGAAGCGTGGGGATGGAATTGCTTCGTTATCGCCCTCCAGAGCAAAGGTGGCGACAGCGGTGACATCCAGAGAGCGGGTGCTATGCGCGTTTCACCGGGGCACGCCTGACCGTGTCCCGGTCTCCCCACAGCATTTCGGGCGCATCCCGCCGGATAGCGACCTTGCTGCCCAGCTGGTGCGCGAGACCGACATTATGCTCTACGCAGGATGGGCATGTGATTGTTTTGTCGGTTCCGCATTGCCGCGCGATGTGGAGACTACCGGCAACATGACCCGCACCGTTTACCACACCCCATACGGCGACCTGACCCGCGTCGTCACGCGCACGCCGGTAACCTCCGCATGTACCGAGTTCCCCTGCAAAAACGCCGATGACGTGCTGAAGCTGCTTGCTACGCCATACGAACCACCAACCGAACAGACGGTGCAGGAGGCATTACGTCACTTCTTCCAGAGGAAGGATTGGCTGGGCGATGAAGGGGTAGTGCTCTTCGAGCTACCGAACGCTCTTTGTTTTCCGGCAGAATGGCTTTCCCCACAGGATTTTTGCCTGCTGTGGGCGGATGCTCCCGATGTGATGGAAGAAATGGTGCGAGTGGGCAACGAGCGGTTGCTGGCGTTCGTGGAACGGGTGTTAAAGGCGGGAGTGGACATGTTTCGCATTGTTGGCGGTGAGTACGCCTCCACCCAGCTGGGCCCGGTCGCTTACGACAGATTGGTGCGTCGACCTGACAGGGAGCTGGTTGCGCTCATGCACGACTACGGAGCTATTGCCTACTTCCACAATCACGGTCCCATCATGCGCTACCTGGAGGCGATTGTGGACATCGGCGTAGACGCACTGGACCCGCTGGAGGCACCGCCCTGGGGCGACTGCGATATGCCGAAAGCGAAGAGCATTCTGAAAGGGCGCGTGTGCATCGTGGGCAATATCGACGATATGGAGGTCATGAACCAGCGCAGCACGGAGGAGGTGCTTGCCATCGGCAAAAAACTGATCGAGGAAGCGGGTCCCGACGGCTTTGTGCTGAGCGGTACTGCGTCGGGCACGTACGGCGAACACGCTGCCCGAAACTTTATCGCGTTGGCGCGGTACGTGAGAAGCCAGATGTAACCGGAGGAAAGAATGACGCCCAGAGAACGTGTTTTACGCGCTATCCACCGCCAAGTGCCGGACAAAGTTCCCAAGGAGATGGGCTTTACCCCGGCAGCATACGACAGGTTTGTGAAAGAGACCGGTCACACCGACCCGGCGGAGTACTTCGGCATGGAGATACGCACCGTCGGTTTCCGCCCGCCGCGTGAGCTGCCGGACTTCACCCCGTATTTGAAAAAGCTGCCACCCGGCAGCTGCATCAGCAGCGAGTACGGCACAGCCCATATCCCCGGCACGTTTTACCATTTCACGCGCTACGTCTTTCCTCTGGAGAGCGCAACGACCATCCGCGAACTGGAGGAGTATCCCTGGCCCGACTTCACCCCCTCCTACCGCCACGAGCACCTGGAAGCGGAGGTGCAAGCGTGGCACGAGAAGGGCTACTTCGTCACCGGGTTTGCCGGGCACATCTTCGAAACCGCGTGGCAACTCATCGGTTTCGAGCGCATCTTTCGCGACTTCATCGAGAACCCCGAATTCGTGGAGTGGGTGCTGGAGAAAATCACGCAGGACAACTGCTTCAAAGCGCGCCGTCTCGCGGAAGCAGGCGTGGATATGGTGCAGTTCGGTGACGATGTGGGGATGCAAGACAGGCTGATGATGCGCCCGGAGGTGTGGCGACGTTTCCTGAAACCTCGCCTCGCCCGCGAAATCGCCGCCGCGCGTGAGGTGCGCCCCAACATCCCCGTGTGGTACCACAGCGACGGCAACATCGCCGACATCATCGAAGACCTCATCGAGGTGGGCGTTACCGTGCTGAACCCCGTGCAGCCAGAGTGTTTAGACATGGATTGGGTGAAGCGTGAGTTCGGCGACCGGCTCGCCTTCTGGGGCACTATTGGCACGCAGACGGTAATGCCCTTCGGCAAACCCGAAGATGTGAAACGCGCTGTCAAGGAGATGATAGACCGCTTCGCGCCCGGGCTGGTGCTCGCCCCAACCCACGTGATAGAACCCGATGTGCCGTGGGAAAACATTCTGGCTTTCTTCGAGGCGGTGGAGGAGTACGGCAGGCTATCGCCTTGACTTCTCACCCTCTCCTTTCCTATACTAAAAGCATGAGCAGCATAGATTTCGTCGTCTCCGCCCCCGGGCGGATTTGTCTTTTCGGAGAGCATCAGGACTATCTCGGGCTACCGGTTATCGCCGCTGCCATCAACCGGCGCATCCGGGCGGAAGTGCGTTCCTTATCGGATGGCAACCTGTTGAAACTGGATATGCCCGACATCGATGAGCAGATGGTCATAGACCCCTCGCAGGAGCAACGCTATGCGCACTCTCGCGACTACCTGCGGGCTGGTGTGAACGTACTGCGTCGGGAGGGAGCGGTTTTCCCCAGAGGAGCAGATATCCGCATCACCAGCAACATCCCCATGCAGGCGGGCGTTTCCAGCTCCTCCGCGCTGGTCATCATGTGGTTGCGCTTGCTGTGCCAGATAGCGGACCCCCCTCTCCATCCAGACCCCGAAACGCTGGCACGGTGGGGGCATCGGACGGAGGTGCTGGAGTTTCACGAGCCGGGCGGCATGATGGACCACTTTTGCGCCGCGCTGGGAGGGGTGTTGTACATCGATACCATACCGCCCTATCACGCAACACGTCTTCCGGTGCAGCTGAGTGGACTGGTGCTGGCAGATTCAAAACAGCCAAAAGCCACCGTCGAGGTGCTTGCCTCCAGGCGGCAGGATGTCACCGAGGGCATTGCGCTGTTGAAGGAGAAGATGCCCCATTTTGACCTGCACACCACCCCGCTGGAGGAGGCAGAGGAGGCTCTGAAACACCTTCCCGAACGCAACGCCCGCCGCGTGCGCGCCAACCTGATCAATCGTGACCTCACCCGCCGCGCTCTGCAGCTGTTGCAAACCGACGGCTGGTCACCGCAATCTCTGGGCGACCTTTTGCTGGCTCATCATGCCCAGCTGCGCGACGGACTGGAAGTGTCCACCACCAGGATCGAGAAGATGCTGGAAGCGGCGTTACGGGCAGGCGCGCTGGGTGGCAAGGTGAACGGCTCCGGTGGAGGCGGCTGTCTGTTCGCTTACGCACCGGGGCGCGAGGAAGAGGTCGTAGAGGCTTTCAAAAGCGCGGGCGGAGACGCCTGGCGCGTGCGGGTGGATACGGGAGCGGCGGTGGAATGAGCGACCTTCCGCGCCGATGTGTGCTGCTGGCGGCGGGCAGAGGAACCCGGCTGGGTGAGATGACTCGCAATATCCCTAAGCCGATGGTTTCCCTTGCCGGACGTCCTCTACTGGAGCACATCCTGTTGCGCATCCGCGAGGCAACGCCCATCCGCGATTTCACGATTGTGGTGCAATACCGCGCCGAAAGCATTATGAGGTATTTTGGAAACGGCGAAGCTTTTGGGGTAAGTATTTGCTACGCGCGCCAGCCTGAAGACCAGCCCGGCACTGGCGGCGCGCTACGCGCTGCTCTGGAAGTCCTGCCTGCGGAGCCGGTGCTGATGAGTTTCGGCGACATCCTCACCGACCCGGCAAACTATCGACGCCTGCTACAGGCGTATCGCCCCGCTATGGTTGCCCTGCTCGGCGTCAACTGGCTGCCCGATGTCTCCGAAGGAGGAGGCGTGTGGCTCGACGGCGACAGGGTGCTCCGCCTGCAGGAAAAGCCGCGTCACGCCGACACCCACTGGAACCTTGCGGGGGTGCATATCTTCTCGCCTGCCATCCTGCCCGTGCTAAGGAACCTTCCCCTGTCCGCGCGCGGAGAGTACGAGCTCACGGATGCCATGCAGGTGCTCCTGCAACAGTATCCCGATAGCGTGCGTGCGGTTTGCTTTGAAGGCTACTGGAACGATGTAGGCACACCTGAACGCCTTCGTCAAGCGGAACGTTATCTGGCAGGACTACCGTTGCACACGGGCGAATCCTGAGCTCGGTAACATGCGATCGGCTCGGACGGAGCCTCGCCCTCCACGTGTTTGCGTCGGAGGGTCGCGCCCCGTCGCAATCAATTGTCATCGTTGGAGGGTCGCGCTCCGTCGCGACCACAAGCTGACGACACGGACGGAGCCTCACCCTCCAGGAGCGCCGTGCGGGAACGGACACGCAAGGAGCGAATCGGCAACGTTTCACAGGAGGACTACGATGAAAGGCAACCCCGAAATCCTGAAGGTGCTGAACGACCTGCTCTCCGATGAGCTGACCGCCATCCACCAGTACATGGTGGAAGCGGAGATGTGTGGGAATTGGGGATACGACAAGCTACATGCTGCCTTCCAGAAAATCGCCATCGACGAGATGCATCACGCCGAATGGCTCATCCAGCGCATCCTCTTCTTGGAAGGACACCCCACCATTAAGCTGGGCGAGCTGAACATCGGTGCAACAGTGTCCGATATGGTAAGCGGTGTGATCAGCGCAGAGGGCGAAGCTGTGGTGGCGTACAATAAAGCCATCGCGCTGGCACACCAGGTGGCGGACCAGGGTACCGTAGACCTGCTCCTCAAAATCCTGACAATGGAAGAGGGGCATATCGACTGGGCAGAGGCACAGCGCGACCAGATAGAGCATATGGGCATCGCCAACTACCTTTCCATGCAAACGGAGGGCGCAGCGGAGTAAGTGCTCCCCTATCCTGCCGATATCCTCATCCGCAAAGTGCGCGCACTTCACGAGGAGATACGCTCGGAGGTGCGCGCCCAGCTTCTGCAGCATTCCGCCGAGTGGCTGGCACATGCCACCGAAAGCGCGGAAGGCGATACGCAGTTTCGCATCGACGTGCGGGTGGAGCAGTTGCTGCTGCAGTTCTGCCAGCAGTGGGCGCAGGAGGTGCCCTTCGTGCTTGTCGCGGAGGGCATCGCGGAAGACGGCTGGATGGTTCTACCTCAAGGGACAAGCGATTCGGAAGCGCAGTTCATCATGGTAGCAGACCCCATCGACGGCACGCGCATGATTATGTACGACAAGCGCAGTGCGTGGTGCCTGACAGGCATTGCACCGAATCGCGGCAGACAAACCACCCTTGCCGACATCGAGGTTGCGGTGCAGACGGAGTTGCCAACCACTCGCCAGAACCTCGTGGATACTCTGTGGGCAGTGCGGGGAGAGGGCGCGTTCGGTGAGAGGCAGAACCTGCTGGACGGCAGCACAACCTCCTTTCGTCCCAAGCCCTCTTCTGCTACCGACCTGCGCTACGGTTTTGCCGGTATCGCCAATTTCTTCCCCGACGGCAAGGCGTGGCTTGCCGCACTGGAAGAGAACCTCTACCGGCAACTGGGCAGTATGGATGTGCGAGGCAATCCGCTGGTCTTCGCCGACCAGTACCTCAGCACAGGCGGACAGATTTATGAATTGACCGTCGGGCACGACCGCTTCATCGCCGACCTGCGCCCGGTTGCCTTCCGCTGGCTGGGATATAGCGCGTTTCCCCTGTGTGCGCATCCCTACGACATCTGCACGGAACTGATTGCGCGCGAGGCAGGAGCCATCATCACCGATGAGCACGGGCAACCGTTGCGAACCCCTCTGGACATCCGCGAGCCTGTCGCATGGGTTGGCTATGCCAACCCTGCCCTTCGGGCATGGATAGAACCGGTGCTGCTCAAACTGTTGCACGGAGAGAACGAAGGATGAGAAACATTCGCAAAGCGGTGATCACCGCTGCCGGGCGAGGAACCCGCCAGTTTCCCGCCACGCGCACCCTGCAGAAGGAGATGTTGCCGCTGGTGGACCGCGACGGCATTACCAAGCCCGCTTTGCAGCTGCTGGTGGAAGAGGCGGTAAACGCGGGCATCGAGCAGGTGGGCATTGTGGTCAACCCCGAATCGGAGGCGGGTATTCGCGCCTATTTCGGCGCACTGACCGACGAAGAAGCCGGCTGGGGCAACGATAAGCAACTGCTCTACGAACAGGCGGAGCACCTGCAGCATCTGGGCGAACGCATCGTCACTATTGTACAGAGCGAGCCTCTTGGATTGGGGCATGCGGTGTATCTCGCCAGAGAGTTTGTGGGCGAGGAGCCGTTTATCATGTACCTGGGCGACCATGTCTTGCTCCCCCATGCCGAGAAGAACTGCACACAACAGGTACTGGATGTTTACGCCCAAACAGGCGGCACTCTCTCCGCCGTGCGCCGCACCGCTGAAGAGCGTGTCCATCTGTACGGCACGCTGGCAGGCACGCCTTTGCCCAGCGTCGCCAACACCCTGCACGTGACGGCAATGATTGAAAAGCCCAGCGTAGAGCAAGCGCGCGCCTCTCTGCGCATGTCCACTCTCCCCGAAAGGGTATATTACTGCTTCTTCGGTATCAATGTGTTCACCCCGGAAATCTTCGAATGCCTTGAGCGTACCATCGCCGAGGGACATAGAATGAAAGGCGAGTACCAGCTCACCACCGCGCAGCAGATGCTGGTGGAGAGAGGTAGCTACTATGCTTGCGAGATAGCAGGTGAGGCGCTGGACATCGGCATCCCGCAGGGTTATCTGGAAGCGCAGATGGCACTGGGGCTGGCGGGCACGTATGGCGACGCTCTGCGCCGGTGGATGAACGAGCGCGGAGGCTGCGACAGGTGAAACCGAAGATTCTGCTCTCGTGGTCATCGGGCAAGGACAGCGCGTGGACGCTATACGTCCTGCGCCAGAGCAGGCAGTGGGACATCGCGGGGCTGGTCACTACCGTGAACACCGCCTTCGGCAGGGTCTCCATGCATGGCGTGCGCGAGCAGCTGCTGGAACGGCAAGCGCAGGCAGCGGCGCTCCCCCTGTGGAAAGTACCCATCCCCTACCCCTGCCCAAATGAGGTGTACGAGTCCGCCATGCGTGAACTGATAACCCGTGCTAAAGGGGCAGGGATAACCCATTTTGCCTTCGGCGACCTCTTCTTGCAAGATGTGCGCGACTACCGCGAACGACAGCTGGCAGGCACGGGCATCACACCGGTGTTTCCGCTATGGGGCATCAATACCACCGAGCTGGCATACGACATGATTGCCTCCGGCTTGCGGGCGACGATTACCTGTGTAGACCCCCGGCAGATACCCGCCTCCCTGATCGGGCGCGAGTTTGACGAGGCGTTGCTGAAAGACCTGCCCCCTTCCGCCGACCCCTGCGGCGAGAACGGCGAATACCACACCTTTTGCCATGCCGGACCGATGTTTGCTCAGCCCATCCCCGTGCGGACGGGCGAAGTGGTAGAGAGGGATGGGTTTGTGTATGTGGACATTCTTCCTGTAACCTGAAAAGGGGCAGAGTGGTATAATGAGAATAGTTCAGGAGTTCCATACTCATCTACGGAAGGTCCTCTATGAGCGACCCAGCTGACGCTCAGGAAGCGATAAATGTAGCATGTGGTACACCACCACACGTGATTATGATGTGGGCAAACCGGTCTCGCGCGTTTGTCATTCTGAGCGTGAGCGAAGAATCTCGTTCTGGCGCGACCCTGAGATGCTTCGCTGATGCTCAGCATGACAGAACGTGCAATAACGTCACCACACGTGAACGTTTGGACGCGGACAAGGCGGTTTGACGCCTTCACCATGCTGAACCCCACGATTGAAATCATGGGCTATGAGAAGGGCAAAATCCGCCTGCGCGGATTGAACAACCTGTGAAGGCAGATTTCTCCTCGCTATAGCCCACTATTTCAATGGCGGGGAGACTGTATAAACACTTTCCAGCCCATGTTGTCGTTCTGAGCGTCATCAAATGGAATTATCCTGTCGTTAAAACGAGATTCTTCGCTTACGCTCAGAATGACAATCGCTCGCTGTCATGCTGAACGAAGTGAAGCATCTCAGCCTATCGTGAACACGAGATTCTTCGCTTACGCTCAGAATGACAGACACGCGAAACTGCTCTACTCATATCCAAATACTCATGTGTGGTCACGTACTACATCCTCTCCGGAGCCGATACCCCCAGCAACCCCAGCACGTTCTTCAACACGATGCGCGTGGCATCTACCAGCACCAGTCGTGCCCGGGTGACATGCTCCGCCTCGCCCACCACACGGCAGGTGTCGTAGAACTTGTGGAAGGCGTCGGCAACCTCCATGCTATACCGGGTTAACCGATGGGGGGCACGCTCCGTTGCCGCCTCCAGCACCTCCTCGGGGAACTCGTCCAGCTTCTTCATCAGCGCGATTTCGTTCTCGTGCTGCAGAGGAGAGAGGTCTGTTTCTGAGGCGGATGGAACCGTCCATCCCTGCTCGGCGGCAACACGCAGCATACTGCAGATTCGGGCGTGTGCATACTGCACGTAGTACACCGGGTTCTCACTGCTCTCCTTCTTCGCCAGCTCGAGGTCAAAGTCCAGCGGGCTGTCATGTGAGCGCATCAGGAAGAAGAAGCGCGCGGCGTCTTTGCCCACCTCGTCCAGCACATCGCGCAGCGTCACCACGTTGCCCGCCCGCTTGGACATGCGCACCAGGTCCCCGCCCTTAAACAGGCGCACTATCTGGTAGATAAGCACCTCGAAGTTCTCCACGGGGTAGCCCAGCGCGGCGACCGCCGCCTTCGTGCGGGCGATGTAGCCGTGATGGTCGGGACCCCAGATGTCTATCAGGTAATCGAAGCCGCGGTCAAATTTGTTCTTGTGGTAGGCGGCGTCGGCGGCGATGTAAGTCGGCTGTCCGTTGTTGCGTACCAGCACGCGGTCCTTGTCATCGCCGAAGGCAGTGGAGCGCAGCCAGATGGCTCCATCGTGCTCGTAGGCGTAACCGCGCTCTTTCAGCTCGCGGATGGCGGCTTCCACCTGACCGCTGGTATGCAGGCTGTTCTCGCTGAACCATACGTCGAACACCACGCCGAAGTCCGCCAGGTCCTGCTGTTGCTGACGCTTCATCGCCTGCTCGGCGTATGTACGGAACCGCTCGGTAACCGCGTCCTCGTCGCCCTCCGCCAGATGTGCCCCTTCCTTTTCCAGTAGTTCCCGCGCGATGTCTATCAGATACTCGCCCGCATAGCCGTCCTCGGGAAGCTCGATATCCTCACCGAGCAGCTGCCGGTAGCGCACCACCAGCGAACGCGCAAAGTGCTGCATCTGCAGGGAGTTGGTCGCATCGTTCACGTAGAACTCGCGGGTCACCCGATAGCCCACCGCCTCGAGCAGATTCGCCAGCACGTCTCCAATCGCACCGCCTCGCCCGTGCGCGACGGTGATGGGTCCGTTCGGGTTTGCGCTCACAAACTCCACGTTCACCCGCTTGCCCTGCCCAATATCCCACTTGCCGTACGAATCGCCTTTTTGCTGGATGTCGCGCAGCACATCGTGCAGCCAGTGGGGATGCAGTGTGAAGTTGATGAAGCCGTTGCCTGCCACCTCTACCTGCGATACCAGACGGTCTTCC
>BEHS01000099.1 GCA_002898895.1 bacterium HR16 | reverse complement strand
CACGGGAGGGTTAGCCTGAGGAGCGACTTCTCTGAGGTCTAGTCCGCGTTCCTGCGCGATTTGCAGTGCTTCGCGGGTGGGCAAGATGCCCAGTTGCACGCCGTTCTCGTCCACGACGCGCACCTCGCGTGCCCGGATGCGCTCGTTGATCCGCAGATCCGTTCTGATGTTTCCTCACCTCAGACCAAGTTTTGCGCAAACCAACGCGATTTATTCTATCCGAGAATGCGGTCAGTTGTCAATAGGTGGAGGCGAGGTGCTGGGCAATGGTCTTCAGTATTTGGCGTAATCGTTGCAGGGCTTGCACAGGTTATCTCCTCCATCGGGCAAAGGTGATCACGTCCAGATTTTCCCTGTCCTCTTTCCAAAGGGCGGGGTTATTCATGATGTACCGGCGAATACGTTCCAGTTCCCCGTCGTCGCGGATGATGTGTTCGAAATAATTGCGTTGCCACACGGGCACGCCGGGCGTGCCACGATATTCGTTGATACGTTTGGTAACGGCGGATTTGAAACCGGCGATGAACGACGACAGGGATCGCGGCAGGCGTTGCCCCGGTAGGGGCGCACGGCCGTGCGCCCCAACGCCGTGCGCCCCAACGCCGTGCGCCCCAACACCATCCGCCCCAACACCATCCGCCCCAACATCGTCCTCTATATCGCATATCCACACGATACCGTGGATGTGATTGGGCATAACCACAAATTCATCCGGGTCCAATACAATCTCACGGCGAATTTCTGCAGAGCGAAACCATTCATCGCGGACGATCCGTCCTATTTCGTTCAATAGCATCTCCCCATCCACAATTTCGCCGAACAGGCATTCGCGCTGGTGGGTGACCAGGGTGACGAAATAGGCGCCGGCCTGGGTGTAATCGTACCCCGGCAACCGAATCGAATGACGATGATGACGTTCTGGGTCATACGTCATCGGTGTCCTCCATTGGGCGTTGGGTTTATTGGGCGCACCGCCGTGCGCCCCTGCCGCCGGGCGTTGGGTTCGTCGGGCGCACCGCCGTGCGCCCCTACGGGTCTGCCAATTCGGTCAGACTGCGCTGGATTTCACACAATTCATCATCGGTCAGCCCCCACAATTGCGCTGCCTGGCGGTCGATCTCGGCCTCGATATCGTTCAGGGACGGATATGTTGGGGCGCACGGCCGTGCGCCCCAACCACTGCCCTGTGCGCCCCAATCACTGCCCTGTGCGCCCCTAGCACTGCTCCGTGCGCCCCTAGCACCGCCTCGTTAGGAGCGGAGGGAAGTACTTCGGCTAACCGCGTGTAGATGGTTTTGCTCCATCGGCTAATCTGTTCCTCTTGCATGTTCATACTCCGCAAACAAAGGTGATTGGAGTTTGCCCCCTTGTGTGAACATCGTAGCAAATTCGTTCCAACCGGTCAAGGATTTGGGGCAGCAGGGAGGTAGAATTTCTATTCTCTGTCTGAAAACCTCTCATAAGGGGGGATTCCTTTCATTTCCTACCGGCCATCCACTGTTGTTGCAGGCGGTTCAGCACGGCGGTTATCAGCAGGATGGTACCCACCACCGTACCCTCCCAGTTGGAAGCCCCCTGCTGGATGACGAAGCTGATGCCGCTGAGGATGACGTTGAGCAACCCTGCGCCGATGACCGCGCCGATGACCGTGCCCTGTCCTCCGCTCAGGCTACAACCGCTGACCACCGCCGCGGCGATGGCTTTGAGCTCATACGATAGCCCGCTCCCGGGGATGCCCTGCCGCTGGTAGGAGGCGTACAGGATGCCCGCCAGCCCCGCCAGCAGACTGCACAACCCGTAGGCAATCATCTGCGTGCGCAACACGCTGATACCCGACAGGCGCGTGGCTTCCTCGTTGTTGCCCAGCGCGTAGATGTGCCTGCCGATGACGGTGAAGTGCATCAGCACCGAAACCAGCACCAGCACAGCCAGCAGGATGTAAACGGGCACCGGCACGTTCCATATCTTGCCGTTACCCAGAAACTGGAACGCCTCCGAGTAGGGCGAATCCTGTGGCGAGACGGGGATAGGCACGTTGTTGGTCATCAGCTGCCCCACGCTCAGGAAAATGAACAGCGACCCCAGCGTGACGATGAACGGCAGCAGACGGAAGCGGTTAATCAGCAGAGCGTGCACGACGCCTATTGCCGCCGAGAACGCCAGCACCGCAAGCATACTGGCTCCCAGCGACCAGCCCGCCCGCGCCAGAAGCCACGTGCACAGCACACCCGAAAAGCCGATCAACGTGCCGACCGAGAGGTCAATCCCTCCGGCGATAATCACCACCGCCTCGCCGATAGCGAACACGCCCAGCAGAGCAATCTGGCGAGAGAGGTTCTGCAGACTGATAGGTCCCAGAAACGCCTCGCCTTTTTCGGTGGAGCTGATAAACAGTACCAGCAGTACCAGCACCACCACCACGCCGAACTCGCGTGTGCGTAAAATGCGTCCTGCCCAGTAACCAAACATCGGTTGTCCCTACGAGGATTTAATTCCCAGCGCTTCCAGCCGCTTCAGGTACTCCTCAATGTTCTGCGGGGTAATAATCTCCACGCCGGTGTCGATAACGTTGCCGGGCGCGACCTTGTAACCCGATTCGGCTTCAAACTCTTTCAGCGCCTTTTGCACATCGCCCAGCTTGATTATCTTGTAAAGCAGCTGCACCGAGCGGTAGCCGAACTCGTAGGGCTTTTGCACCACAGTGGCGTCGATCTCGCCGCGCTTCAGGTGGTTGATGGTCTCCGGTTCGGCGTCGAAGCAGAGGATTTTCACCTTGCCGAGCATCCCCGCCTCTTTCACCGCCGCCGCAATCTGGGGACCGTCATACGAGAACAGCCCCAGCAGCATCTTCACGTCCTTGTGCGCCTGCAGCACGTTCTCCACATTGGCGCGCGCTTTGGCGGGGTCCTTGTTGTCGTCGAACACATCCACCAGCACGATGTTCGTGCCCTTAGTTGCCTCTTTGAAGCCGGCGATGCGCTCACGGGCATTGGGCGCGTTCTGGTTGCCCACAAAACCAAACACCTTCCCGCCTTCCGGCAGCAGCTTCTTCGCCGCCTCGCCCGCCGCCTTGCCCGCCTCGAAGTTGTTGGTGCCGATGTAGGCAATGCGCTTCGAGTTCGCCGCGTCCGAGTCGAAGGTGATGACCTTGATGCCGCTGTTCATCAGGTCGTCGATAATCGGGCCGATGGTGTCGGACTCGATGACCGAGATGCCGATGCCGTCCACTTTCTGCGCCTGATACTCCTCGATAATCTGGCGCTGTAGGGCAGGCGAGTCGGTTGTCGGACGGCGCGAGGTGGCTTCACAGCCCAGCTCTTCCGCCGCCTTCTTCATGCCCACCTCCATCGGGTCCCAGAAGGGCGAGTTGCCGTTGGTGATGAGCACAATGCGTACCTTCTTCTCGCCTGAAGGGGCCTGGGTTGTGGTGGTAGTGGTTTCCTTTTTAGCACAGCCCACCAGCCACAGGGCTACTGCTGCTATCAACAACACTGTCCATCGATAGGTGTTCATGTTCTTCTGCCTCCCTGCGTTGTTCCCTGCATTTGTTCGTCGTTGCAGGAGCACAATCCTGCACGGCACCGCCTGCCAGCAGTTAGGGTTATGCCTATGTTTATAGCGTAGTGTGTCAACACTGCCGTCATGTGCTCTGCTGTGCGCGGCCACTGGCACGCCAGGATTCAACGGGGGCAAAAGTGGGGGATTGCGCCTGCAGTTATCGGCATCCGGTAAGTGCAGGGGCAACCTCTTGAGGTTGCCCCTGCGTGACCAGTCTGTATGAGCCCGGAAGGACTGAGCCGCGATTGCTCTCAGTCTTTCCAGAGTAGCGCGCCGCGGTAACCACCACGACAGTACACCGGGTAGGAATCATCCGCCCAGAAGTTTCTGTCGGACTTGGCGTGACCGTCGGCAAACGTGAAGTTAATCGCGCCCACCGGTCTTGCCGCAGGACCGGTAACGTGGTGCACCGGTCGCCCGTACAGCCAGCCGCTGGTGGGGTCCGAAACGCACCAGAAGGGGCCTTCGCCGTTGACGGTGATACCGTAGAACGAAGCCCACATCATGGCGATGGCGTCGGCGAAGATGGCCACCGAAGCGGGCGAGCCAATCGCCGCGAGTGTGCGTGGCGAGCACTGATTGCCGATGATGTACTCATTGAAGCCGTAGGTGATGCAGTAGTCAGGCAACTGTCCGTTGGCTTCCACGTAGTTTGCGGTGTAGTATCGGCAGTTACCTGCTAGCGGGCACCAGGGACATGCGCTCTCGGTAGTGCCTGCGCCAATGCTCGGGCACTGGAACAGTCCCTTGTTCTTGATGTACGGCATCAGTGCGCCTGTCCATATCAGGGTGGGCTGGTCGGGGTTGCCGCACCACGGTGCGCCACCGGGTCCACCGGGCCAGGGGTTCCACACGAAGGTCTCATCGTAGTCCTGAATGTACATGTTGTGCGCGAGACCGATTTGCTTCGTGTTGGAAAGGCAGCCGGTCATGCGTGCCTTCTCCCGTGCCTGGGCGAACACCGGGAACAGGATTGCCGCCAGAATAGCGATAATCGCTATCACGACGAGCAGTTCGATGAGCGTAAAGCCGTTGCGCTTCATGAGTGTAACCTCCTTTGTTTTTAGAGTGTTTCGTGCAGTGTTATAGCAATCGCGCGAAACGTCTGTTTGTTATGTAACATTTCACCGCAAAGTCGTCCGCCTCTACCACATACAGGGGAACGTTACCTCGGCAGACGTTCGCACGAGTTGCGTACAACCAGTTCCACCGGCAGATACTCCACACCGCCCGGTTCGTTTGCCGGCGAGCGCATCAGGTTCAACAGCCTCTCCACCGCCCGCTCGCCCATCGCGTAGAGCGGCTGACGCACGACGGTGAGCGGTGGCTGCAAATGCGCCGCCGAAGAGGGGTCGTCGAAACTGATAATGCTCACATCTTCGGGCACGCGCAGGCGCAGGGTACGTATCAGGCCCAGCACCTCCAGCGTGAGATAGTATCCCGCGCAGAAGACGGCGGTCACCGCATCCCGACGCAACAGCAGGGATGTTATGTGTTGTTTCGCTTCATCGCTCAGGTGTCGGTTAGAATGCGGACGCACCACCCACTCTTCTTCCGCCACGATTCCGTGCTCCTCCATCGCCTGCAGGTAGCCCCGTAACCGGTCGCGGCAGTTGGTGGCGGATTCTTTGCCGTTGACGTAGGCGATACGCTCATGCCCCAGTCGGAACAGGTACCCCATCGCCATCCGCGCGCCGCCGATATTGTCGCTGTCCACACAGGCAAAGGGTGCATTCTGCCACGATGCCCCCAGCACCACAAACGGCACACCTCTGATGAACAGATGGTGCAGGGTATCATAACCCTTTTCATCGGGTATCAGGAAGATGAATCCTGCGCCGGGGTAGCGCTGCACGACCTGCTCATAGCCTTCGTAGGAAGCGGGTTCCACTATCAGTGCGTAGTCGTCCTTGATGGCTCTATCGCGGAACGCATGGAAAGGCCAGCGCAGGTAAGTATCCTCTTCCAGGTGGTCGGCGAAGGGCGGCACCATCACCACGGAGGTACGTGTTACTGCGCGCACAGGAGGTTGCCTGCGCTGTACGTACGTGCCCGATCCCACCCGGCGCACCAGCACCCCTTCTCGCACCAGCTCCTGAATGGCGCGGTTCACCGTCATCTGGCTCACGCCGAACTGGCGGGCGATCTCACGCTCGCTGGGGATGCGCTCGCCTTCGTGCACCCTGCGCTGGGCGATGAGCTGCTCGATATGCTGTTGGATGCGCCGGTAGCGCGGTTCGGACACAGGCATCGTTGTCACCGCAATTTGTTCTATAACATTCAAATTCATTCTATATCATTCCACCGAGCATGTCAAGGGGTTTGGGGAATAATTTTTCAAAAAATCGCCGGATGCTTGCGCTCTCACCATGTGCGCGGGCAATTCGCTGTGTGAAATGAACTCTCGCCAGAGAGAGGCGTCGAAGGATGTGTAAACGACAGGGCAGCTCAAAACCAGTGAAGGAGGGATTGACGAATGAAGTGGAGGGTTGCAGCGCAGGGGAGCATGAGACGTCGGGCTAACATGCCACGCCAGACGGGCCAGAACCCCTTCGGGTTCATGTTGCCATTTCAACTTGTCCGCATCGGACTTACTGCAGTCATCGCCATGAGTATCGTGCTGGTAGCCTGCGTTGCCGGGGATACTTCGGGACCCGGCGAAGGAGCTTCAGCTGACAAGGTTGACAAGCCGATAGGCACGTTCGCGAGTTCGGGCGCACTTGATGCCGACATCTATGCTAATCCGAACCTGCGCGGCGTCTTGATTCGCGTGGACTGGGCGAGCATCGAGCCAAGCCCAGGCGTGTTCGACTTTTCATCGCTCGCGCATCAGGTCGCCAGCGTGCGGTCTCACGGATTGTCGTGGTCGCTCGCAGTTGTGGGCGGTGGCGTAGGCAGTCCAAGCTGGCTGACCGATCCACCAGGTTCCGGCGGACTGGGCGCGCCGTACGTCACCTACAGATTCCGCGGCAGGCCCGGTTACAAATTACCGCTGTTCTGGAACCCTATTGTCCAGGAGCGGTTGAAAATACTGGCGAACGCCTTGGCGGCGCAGTATAACAACGACCCGAACCTCAAGCTCGTCTACGTCACGCAGATGACGTCCAATGGGATCGAAGGTCATCTTCAGGGCGTCGATATGACCGATATGGTGAAGGCTGGCTACACCGACGCGCGCTGGATTCAAGCCGGAAAGGACGCAGCCAGGAGCTTTGCATACGCCTTCACCAACAAAGCCATCGCGTTCGAGGTCCATGAAGTGAACGGTTCCGCTACGGTGCCGGCGACGATCATCAACGATCTCTGGAACGATCCGACTTTGGGGCATCGGGTTGGCGCTGCCATGTGGTGGATATCCGGTAAAGAGTCGTATCAGCCCGCTCTCATTGCCGCGCTCATGGCGTACCCTGGCGATATTTACGGTCAGGCCATCAGCCGGTCCGACCAAACGTACCACTTTAAGAATGGCGACTACACCACCGTTTTCACGCAGGCGAGGGCGCTGAGGATGCGCTACATCGAGCTGTGGGAGTACGAATTCAAGCGCGGTCCGAATGGCGCCAATGGAGCCTGGGATACCAGCATTGAGAGTTACAATAAGTGGGCGGATGCGACGTTTGGTGCACCCCGGCAGAATCGGCCTGCTTCCCGCGCGGCGCTGATTCAGCCCCGCCAACCGCAAAGACCGCGTTCCGCCCCGCAACTGGTGCAACCGGATATGCCGGATATTACCTACCGCACGGTGGATGGTGTTCCCATCAAGCTGGACCTCTACTTCCCCCAGCAGCGCACTTCGCCCGCGCCGCTGGTGGTGTATGTGCATGGAGGAGGCTGGACGGGAGGAGACAAGCGACAGGGGGCTGGGATGCCTCTCATACCGGAACTGCTGCGACGAGGCTACGCGGTGGCTTCGGTCAACTACCGGCTGGCACCCCAGTACAAGTTTCCTGCGATGATTGAGGATGTAGCCTGCGCCATCCGTTTTCTACGCGCTCACGCCAAAGAGTACCAGCTCAAAACCGACAAAATCGGGGTTTGGGGCGGCAGCGCAGGTGGGCATCTGGTCGCTCTGCTCGGCACTGCCGACGAAACCGCCGAGCGGAACAAAGGAGAATACCCGGGCGTTTCCAGCCGGGTGCAGGCGGTGGTGGATATGTTCGGTCCTGCCGATTTCAGCGTGGACTTTGCAGGAGGCAGCACCCGCCTGTTAGAGACAGTGTTCGGCACGACGGATCGCACCTCGCCGATTTTGAGGAAGGCAAGCCCGACGAACTGGGTAAGCAAGGACGACCCACCGTTTCTCATCCTGCACGGTGAGCTGGACAGGCTCGTGCCGCTAAGCCAGTCTGAGAGGCTGTACAAGAAGCTGCAAGAGGCTGGCGTGCCTGCAACGCTGGTTGTGGTGAAGAACGCAGGGCACTCGTTCATACCGCAAGGCGGTCCGATTAGCCCCGGCAGGGAAGAAATCACCCGCCTTGTCGCCGATTTCTTCGACAAGCACCTCAGGTGATTGACGAACTTAGAAGGCGCCACGATCGCATTTCAAGGCAAGGGAATCGGCGCACGATTCGTTTCGTCTTATCTCCTGAAAACGCCCAAAGAGGAGGTGCCGACGATGAAACGAGCATGGACGAGCCTTGCAGTGACCACGCTGGTTGCTGCTCTGGTAATCAGCCCTGTCTTTGCACAGGGGCGCGGTGCGGGTAGAGGAAACGCTTACGGGGCGAAGGGTCAGCCCTGCCCGTACGGATACACCCAGCCCAGCCCAAACGCCGGTGGGTGGTGGACGCGCGTGAACCCCACCGACCCGCAACAGAAGCAGTTCGTGGAGCAGGTGAAGGCGTTGCACGAGCAGATTCGGCAGAAGCAGTGGGAGCTGGCGCAGATGCAGGCGAATAAGGCGGATGCGAAGGCGATAGAGGCGAAGCAGGCAGAAATCAACGCCCTGCGCGAGCAGTTGCACCAGCTGCAAATCAGCAACCGCGAGCTGAAGCAGGGCATTATGCAGCAGAACGGCGGAGGCAGAGGCTTCGGTGGCGGAGGCAACGGTCAGGGCGTGCGCCAGCGGACGCAGATGCGCGGTGGCAACCCGAACTGCCCGTTTGCGAGCACGCGGTAGCGAATACCCCTCGTCCCCCTTGCCCCCTTCTCCCGCTGGGAGAAGGGGGATTTTAGTTGCGAGACTCTGCCTGCGCGGAGCGGTAGCCAGCGAAGGCTGGCTTCGTGTGCAGGGGAACGGCTTCAGCCGTGAACGCTAACAACATCGGCTCGGCGGGAATCTCGCCCTCCAGCGGGGTTGCACCTTCGTCCAATTGGAGGGCGAACCTCCTGGTGAGCCGAAATCGCCCCACCCAACCTCCCCGCACGCGGGGAGGAGCATCCATTGTCCCCCTGCTTGCGGGGAGACCACAGGGGGGGCTAACGACTCAGCAGGAGCTTCATCTCTCACCAGGAAACTTCCTTATACACTACAATCCGAAGGAGTAACCACCATGAAACGTCTTTTCCCGGCCTTTGCGCTGTTGGCTGTTACCCTGATCGCGGGCGCGGACACGCTGGAGCTGACCGACGGTACGGTCATCAGGGGGTGCTTCGTGCGGGATGAGGGTGTGCGATTGCTGGTATGGGAGAACATGGAACAGGTGGGTGGTCCGGCGAAAGTCTATCCGCGCAGTGCGGTCAAGAGCTTCAAGGTGGAGCGCGACGACTCGTGGGACGCTCGCCCCAACCTGCCTGACCTGAGTGTCACCTTCATCGAACTGAACCCGAAGCTGGCGGGACTGCACGGCAGGGTGCATTATGACCAGTGGGGTCGCCCCAAAATCGCGGGCGCGCCGGTTCTGCCCGACCTGGGCGAGGAGAGCTACCTGAAGCCCGAAGAGATTGTCAAGGGGCTGAAGCTGAAATACCAGCCCGGCGAAGCCGTTACCCTCACCGCGCATGTGAAGAACGTCGGGTTCGCTACCGCACAGCCGTTTGACATTGTGTGGCTGATAGACGGCAAAGAGGTGAGCCGAAGCAGGCATCGCGGCAGACTGCGCGAGATGGAGGAAGCCACTTTTACGCTCAAGTGGAACTGGCAGGAGGGCTTCCATCACGTCACCTTCCGTATCGTCACGAACCAGAAGGAGATCGCCACCGTCAACAACGAGGTCACCGACCCGTTGTGGGGATGGGGGTTCTTCTACATTGTCAGCAACAAGCGAGTGCAGATGTGGCACACCTTCCGCAGCGCAGCGGGAACCTTCTGCTTCGAGGATTACTACCGCTGGCACATCGACATCATGAACCTGCTGTTTGCCCAGAGCATCTTCCCTGCCGCGCCGGAGGGTATCAAGGCGCGCGTCCGCTTAGACCGCATCATCTACACCGACGACGTGGACAAAGCGATACAGAGCCTCGTGGCGCAGGATGGCATCGCCTACCATCAGGGTGGCTGGGTATGGCACGACAGCCCCGAAGAGAAGGCGGGCAAATGGCAACCGCCCACCAGAGAGTGGCGGCAGAACACCGAATGGTCGTTGCCCCATGAGCTTGGGCATCAGCTGGGCTTGACCGACTGGTACGCGCTGGACTACGCGGGGCACGAGCACCACAGGATGCCCGATAACGGCGACCCCGTAGCGCACTTCATGACCCATCCGGTAACGATGATGCACTGGCACGGACCGCAGGTGTTCTCAGAGGCGGATGCGGGCTACCTGAATATGACATGGGATAAACCGCGCGGGCACTTCGGCGACCACTATTTTGCCATCCCCGCCGAGAACTTCCTGCGCGTGGTGGACGTGAACGGCAAACCCGTGCCCGGCGCGAAGGTGGAGATTTTCCAGCGCGGCTGCGTGGTAGACCCGAACGGTCAGCCGGGCGAAGAGGCTGGGGTGAAGTACTTCCCCGTGATAGAGGACGGCAACTTCGACCATCCCGTTTCCAAAGAGCCCGTTATCGTCGGCGAGACCGACGCCGAGGGCATCCTCCGCCTGCCGAACCGACCGGTGAAAGAGGTGCGCACGCTCAACGGCTTCCACCGTCGCCCGAACCCCTTCGGCAATATCAACGTGGTGGGCGGACGAGGGCTGATGCTGGCGAAGGTGACCAAGCATGAACGCCCCTGCTACTACTGGCTGGAGATCACCGACTTCATCACCGCGTGGTTCCGGGGGCAGAAGGACAGGTTCACCATCACGCTGAAGACGCCCTACGGCTCGGTGGACTCGCCCCTGCCGCCGCGCAACGTGAGGGTAGAGCGCATCGATGAGCATCACGTGAAGGTGACGTGGGAAAGACCCTCGGTGCTGCGCGAAACGCAGTACCTCGACCGCGCTATCGGCTACCGGGTGTATCGTCGCATCTCCAGCGACGGGCTGAACGACCGCCCCTGGTTCCCGGTGGCAACGGTGGGCCCCGATACCTTCGAGTGCATTGTCGACCTGCGCCAGCGCCCTGAAGATGTGTACTGGTTCTCGCAGGTCAACCGCTTTGCGGTGTCCACCATCGGCGAGCTGTCGGTAGAGAGCGAGCTGGTGGAGACGCTATTGCCACAGAAACCATAGTTTGTCGATAAACAGCCGGGCGTCTGCGCTGCCGGTGTTGACCACGATGCGCACGAACAGGTCGCCTTCGTAGGAGACCCACCGGCTCGCGGGCCCGGGAAGGCTAAATTGCAGAGTTTCGCCGGCGTGCTCGTCCGCCCGCGTGCTGAACACCTCTACCCAGCTTCCGTAGGGGTAGCTGCCGGAGCTGAAGTCGTAGAGCTGGATGCTCTCCACGGGGGCATTGACCACTCCTTCGTAGCGACGCAGGTACTCGCACGCAATGGCAGAGACAGTGTTCTTATCCAGCCCGCGCACGAGCAGTTTGAGGTCTATTCCTTTGCTGTTATCGGTGCGGGGGGCGGCAACCAGCGTTTTGCCGTCCGCTTCCAGCAGTTCCGCATAACCTCCGCTGAGCTGTGCTCCCTGTCCGTACCGCCCCACGATGCCCACATCACTTGGCGCGGTGGCAACAGGTGTGGCAGGCGAGGCAACCGTCAGCCAGTGGCGGTTAGAGGTTCTGCCGCGCACCTGCACCTGCAGCCAGCCCGACACTGCGCCTGCGGGCACGCGCACCACGATGCGCGAGTCGCTCCACTCCAGCACCTGTAGCGCAGGCTGCGGGCGGGGGACCGGTTTCGCCAGCGTAATCACCTGCCTCCTCTGCAGTAGCACCTTACCCGCGCCGGCATCCCAGCCGAAGCCCCGCCCGAAAATGGTTATGGTGCCGCCGGTGGCAGGGATGCGATGTGGACTAATCCAGTGGATGCGCGGCGTAACAGGGTACCAGGGTGATTGCAGGGGCAACAGGTTCAACGCCCGCCAGGCGTCCACCCTGCCGTAATTGGTGAAGGTTCCCACCACCGGGTCGTTGAGCGATATGGAGGAGTACTCCAGCGCAGCGCGGACGTGTTCAATCGGCGCGTTGGGCTGAATCGACCACAACAGGGAGGCAACACCGGCGGCGTTAGGTGTGGCGGCAGAAGTGCCCGCGAACCGGTCGGTGTATCCTCCACCCAACGTGGTCGCCACGATGCCCACACCGGGCGCGCTCACATCCACCCATGTGCCGAGATTGGAGAAGCTCGCTTTGCGGTCGGAGGAGGTGGTTGCCGCCACTGCCACCGCCTTATCGTAACCGGCAGGGTAGATGGGGAACGGCTCGTCGAAGTTACCCGCCGCCGCGATGACCAGACAGCCCTTGCTCCATGCGTAGTCGACGGCAGCTCGAAGGAGGGGCGTGAGGTCGTCGCTGAAGTAGCTGATACTCTGCACCTTCGCGCCCATATCCGCCGCATAGACGACGCCGGGCGCAAACATCGAGTCGAAGGAATAACCGCTGGATAGACCAATCTTCACACACATTACCTGACAGCGATAGGCGACACCTGCCATCTGCTCTGCGTTATCTCCAACCGCTGCGATAATGCCCGCGCAGGCGGTGCCGTGTCCGTGGTCGTCCATTGGGTCGCGGTCGTTGTAAGCGAAGTCCCAGCCAAGGTGGTCGTCCACAAAGCCGTTGGCGTCGTCGTCGATACCGTTGTCGGGGATTTCGCCCGGGTTGTGCCAGATATTGGGAGCCAGCTCGGGATGACGATAGTCCACGCCGGTATCCAGTACCGCCACCACGACCTCCGGTCTGCCCTGCGTCACATCCCACACAGCGGGCACGCTCATCTTAAACAGGTTCCACTGGTTGGGCACCAGTGGGTCGTTGGGAATATATGCCATGCGATAGGCGCGGTCGGGGAAAGCTTCCTGTACCAGTCTCTGCGCCTTCAGCTGCGCAATGGTTTCGTCCACCTGTCCGTAAGGTACCTTCAGCACCGTGTAGCCCAGTTGCTGGATGTCGCGAATCACTTTGTAGCCGCGTTGCGTTACCGCACGCTTTGCCGCCTGATGGGGAAAGCGGACAATGACGCGGTCCGGCGCGGCGAGCACACGGCTCTGCGAGGTAAAAATCGGTTCCAGCGATTGTTCAGCACCCAGCGTAGCGCAGAACAAAAGCAGGATTAAGCCGAAAAGACGCCTCATCTCAGCCTCTCCTTTTCCTGAAATACAGGGTACAAACGACTAAAACCTATCTTACGCGATTCGGGTAGCAAACGTCAAGCGCGATTTTGGGGTGTAAGTGGACCGCTTCCGCTTTTCTGCTATTCTGAGCGCAAGCGAAGAGTCTCCGAGATGCTTCACTTCGTTCAGCATGACAAGAGGAGGAGATGCTTCGCTGGCGCTCAGCATGACACGACAGACTGGTTTCCCTGTCATTCTGAGCGCGAGCGAAGAATCTCAGAGATGCTTCACTTCGTTCAGCATGACAAAGAAGACGAGATGCTTCGCTGGCGCTCAGCATGACAAATTAAGAGGTGAAATGGTATAGCGCCAGCTTCGGCAAAATTGTCACACAAGGGAACACAACGTGTTGTGCAGATTGTGCGGAAAGGG
>BEHS01000098.1 GCA_002898895.1 bacterium HR16 | reverse complement strand
AGATGGAAGGCTGGATAAGCCCTCGACTGGGAGTACGCTTCACGCTGGAGGACGGCGCGCTTGTACTGTATCGCCCCGGTGGAGAACGGTTCGTCCCGTATGTGGAGCTGCGGCGTCAGCTGGAGCGAGAGCGTCAGCGCGCGGAGCGATTGGCACAGCGTTTGCGTGAGCTAGGCGTGAACCCCGATGAGATAGAGTAGTGCGGTGAACATGAACAGTAGCGCCGCCGCAGAAGAAGTGGAGCAGCCCGAACTGCAAGAGAACGAGATAGAGGACCGCCCGGCTGACCTCACCGAGCATCTGGAGGAGCTGCGCACGCGCATCGTGCGGTCATTGTTTGCCATCTTTGTGGGCTGGGTGGCAGGATACGTCTTGTTTCCTGCGGTGTACCATCTGATTTCACTGCCTCTGGATGAACCTCTGCGCAGGGTTCACGGCACAACGGTGTTTCTGCACTTTGCCGACCCCTTCTTCCTGCGCCTGAAGCTTTCGTTTGTGGTAGGGCTCATTTTCGCCTCGCCTTATGTCACTTACCAGGTATGGGCGTTTGTTGCACCCGGGCTGACCCGCAGTGAACGGCGCGTAGTGAAGATGTTCATTCCTTTCTCCGGCGCACTGTTTGTAATGGGAGTAGTGCTGGGGTATCTGTTTCTGCCTGCTGGCATTCGATGGTTCCTTTCGTACCTCGCCGATTACGGCGACGCGACCCTGCTGCAGAACCCGCTAAGCTACGTGTTGCTGGCGGTCAAAATCTTACTCGCTTTTGGGCTTTCCTTCCAGCTACCCATCGTGCTGATTATTCTGGCGAAGCTGGGGCTGGTCAGCTCCAGACGTTTACTGACTTACTGGCGCCACGCAGTGGTTATTATCTCTGTCATCGCTGCAATTGTAACACCTACCAACGACCCCCTCTCGATGATGGTGATGGCGTTGCCAATGGTTTTCCTGTATTTTCTCACCATCGGCGTGGTGAAGCGCATGGAGAACAACGCCGCGAAGCGAAGCAAAGCTGAGGGCTAGGCGATTTCTGTTCCGGCAGGAGCCGCGCCCTCCATGAAGAATAGAGGTCGACAGGAATGCATATTGCCCCTAAAAGGAGGGTTCTGCCATGAGGCGGGTGTGGCTGGTGCTGCTGCTCACGGCGATGTGCTATTCCGCCTGGGCGCAGGAATACTGGGATGTCTACGCGCCCGATAGGGTGTTCACCACCGAAGAGCAGCCGCTGATTACCGTATCGGGTGTTGGCGTCCACCGTTTGCGGATGCGAGTATATCAGGTGGACGAAAGCAAAGTGGTGCGATACCACCTGAGTCAGGTTAGTCCGCTTGCTCTGAAAGGCAAACCGGTTGGTGACCCTCAAATTGTTCTGCTCAAACCCCCGTCTGCACGGCGCCTGTATTATGCGCGAGAAGTGCGCTTACCCCGCTTGCCCGCAGGGATGTATGTGGTGGTTACCAGCGATGTGCGTGGCAACTCGCGGGCGAATCTGTTGTGGATATCCGATATCGGACTGGTTGTCAAGTACGCCCCTGCCGGCAACACGGTGGCGCGCGTGGTGCGTTTGAAGGGCGGCAGAGGCGTATCCGGGGCGACGGTAGCGTTATACCAGAACGGAAAGACTCCCACCGGGCAGGCGACTACTGATGCTGATGGCGTCGCCCTGTTACCGCCTTGCCCGGCGGGTACGGTGATGGTGTGGGCGTTCAAAGGGGCGCATCGTGCCGCCACGTACATCTCACGGGGAGAGGTGTCTCGCTACGTACACTATCTGTTTACCGACCGCCCGGTATATCGCCCCGGGCAAAGGGTATATTTCAAGGGCGTCTTGCGCGAGCGGGTGGAGAACGACTACCGTATACCGCAGGTCAACGAGGCGAAAGTCGCCTTGCTGGACCCGGAAAACAAGCAGATAGCCGAACAAAGTGTGCCCATCAGCGAGCGCGGTACGTTCGCTGGAGAATTCGCCCTGCCTGAAGAAGCACCTTTGGGAGGCTACTCGTTTAAGGTAGTCTATCTGCGCGCCGGTGAGCTGGAACCGCTCGAGGTGGTGGAATATGCGGGCGGTTTCGAGGTGCAGGAGTACCGCAAACCGGAGTTTCGTGTGAAGCTGGAGCCTGCGCAACCGGTGTACATTCGCGGTGAGACGGTAACCTTCCGGCTTCACGCGGAGTACTATTTCGGTGCGCCGGTGGCTCAGGCGCGGGTGCGCTACTACCTGTATAAACGCTATCTGTGGGACTGGGGCTGGTGGGAAGAAGAGGACGAATATCGCGAGCTGTATGGGACGGAAGAGGAGCAAGAAGAGGAGTACGGCGGTTACGGCGAGCTGCTGACGCAGGGTGAAACCACTACCGACGTGCAGGGCAATGCCATTATTCGCATACCCGCAGGAAGGCACGCGGAGCCCTGCAGCTACGCGCTGGAGGTGGAAGTAATTGACCTGAGCCTGCGCACCGAGGAGGCTTCGGCTTCGGCGGACGTGTATCCGGCGGCGGTGCATCTGGACTGGCGGTCGGAGGCATGGTGGCTGGAGCCGGGGCAAACGGGAAAGTTTCAGATTCGCGCCATTCATCCGCGCACCAAACAACCTCTCAGCACGACGGTCAGGGTGGCGGCTTATCGGGTGCGCTGGTTGCATATTCGGGGAACGCAGTGGAAGCGCGAGGAACTACTGCTGTGGAGCCGTGCCGTGCGCACCGGTGCACAGGGCGTCGCCAGCGTGGATTTCACCCCTCCGCGTGAAGGGGAGTATCTGCTCAGAGCCTCCGCAACCGATGCGCAGGGGCGCAGCACACAGAGCGAATACATCGTGGGCGCGTACACCTCTCTGTATCGCGGAGAGCAGCTGGGCGCACGCCAGACTCTGGAACTCTCCCTGGACCGCAAGAACTACCTGCCCGGACAGACGGCGAAGGTGTTGGTACGCTCCTCCGTGCCCGATGCGGAGGTATGGCTCACCGTAGAAGGACGCAAGCTGTTTTCCTCGCAGGTGGTGCGTTTGCGCAACGGCGTGGGGGTTGTGGAACTGCCGACGGAATGGCAGCACGCACCCAACGCTTTCGTCTCCGCCAGCCTTGTGAACCGCAAGACGCTGATCCGTGTGCAGAAGTTGCTTCGCGTGGCTCCCAAGGGTAAGATACTGCGGGTGGAAGTGTTACCGAATAAAGATCGCTACCTGCCCAACGAAGAGGCGGTGTACACCATTCGCACGCGCGACGACGAGGGCAGGCCGGTTTCGGCAGAGGTTTCGCTGGGTGTGGTGGACGAGGCTATCTACGCCATCATGCCCGACTACACGCCCGACATCCGCAAGTTCTTCTGGGGCGCAACGCCTAACGCGGTGAACACGGCGGTCTCCTTCGGGAGAGAATATGCGGCAGGCGCAGCGAAAGAAGCGGCACAGCGCGAGATGGACGAGCAGATTCGCCGTCGCTTTGAAGACACTGCCTTCTGGAATCCCGCCGTTGTGACCGATAACAATGGCGAAGCGCAGGTACGCTTCCCCATGCCCGAGAACCTCACCGAGTGGCGGGCGACCGCGCGTGCGGTTACCGCCGATACCGCTGTGGGCACGGTGCGCAGTTATGCCAAAACCTTCAAACCTCTGCTGGTACGCCTGCAGACCCCGCGCTTCCTGACGCAGGGCGACCGCTCTGTGATTGCAGGCGTGGTGCACAACTATACGGAAAAGACACAAGAAGTGCTGGTTTCGTTGCAGGTTGGTGGTTCCGCGCGAATTACCGAGGGACAAAGCAGGCGGATAACCCTGCCCCCGCAGGGACAGGCAAGCGTGGAGTGGGTAGTGGAGGCAGAGGCAACAGGCGAAGCGGTTTTCACGCTCACCGCTCGCTCGCCGGACGAGTTCGACGGCATGGAGCTGAAAGTGCCAGTGTACGCGCGAGGAATGCCCCGCCTGATTGCTTCCGCGTCGGTGGTGGAGAAGGCGGTGGAAAAGCGGTTCAGCCTGGCAGCCGGGCGAGCGCCGGGTAGCACGAAAGCGGTGGTGCGTGTTGCGCCATCGTGGTTCGGCACGGCAATCGGTGCGCTGGATGAGATACTGACCTACCCGTACGGCTGTGTGGAGCAGACAGTGCACCCCATGCTCAGCGCTTTGCGCGTGCTGGAGGTGATGGATGCGCTGGGCGTACAGGATGCGGAGCGTCGCAAGCGGGCGCAGGAAGCGATACAGCGGGGTATTATCCGGCTGAGTGCACTGCAGTATCCGGACGGCAGCTGGGGCTATACAGAGCATGCGCCGGACAACGCTCTGTGGACCGCGCTGGCGCTGGACGCGCTTCAACGGGCGAAAGAGGCGGGTTTTGCGGTCTCCCAGGAGCGTATCAACCGGGGTGTCAACGCGCTGTTCCGCCTGATAGCGGAAACACCGTCACAACCTCCCGTGGTAAAGGGGTTGCCGAAGCCCAAGCAAGAGCTTCTCATAGCGCGGTGGATTCACCAGATCAACGAGAAGGCGCACGCGCTGGAGACGGCGACCCGGATTTCCCCGCGATGGGCGCAGAAACCGCTGTTGCGACTGTACGAGCTGCGCGGATACCTCGGTACCTCGTCGCAATGCGTGCTGGTCATGGGTTTGCAACAGGCGAATCTGCCTGCACAGGCAAAGCAGTTGCAGGCAGAGATACTCGCCCGCGCCATTCAAACCCCGACCACTGCCTTCTGGCGTGAGGCGACCCCGCAACTGCGACGCCGGATAGAGTGGCTGTGGTACGCGCAGGATACCTACGCCACCGCATGGGTGGTGCGAATGCTGGCACGAAGCGACCCGCGACATCCTCTACTGCTGAAGGCGCTGCGCTGGCTATCGGAGAAACGTCGGGGAGACTACTGGTACTCAACTAACGATACCGCCCAGGTCATTATGGCGCTGGTGGACTATGCCCGGAGGATGCCGCAGGCGGCGAAGAGCGCGCATCGGGTGCGGATACTGCTGAACGGCGAGGTGGTAAAGGAGCTGCAATACGGTGCAGAAGACTGGTTGCGCCCGGAGGATGTAGTGGAGATACCCTCTGCCCGCTTGCGCGACGGCGTGAATACACTGTACATCGAACACCAGGGAGAGGGTGCAGTGGTGGCGTCGGTCATGGTACGCTACTTTGAGCCAACAGAGCGCGTGCGGGCGACCGCACAGCAGATGCGGGTGGAGCGCATCTATCTCAAGCGTGTGCCACGCAAGCTCACGCCGGAGGAACGCAGGCAGTTGATACGCCGTTACGGTGACGAATCGGAGTATCTGTGGGCTTTGCAGCCGGCGAAGGGCGTTTTTCGTCCGGGCGAACAGCTGGTGGTGAAGCTGGTCATCTACTGCGCTACCGATATCTATTACGGTGTTATCGACGATCCCAAACCTTCGGGGTTCGAGTTTGTGGAGCGCGCCGCCGATGAGTACGATTGGATATACTGGTACTCGCGTCGGGAAGTGCGGGACGACCGGGTGGCATACCTCTGTGTCCACATTCCGAAAGGCAAGAGCGTGATTACTTACACCCTGCGGGCAGAGCGTCCGGGGCAGGTTCGCGCCAGGCCGGTGCAGGCGTTCGGCATGTATCTGCCCGAGATTAGCGGCAGCAGTGGCGAGAATGCGGTTCGAGTGGAAAGACGATGAAGACATTTGGACGAATCTACCGTGCCATCGTGGAGCCGGACGACCCCAAAGGTTTCGTGGCGATATTGCCCGCAATACCCGGGCTGGTGGCGCATGGTGACAGCGAAGAGACGGCGGTGGGGCTATTGCGCGAGCTGCTGCGAAACCGCCTCGTCCAGCTGGAGGGCGCAGGACAGTCTTTGCCCGAAGACAACATCCAGATTGTGTGGGATGAGGAGGACGAAGAGGCAGGTGCGAAGCTGATAACCGTCGAGGTGTGAATCGCAATGGGCGAGGGGTTGATGCTATTCGTGCTGGGCGCGTTGCTGGCGGCGTTTCCCGTATATCGCTTCGTCGGCTGGTGGATTGAGGGGAGCATCGCGGGCGGGGAGCTGGCGGTGCTGGTGTGCTCGTATATCGGTTTGATGGGACTGCTGCTGATGAGCAACAGCGCATGGCTGGCGTTTATGGCGCTGATTTTACTGGTGTCGGGGGTCGCTATGGTGCCCTGGCTCGGCGAGATGTTCAACCGCCGCGCCCTGCGCAAAATGGATGAAGAGGAGATGTACAGAGCGCGAGACGCACTTGCCATGAACCCCGAAAACCACATCGCTCGCGTGGTGCTGGCGGAGAAGCTGTACAAACTGGGCAGGCTGGATGAAGCCATTGAGCATCTGGAATATGCGGTGGAAAGCTCGCCCGCTATCTCGCGGCTGGAGCGAGGAAAACTGCATTCGTGGAAGCGAGAACAGGCGTTCGCTCAGCGCAAGCTGGTCATCTGCCCGATGTGCGGGGCGGAGAACCCCGGCGAAGCAAGGCGATGTATCCGGTGCGGTAGCCCGATAGAGACCGTCGCCGCGCTGAAGGAGTGGGCGATGCAGGAGCAGGTGGTGCAAAAGATACTGCGGGCGTGGCTCGCGGTGATGGCGATATTGACGCTGTTGAGTTTTGTGTTTGTTTTGTTGCCACTGGAAACGCAGGGGCTGGTTACCATTGCCGCGCTGATTGTGGGCGCATGGTACTTTCTGAACAGAGTGAAGGCGTGGAAGCAGACCGTATGACGCAATACGCAATAGAAACTTACCGGCTGCGTAAAGTGTACCGTTCTTTGCTGCGACGGCAGAGCGTGGTAGCGGTAGACTCGCTGGACCTGAAAGTGCCGACGGGATGCGTATTCGGCTTTCTGGGTCCCAACGGCGCGGGCAAGACCACCACCATCATGATGTTGCTGGGAAACGTGTATCCGACCTCGGGCTCCTTTCGTATTCTGGGACATTCTATCTCGGATATGGGTGTCCGAAGGCGTATCGGATTCCTGCCGGAGAAGTTCCAGTTTCACGAGCTGCTCACCGCCGAGGAGTTACTGTGGTTTCACGGCAGGCTGGCAGGGATGGACAGGCAGTTGCTAACACGGCGTGTACCGGAGGTGCTGGAGCAGGTTGGGCTTTCTGAACGAGCGCGTTCGCGTGTGCGTGAGTTTTCCAAAGGGATGCAGCAGCGATTAGGCATTGCACAGGCTATCCTGCATGACCCCGACCTCATCATTCTGGACGAGCCGACCTCCGCGCTGGACCCGCTGGGCAGGCGAGACGTGCGCGACCTTATCCTGCAACTCAAGTCACGTGGCAAAACGGTTTTCCTGAACTCGCACCTGCTGTCGGAGGTGGAGATGGTATGTGACGAAGTGGCTATTCTGCGAGCCGGGCAGGTGCAACGACAGGGGGATATAGAGATGCTACTGCAGGTACATCCGGTGGTGGATGTGGAACTGCGTGCCCCTTCAGAGCGAGTGATGCAGGCTGTTCGTACGGTGGCAAGGGTGTTGTCGGAGAACGGCACGCGCTTCACGGCAGAGGTGCAGGGCGAGGAGGAGATACCTGCGCTGGCGCGGTGCATTGTGGAAGCAGGCGGCGAGATGATGCGTTTTGCGCCGCGTCGCGAGAGCCTGGAAGACCTGTTTGTACGGGTGGTGGAGGAGGCGAAGTGAGGGCAATCTGCCTGATAGCTTCTCTGACCCTGAAGGAGACAATACGCCGACGCCTCTGGGTAGCCTCGCTGCTGGCTTCGCTGGCGGTAGTGGGCTTCGTTTTCGTGGCGAAGATGGGGGCATCGGTGCGCGCTCATGACCCGATTGTGCAGAGTGTGGTGCCGCGCATCACACTGATACTGGGGCTGGACGTGGTGAAGTTCTTCGGCTCGGTGATGGCGATGACGCTGGCGTCGGGGGCGATTGCGCTGGAGATCGAGCGAGGGATGCTGTACGCCGTGCTGTACAAGCCGGTGCACCGCTATCAGGTGGTATTGGGGAAGTGGGTCGGTGTGCTGGTGTTTGCACTGGTCAACACGCTGTTCTGGACGGTTCTGCTGTATGTTTCTGTTCGGGTGATGATGGGCAAGAGCTATTTGGAAACATGGCGCGCGCCGCTGGTGGTGTTGCTCTATCCGGTGTTGTTTGGCACGCTGACGCTGTTTTTCTCTACCTTTGCCTCGATGGGGCTGACAATTGCGCTGTCTATCATCTCGGCAGGCGTGGCGTGGTCGGAAAAGCCGATGCGGGAGTTCGGCATTGTGTTTGATATCGATACGCTGATGAATATGGCAAACAACGTGCGCTGGATTGTACCGATGAACCACCTGCGCCGCTGGGTACTGGAGGAGATGATGGTAATCGTGCCCGAGCGGATGCTGGCGAGCCAGCGCTTTCAGGCGTTTGAGAATCCGCCAGGCGGATGGGAAATCGGCTATGTGTTCGGGTATATCGCGGTGGTGCTTGCGCTGGCGGTGCTGGTGTTTGGCAAAAGGGACGTGTGATCGACGAGTATAACAGCCGCCTCTTTCTTGCTTAAGTATACTTTACTAAAGTGTGTTTTACTAAAGTATACTTTAACAAAGTATACTTGTCAAGAGAGAAGCACCGGCTTGCCCGTCTCTGCGGACTGCAGCGCCGCTTCGATGACGCGAATGACCTCCCGCGCCTCCTCCGGTTTCACCGCCAGCTCTTCGCCCTGTAGTAGCACCCTCGCGATGTTGCGGTAATACTCGCGCCAGTCGCCGCGCACGCTCTCGATGGTGCGCTCTATTGTCTGGTCGTCTTCGCGCAACCACAGGTGGGCACGGTGTTCGGGCGGCTCTTGAGCTTGCGTGATGTCCCCGGCAATCAGCGCCTTCTCCTGAGGGTCCAGTCCGTATTTCACCAGACCGCCCCGGTCGCCCAGCACGTACCAGCGAGCACGCTCGGCGGCGCGAAGGTAGTTTACCTCGACGGTGAAGGTGCGTCCTTGACCGTAGTCCAGCACCGCGCGGATGAAGCTCTCCACGTCGCTTTGCCACACACGAAAGTGTCGCCATGCCATCACTTGTTGTGGCAACCCCATGAGCTGGATAGCCTGGTCCACCAGATGCGCCCCCCAGTCGTGGAGCAGGGAACCCATCGACTCGCGCCGGGCGCGCCATCGGCTGGAATGCCCGTAGCGTCCGACGCAGCTCTCCACCTGCCACACCTCGCCCAGCAAGCCCTGCTCGATGACATGTCGTACGGTCAAATAGTCCCAATCCCAGCGGCGATTGTGGAAGACGCTCAGCAGGAGGTTGCGCTTTCGCGCTTCGGCGATGAGGTCGTCCGCTTCGGCGGTGGTGATGGTGAACGGCTTGTCGATTACTACGTGTTTGCCTGCCAGCAGTGCCATCTTGCCCAGCGCGTGGTGGGTATGGTGCGGGGTAGCGATGACAACCAGCTGAATGCGTTCATCAGCCAGCAGTTCTTCCGGCTGGGTATAAACGCGCACGTTCCATTGCCGACGTGCCTGTTCGCGCCGGTCTGCGTCACGTGAAGATACCGCCGCCAGGTGCAAGCCCTCTGCCTGGGTGATGAGAGGGCAATGAAAGGCACGTCCCGCATACCCATAGCCGATAACGCCGACTTCGATCACCCCTGAGAACCTCCCGCGTGTTATGCAGCCTTCTTATCCTGTTTGGCAAGGCATACCCGATTGCGCCCGCTCCGCTTCGCCTCGTAAAGCGCCTCGTCTGCTTCTTGAATCAGCGTGTTAGAGTCCATTCCTGCATGCCAGCTCGCCAGCCCGATGCTAATCGTCACCTGACGGTTGGGGAAGGGGTGGCTCTCGATTACCCGACGCACGCGCTCTGCCACTGCGGTTGCGGTCTCGATATCTGTATCCGGCAAAATGACGGCGAATTCCTCTCCACCGTAGCGTGCCACGAAGTCATAGGTACGGGTGTTTTCGGTCAGGAGGCGCGCCACTTCACGAAGCACCATGTCGCCCTGCGGGTGTCCGTAGGTATCGTTGTACTGCTTGAAATGGTCGACGTCGATAAGCATTAGACACAGGGGCTGTTTTTTGCGTGCGCTCAGGCTGATCTGGGCGTGTAGATGTTCTTGAAACGCACGGTGATTACCTACCTGTGTCAGTGCGTCGGTAACCGAAAGACGAGCAAGCAGTTCGTTGTGGGAGCGCAGTTCATTCTGCTGTTGTTTCTGGCGCAGAGCAAACTCCTCCAGTTGCGAAGCCATCAGGTTGAAGCTTTCGGCGAGCAGGTGGAAGTCGTAGGGCGCCCAGCGGGAGACCTTTACCCGGTGGGCAAAATGTCCTCCTGCAATGATGTGCGCGGCGGTAGTTAGATGGCGAACAAGGTTAATCACAGGGTGCACCTGCACAATTGCTATGAGCACGGCAAGGAGCAGTGCAGCGGTCATCGCCGAGAGCATCGAGTGCGCCAGGCTGTACTGCATCAACTGAATATAGGGGTCGTTTTGCCAAACGGCCATTACCGCCAGGGGTGCGCCCTTCTCATCGCGCAAAACCATGTAGCTGATGCGCAATATCGGTGATATCGCTTTCGTTTGATAGTCTTCCCGCACCCCTTCAAACTTTTCTTGTGACCAGCGCAAGAGCTGCTCTGGAGGCTTGCGAGCGAAAAGCCATTTGCCTCCTACGCGCAGGGCAACATCGATTCGCGTCATCTGGTGCAAGCGGATAATCCAGTTCAGCGAGAGAGGAGAGGCAACGACGAGCATGCCAGCGTGAACCCCTTCCTGATGAAGGACAGCTGCTGCTACAGCGTACACGTCGTTCCCCAGACGCAGGTGAGCAGACGCGCTGCCTGAGCTTTGGGCAGTATGGAGAAGGCGACTGTGGCGGAGGTCGTCCAGCTGTTCTTGTGTAAAGCCGGTGCTTGCGACTACCTCTCCATCCGGTGCAAACACCGCCAGCTGCCGAAAGCCTTCCTTCTGCGCAACCGACAGCAGGAGGCGCTTCAACTGGAACTCGTCTCGGCGGGCAGTAGCGCGTACGATAGGCAGATGGCTGGAGTAGTGGCGTACCTGGGTTGCCATTTGCTGACGCAGGCACAGATTGTGAAAATTAACCGCCTGTCTGAGCCTGTTACTTACCGCCTCGCTCGCCTGTACGTCTATAGCCTGAGCGAACTGCCGGTACGCAACGATGGTGTGCACCACCAGCACTGCGGTTGCACACAGAAAGATGCCGATAAACAGGCGTTTACGTAGAGAGATGTACTGAAGTTTCCTCAACATTTCGCCTATCGGGGCAGATACTATGGAGTACCCCTGCCAGAATCATCGGCATTGTTGAGGGGGTAGCGTGCTGTCAAAAGTGCGGTTTTACGAAGCCCGTGTTATCGCCTGCGCAATAGCACGGGTGAAATCGGGAGTAGAACCACAGCAGGAGCCGACGATGTTCGCGCCCGCCTGCACAAACTGCGGCACGAAAGCGGCCATCTCTTCGGGCTTTTGGGTATACACTGCCCTGCCTTCTACCAGCACAGGCATTCCCGCGTTGGGCTGGGCGATGAGCGGAACGGAAACAACCGAGCGCATCCGCCGAATCACAGGAACCATCTCTTGTGCTCCGGTACTGCAGTTAGCGCCGACGACCAGCGCGCCTTCCTCCACCAGAGTGGTGGCGGCTTGCTCCGGGGTAACCCCCATCATGGTGCGCTCGCCTGTGCCGAAACTCATGCTGGCAATCACTTTCATGCCCTGCGCTTTCGCCGCGCGCAAGGCGATGACAATCTCCTCCAGCGCCATAAAGGTTTCCAGAATCACGGTGTCTGCGCCGCCCTCGCGAAGGGCGTGAACCTGCTCGCTGAAAACCTCAAACGCCGTCTCTTCGCTCAAATCACCGAGAGGTTCCAGTAGTGCGCCCGTCGGACCTACCGACGCCATGACCGCAGCGGTATGCCCGGCTACCTCACGCGCCAGCTCCACTGCCCGCCGGTTGACCTCGGTCAGTTGTTTGTCCAATCCATGTGCTGCCAGGCGAATACGGTTACCCCCGAAGGTGTTCGTGGTGAGCAGGTTGGCGCCAGCCTCCAGATAAGCACGATGCACCTGCTGCACCTTCTCCGGGTACATCAGGTTCCATGATTCGGGGCATTGGCCAGCCTCCAATCCCAACGACTGGAGCATCGTGCCCATCGCTCCGTCGGAGACAAGTAGTTTGCCTGTGGATACTTCGTGTAGCCAGTCCATCCTTTTACCCTCACAAACGGTCTTCCAGCACTGCTTGGCAGATATCGATACGGCTGATAATGCCGACCAGCTTACCCTCGGCGGTGACGGGCAGACGTTTGACTTTCTTCTGAAGCATGATGGCAGCAGCTTCCAGCACGTCGGTGTTCTCGTCAACGGCGATGACATTGCTGGTCATGGCTTGTTTGACCTGCATCCCGCGCACTCGTGATGCACGGGTAGGTAAGTCCTGCCACTCAGCGCGATAGCTCTCCTCCGTGTGCGCCTCGCCGGGGTGGGGGAGGAGTTCTCGAATAATGTCGTGTTCGGTGATAACGCCTACCAGGTGTCCTTCCTCGTCCACTACCGGCAAACCGCTTACCTGGTAGAGGTCCATCTTGTCTACCGCGTCGCGCAGAGTATCCTCTGGCTGCACGGTGACCACGTGGGTATGCATCAGTTCCAGCACTCGCATAACCTGTTTCGCCTCGCTCAAGCCCTGTTGGCACAATTATAGTTTTCACCGCCGGGTACGTTATCCCTGCTTAGCGCAGGGATTTTCGGGAACGCTCGCTAAACTACGGGTGTAAGAAAAGACCTGAGCGACAGATGTAGGACAATACATAGATGTCGGAGTTGCGGTGGCATCCGTATCTGGAGCAGTGGGTGATTACCGCCACGCACCGCCAGGAGCGCACTTTCCTGCCCCCAAAAGAGTATTGCCCGCTCTGTCCCACGAAGCCGGGGAGTATAGAGACAGAGGTACCCTATCCCGATTACGAGATTGTGGTTTTTGAAAATCGCTTTCCCTCGCTTCAGCGCAATGCTCCTGAGCCGGCGGTGGAGGGTACCCCGCTTACTCCTGTTATCCCATCGCAAGGAGTATGCGAGGTGGTATTGTATACTCCTCAGCATGAGGGCGAAATGGCAGACCTGTCGGTGGAGCAGATTGCGAAGCTGGTGAAGGTGTGGACCGACCGCTTCGAAGAGTTGTCGGGATACCCGTTTGTGAAGTACGTTCTTATCTTCGAGAATAAGGGCAAAGAGATTGGGGTGACGATACCTCATCCACATGGGCAGATATACGCCTATCCGTTTTTGCCCCCGCTCATCGAGAAGGAGGTGTTGTCTGCTCGCAGATATTACGAAGAGCGCGGCAAGTGCCTGTTTTGTGCGGTGATGGAGCAGGAGCTGCAAGATGGGCGACGGCTGCTTACCCAAAATGAGCATTTCGTCGCGTTTGTACCCTTTTTTGCACGATTTCCATACGAGGTGCACATCGTATCGTTGCGTCACGTTGGCACGTTGTCGGAGATGAGCCAGGAGGAACAGTGGGCGCTGGCGGAGATGCTTTCCACCGTGACTCGCACCCTGCGCAACCTGTGGGAGATGTCCATCCCGTATATTATGCTACTTCACCAGTCTCCGGCGAGAGAGGTCAACAGCCCAAGCTACCACTTCCACGTGGAGTTCTA
>BEHS01000097.1 GCA_002898895.1 bacterium HR16 | reverse complement strand
GTAGCGGATGTAGTCTTTGGGTAACAGCACCTTGCGCACACGGGCGTACGCCTCCGGCTCGTTGTTACGCAGCCAGATAATCTTGCCAGCTTGAAAGCCTGTGAGCACCGGGTTGGAGGTCAGCTCCACCACGCGCTCGCGCCCGACGGTCTCGGTAATCCACGTGCATTCCGCCGCCGTGCGCTGGTCGCACCACAGGATGGCGGGGCGGATGACCTGATTGTTCTCATCAAGGAATACCGAGCCGTGCATCTGTCCCGATAAGCCTACGCCCTGCACCTGCTCGCCGGTGATGCCTGCCTGGCGTAATACCTCACGGATGCTCTCGCAGGTGGCTCGCCACCAGTCGGCAGGTTCCTGTTCCGCCCAGAGGGGTTTGGGGGTATACAGCGGGTACTCGCTCACCGCGCGGGCGACCACTTTCCCGCTTTCATCGATGAGCAACGCCTTCGTGCCGCTGGTACCGACATCGACGCCCAGCAGATATGCCATTGCCACCCTCCTGCTACACAAACTGGCTCAGGTATCGCTTGCCAGCGAGGAAGCCCTCTTCGCGTCCGAATGCGCTGTCCTCGTGCTCGATGGAGAGCACGCCATCGTAGCCGACCGACCGCAGTGCGCCGATATATTCGCCCCAGCGCACCGCGCCAAAGCCGGGGATGACGTAGCGCCACCAGCCGTGCGCTTGATTGCCCAGCCAGCGCAATTTATCCTCGCGAATCTCGGTGTCCTTGGCGTGCGTGTGGAAGATGCGCTTGCCGAAATGATGCACCGCTGCGATGTAGTCGATGCCCTGCCATATCAGGTGTGACGGGTCGAAGTTCAAGCCGAAGTTCTCATGCGGGATGGCGTCGAACATGCACTTCCAGTGCTCCAGTCCCTGCATATTGGTGGCGTACCAGTTCTCCAGCGCGATTTTGATACCGCGCTCGCCCGCGTAATCCAGTACCGGCGGGAAGACCTGCGTGCAGTCCTCCTGAATGGTCTTGAACTTATCCTTGCCGGGCACGGGCATCCCACCAAGGGTGCACACCACGTCCACGCCCAGCAGATGCGCGGCGTCCACCGCTTTCTTCAGCAGGTCAATCACTTTCGCACGCTCCTGCTGGTCAGCCGGGGTGGTGTTGGTGTACATCGCCACACTGCTGATGCGCAGGGCGCGTCGTTCCATCAGCTCCAGAACGCGCTCGGCATCCGCCTGCGTGAAGTTCGTGATATCGATATGTTTGGAACCCGGTCCCGAGGCAACCTCCAGCGCGGCGAAGCCGTGCTCGCCTGCGAAAGCCGCTACGACCTCTAGTGGTTCTCCACCAAACGGCGCGGTCAATATGCCGATTTCCATGCTGTGAACGCTCCTTTCTTCTGTGCTGACAGTGTTAGGGTACGCTTTCGGGAGCGGGCAGGGGGATTCCTGCAAGCGTAGTTATTTCACCGGTACGGTAACGCGGTACAGTGTCTCCCCGCGAACGGCGAGGTATTCCAGATAACCGTCTTTGCGAAAGACTGGACCAGAGGAAATGTAATCATACTGGGGACCTTCCCTGCCGTCCAGCACAATCAGACCTCTGTTACCCCTTACAGCGAGAAAGGCTACATGTGCGCCATCATGGCTGAAAACAGGGGGGTAAGCATGGTCGTACGGCGCACTGCGTTTGCCGTCCACAACCACGAACCATTTGCCGCCCACCTCCGCTGCATAGCCCACACGCCTGCTGCCTGCTCCCACTGCAAGCTGCGACACCAGTCCCCCAAAGGGGCCTGCCATGTGATTAGAACCGAGTGTGGGGTTTACCGAATCGTAAGGTCCCTCTCGGCGTCCGTTGACCATTACAAACCATTGTCCTCCGTCCTGCACCACCGCAGCCACCACGTTTCCATCTTCACCAACCTGCACGGACTCGACTTGATCGTATCTACCTCGTTTTTGTCCGTTCACCACTATCGTCCACCGGTTACCGATTCTTGCAGGATAAGCGACCTGCTTTCCGTCGCGGCTCAGGCTCGGGATACCTACCTCGTCATATGGGGGCGACCGCCTGCCGTGCCAAACGACAAACTGTTTGCCGCCCGCTTGCGCTACGTAAGCCTGCACTCGCCCATCGTCTGCCAGCGACAGCCAGCGGATAAGGGTATACGGAGGGCTCTGCTTACCATCGGCAACTAAAAACCTCTTACCACCCTGCTTTGCTTCGTAAACCAGCCTCTTCCCGTCGTTGCCGATGAAATAAAGGGTTACCTGCTGGTAGCTGCCCACAGGCTTTCCGTTGGCGATGATAGTCTGCTTACCCGCTTGCTCGAGTGCGTAAGCGATTTGACTTCCGTCGGGGCTGAGAACGAGGTCCGTAATCGCTCCGCCGGAGACCGGCGTCTCTTGACCGTTGCGCACAATGAACCACTGGTTACCCCGACGCACGGCGTATGCGAACATTTTGCCATCTTTGCTTACAGCAAACGCCAAGGTGACCCCATCATACGCCCCTATCCGGCGAAGCCCCTCGTACAGAAACTCCTTGTTACCCATTCTGGCAACGAAAAAGAACCTCTCATTGTTAAAGGGGAAGCCCATCCACACTATCTGCTCAAACCAGGGGCTGGGTTGTCCGTTAAAGACAACGCGCACTGCAGGCTTACGCTTTCCAAAAGAAATCAACTGGCTAACAGGAGGGATTCGCGCTTCTTCCTCGCAAGCGATGTAGCATCCGTGCTCGCCTGCTCTGCCTACCACGGCTATGGCGTCACGAACGCTTTGCCCTATTGGCTGCTCGTGATGCCCCTGCACCACGCGCGCGGTTGCTGTACGCGTTCGCTTTGCACAGCCTGTCGCCAGCAGTGCAAAGCACAACACTGCCAGCAGAAGCGGGGGTAGTAAACCCTGTCTGCCTCGCAAGTAGCAAGAAGTTCGCACCGTCCGCCTCCTTTATCTCCTCCTGTGCTCTCTCCGAAACTCCCAGGGCGGGGTTGGATTCTTGTCACGCCATAAGCCCCGTCGCTCGCGCCGCGCCTCCTCCTCCAGCTGCTGTAGCACCGGGTCGTCCGAATAGCGTCGATACCACCACGCATAGCCATTGCGTACCAGCTCGCGGTTCAGACTGCGCCCATCAGGCAGAATCACTTCGCCAAGAATGCGCCCGTACTGGTCGGTTCCGTGGACCTGCACCGCCACCGTCTTACCAAACACCAGTTCGGCGGTAAACTGTTTCGCCCGTGTGCCGTACGCCTGGTGGCTTTCCGGGCAATCTATCCCCTGCAGGCGCACACGCACCGCGCGTCCCGCACGCATCACCTCTATCGTGTCGCCGTCGGAGACTCCCACCACTTTGCCGGTAAAATCCCCCCGCGCAGGCATCCAGCGGTACCATAACGCGGACGCGACAAGCACCAGCACCACCGCTGCGAGGGGAACGGTTGTTCGAACTGTTCGACTTTTGCGCATAGTGGTTGATAGTTAGCGATTGGGGAAACGGTGTCCTGCAAAAAGAGCAACCACAAGGGCTGCCCCCTGCCTGCGCCGAATACGTTCGGCTGCAGGGAACAGCCCTCTGTGTCTGTCCAACAATCCGACGGATTGCTACCGCGAACCGGTAGTCGAAGAGGAAACCGATGTGCTCTGCGGTATTACCTCCGGCGGCTCGGACAGGATGCCCTTCAGCGTGAGCGTGCCTATCAGGAAGATAACGATCAGCCCCACGTCAATCACCCACTTACGGTAGGCGGGATGGCGTGATGGCGAGCGGTCCAGCCATGGCAACAGTATCATGCCGATAGCCACCAACCCCGGTATCACCACCGTGCCCAGCACTTCCAGTTTAGGGGGCATCAGCTTCAACAGCTCGTACAAGCCGAGGAAGTACCATTCCGGACGTGGGGTGAACGCCGTGCCCGATGGGTCGGCAACGGGATACAGCGGCGGCTTGAACAACAGAGCGCAGGTCATCAACAATCCCATGCCCACCAGCACCACCACCGCGTCGCGGAACAGCTGGTAGGGATAGAACGGCTGCGGCGCGCCCTTCTGCGGAACTACCGGGCCGGCGATGTGCAACCGCCGAACCAGATACAGATGCGCTGCGGTAAGCAGCACCAGCGCCACCGGCAACAGCATGATGTGGATGGCGTAGAAGCGGGTAAGCGTCAGCGCTCCTACCTCCTTACCGCCGCGCAGGAAGTGCATCAGCCACTCACCGATAACGGGTACGGTGCTGGCGAATCGCGTGCCCACCACCGTCGCCCAGTACGCCTTCTGGTCCCAAATCAGCAGGTAGCCGGTGAAGGCGAACGCCAGTATCACCTGAAAGATGGCAACGCCGACCAGCCAGGTGAGTTCGCGCGGCTTCTTGTAAGCCCCCCAGAAGAACACGCGCAGGATGTGCAGCACCACCACCAGCATGATGAACGAAGAACCCCAGTGATGCAATCCGCGAATGAACGCGCCCAGAGGCACGTTCTCGGTGATGTGCTTCACGCTCTCATGCGCGTGGTCGGGTGTAGGAGCGTAGAACATCGCCAGCGCGAAGCCGGTAATGAACTGGAAAATGAGCAGTGTGAGCAGTAGATTGCCCAGAGTTTGCCACCATCCTACACCCGGAGGCATCGGTTCGTCCAGATGGTGCTTGATGAAGCCGAACAATCCGGTGCGCTCTTCTATCCAGTCACGCACCGCACCAACCCACCCCGCCCGGTGAGGCAGTTCCACACCCCTTTCAGGCTTGCCGTCCGAGCGAGGCGTCGGTTTCTCGGTGGTTTTTTCTATCAGGTGTGCCATCGTCCTACACCCTCTGTATCCAGATTTTGCCCCCATCCACACGCACAGGCAACTTCGTTAATCCGGTTGGAGGCGGACCGGAGACCAGATTGCCTTCGGTATCAAATACCCCACCGTGACAGGGACACACGTAGCGTTGCTTGCGCTCTTTGAACTCCACCCGACAACCCAGATGCGGGCAGGATGGATCAAACGCCAGGATAGTGCCGTCGCTTCGGTGGTACAGGTAAACACTGTAGCGGTGCTCGGCGGTCGTGTAGCCGTCTTTCACCATCAACGAGTACGTCACCGCCCTGGTTTCGCCGGGCTTCAGTTCATGGGCGTTCAGCACCGGAACCCACTCCCCCGGCTCTCGGCGTCGGCGGGCAGGCGAGCTGATGAACCCCAGCACCGGTGCAATAAAGCCTACTATCACCCCCAGGTTGATCAACCCCACCAGCCAGCTCAGCACCCTGCGTCGGATGGGAGAATCCGGTTGCTGTTGCTGATATTCCAGACCGTTGCTTCTCATCGGCTTGCCTCCTACGGATAGTATCGCAATCGGAATTTGCCGGCGAGCTCCGGCGCGACATGCCGTAACACGTCCTCTGCAATGCGCTCGGATTTGTGATGTCGCCCCGGCGAAGGCTCGTTCAGAAAGCCCAGTTCCACGCCGCTATACGCCACCTGCGACGTAACCTTTGTCAACGCCATCAGCACGGGCACGAGAAAGGCGTGCTGGAAGCGTGTAAACGGCGCGGTAAGGAATAGCCCTGCTACCAGTAGCAGGTGCAGAATATAGGCGGGCTGGATGAACACGTACGCCCCTGCGTAACCCAGCCCTTCCACCAGAAAGCCCGTCAGTATCGTCCAGGTAAGCAGGCTCAGGAAGGCATAGTCTCGGCTCAGGGTCAGCCCGTTATCGATGTAGGGGTCCTCGCTGTAGCGGTAGCGCACGTAGATAATCCCTATCAGTATCGCCAGCCCCGCCAGATTGGGCAGTAGTTTCAGCGGATGCGTGATAGGCAGAGAGCCGCGCATGGGGTTGAAAACGCTCATCAGGATGTCTGCCAGTCCCAGCGCAAGGAAACCGTAAATCATCAGCGCGTGCATCGCCCAGCGGAATCTGTCCCTGCGCCACAGGTGCGCTACCAACAGTCCATCCATCACCAGCGAGCGCAAGAACACGCCCATCGCCCTGCCGTAGCCGAACTTGCGCAGATAGGGCTGTAACTGCTTCCAGCCGGCACAGTCCGCCCAGTACCACAGCACACGCAGGGTCAATACCAGCCAGACCAGCGTAACCAGCGAGAAGATAAGCGTAACCTGGCTGGTGCCGAGCCACTGTCCCACTTTGTACGAGATGGGTACCTGCGAGGGGTCCAGCTTTGTCTTCTGCACAAAGTCGTGAATAACAGCGATTTCCGCATCGGGCATCTCCGAGGGCGGTGTGGCAGGCATCATCCCTCGCCCTTCTCGCACTATCTTTCTGAACTCCTCCAGCGAGCGCTTCGTCTCCGCCAGAGGCGGTCCCAACCCACCCATTGCGGTCGGCCCGTGGCATCCCGCACAGGAGGAATCGGAGTACAGCTCCGCCGGGGTGGGAGCCGAGCCGTTTTGCTGAGCGACTGCCTGCAGGACGAACAGAAGCATCATTATCAACAGCCACAGGGCGGTGATTTTGGCAAACAACCGCGCCGCGCCCGCTGCCACGCCAACACGTTCGGGTTCGCGCTGCCGTTTCGCCTCCTCCCAGCGCGCCGAGGGGGCTGATGGAGCCTCCAGTGTGCTGACCTCCTGTGCAGCCATTGTGCCCAGATACATATTGGCTGGTTGCGTTTGCGCTTCGGGGAGCAGTTTGAACGGCTCGCGCCCCGTTGTCTGCTTCTGCTCGGCAATGTACTGCGAAATCTTGCTGTTCGGGTCTTCCACATCGCCGAAGATACGGGCGGTGGTCGGGCACGCTACCACACATGCGGGTTCCAGTCCCTCGTCCACGCGGTGCGCACAGAAGGTGCATTTACGAGCAACCTGCTCCTTCAGGCGCGGTCGGACGTAGTCGCGCTCGTACGCCCGGTCGTCGGGCAAATACCAGCGGTCGCGGTCGGTCAGAATAATGTTGCCGTACGGGCACGCAGAGACGCAGGCTCCTGCACCGCGGCACCGCTCCTGGTCTATCAGCACAATGCCGTCCTCGCGGCGGAAAATCGCCTTGTTGGGACAGGCTTTGAGACACGCCGGGTTTTCACAATTGTTGCAGAGCACCGGAATGTAGATGCGCTTCACGTTGGGAAAGGTTCCCGCTTCCACGTTCAGCACGCGCGCGAAGAACACATCCATCGGCGTGCCGTGCTCCTGTTTGCAGGCAAGGGTGCAGGAATCGCATCCAATGCACCGCGTGAGGTCAATCAACATTGCCAGTCGCGCCATTGTTCCCCACCTTTCTCACGTCCACGCGGGTGTCCTTCCAGTGTTGTCCGGGCGCGTACACCGCCGGAAGGAAGTACGCCTCATGCGTGGGCTTGATCTTCTGGTGCGTGTGCACGCTATGATACTTGCCTCCGGCGAGGTAGCGGTCCCACCATCCGTGGTCCACGCACACTACGCCGGGCTTGATGGTTTCGGTCACCAGCGCCCACAGGCGATAAGAGCCGTAGTTGCTGAAAATCTCCACCAGGTCGCCGTCCTGAATACCGCGCGCGGCGGCGTCCAGCGGGTTTATCTCCACCACCGGCTTGCGGTTGACGTTAAGCAGCAGCGGGTTATTGCTGTGGGTGGAGTGCACCCGCCACTTGGAGTGCGGCGTGACGATACACAGAGGTAATCTCTGGTCCTCTTCGGGTAAGTGGCTGAACGCCGGTTTGAAAACGGGCAGTGACTCGCCCATCTGCTGGTAAATCGGCTCCTCTTTGTAGAACTCCATGCGCCCCGTTTTGAGGAACTCCTTTTGCTGTTCCAGCTTGAACGGGTAAGCGCGCGGTGGGAAGGGCTTCTTGTGCAGCAGTTGCTCGTCCAGTCCGATTTCAGGGTCGGGCACGTTGAGGCGCACGGGACCCTGCAACAGCTGCTCCACGGTGATGCCCTCGGTCTCCTTGCCGGCTGTTTCCAGCAGAATGCGGATGGCGTCCAGCTCGGTGAGGTCAAAATAGGGGTACAGCTCCGGAGCCACACGCTTCACGAGTTCCTGCACTATCCACAGCTCCGTTCTGCTCTCGTACTGCGGCGGGATGACCGGTTGCTGAATCTGCAGGTAGGGATGACATCCCGTCGCCACCAGGTCGTACTTCTCCCAGAAGGTAGGTGCAGGCAACACCACATCGGCGTATTCGCAGGTGGGCGTCATGGAGAAATCTATCACCACGAACAGCTCGAGGTTGTCTATCGCCCTCTTCATCAGGCTGGAAAACTCGGTGACCAGCGGGTTGCCATGCGATACGAATAGCGCCTTGAAACCGTGCTTCGGGTACTTAATCTTGGGGTTGATGGTCTCGGTGGGTTTGCCCAGCACGAAGTAGTGCAACGGCACCACGTTGGGGCGCTTGCCTTCAGGGAACCAGAACCCGCTGATATCGATGCGGAAGTGGTGCTGTCCGGAATAGATGGACACACCGGAGCCGGGCGTACCGTAGTTACCCGCCAGTGCGCTCAACAGCAGAATGGCGCGGATGGTCAGGTCGCCGTGATAGCGGTGGTTAATTCCCATGCCGATGATGATAATCGCCGGCTTCGTGGTGGCGTACTCTCGCGCTACCTGGCGGATGGTTTGCGCAGGAATACCGGTGATCTCCGCCACACGCTCAGGGCGATACTCGTCCTGCATCACCATCGTCTCCAGCAGCTGGTAGACGGGCACTACCTTTACTGCCTCGCCATCGATCTGCACCGTCCACTCGCCTTTGAAAGCGGGGTTCACGTCCTCCGGCAGTTCCAGCGTGTCTGTAGGCAGCTTGTAGAAGTCCTGTCGGGTCTGGTCCCACACCAGAAACTCGTTCTCGCCGCCCATCCCCAGGTCGCTGGCACGCAGACGCATTCCGTTGTCTTGCCGAATCAGGGTGGCGCAGTCGGTGTAGGTGCGCAGGAACTGCCAGTCCACCAGATTCTCCTCGATAAGCACCCGACACATCGCCAGCGCGAGCGCACCATCGGTGCCCGGGGTAATGGGAAGCCAGAGGTCTGCCGCCTTGACGGTCTGATTGCAGCGTGGGTCTATCGCCACGATTTTGCAACCATTTCGCTGTTTGGCGAAGCGGGTCAGGAACTGTGCATCGGGCATGCGCGTCTGCAGCACGTTCGACGACCACAGAATCGCGTATTTGGCATAACCCCAGCTCTTGCTCTCACACTCCACGCTGTCGATGCCCAGCGTCTGGGTGAAGCCCATAGAGATGTCGCCGTTATAGTCGTACGCGGTGGCAAAGGACATACCCAGCAGTGCCGCCATACGGATTTGCGCACCTTTCTGCACGTAACTGGTTCCCACCACCTGATTGAACAACAACATGCTGTCCGCGCCGTAGTTTTCGATGATGTGTTTCATCTTCTGGGCGATGTAGTCCAGCGCTTCATCCCAGGTGGCTTCTTTCCACTTGCCCTCGCCGCGCTCTCCGGTGCGGATGAGCGGGGTCTTGATGCGGTCGGGACCGTAGATGATATGTGTCATGGACATCCCACGCAGGCATCCGCGCGGGTTATATTCCTCGCAGGGGTAGTCGGCAGCGGGTTTCAGGTCCACGATAACATCGTTGACCACCGTCGCCAGCCAGCCGCACGCTCCTGTACAGTTCGGACTGTCGGTGGTACGCACCACACGCACCGCCTCCTGGGGAGCCGGTTTGGGGATGCGTCCCGGAACCGCGTGTCGTGTCGCCATACACAGATACCTCCTTTTACCCACCAGAAGCCATTGCGGTTACTCGCTCAGCCTGCGCTCTGCGCGCGGGCAGCAGGAACACCCGATAGTTCAACAGCAGGCAAGCAACGCAGAACGCCGATAACAGCACGAACCCCAAATCGTAGACACCGGTGTAGGTCTTGATGTAGCCCAGCACAATCGGTGGGAAGAAACCACCTAATCCACCCATTGCGCCGACCAGACCGGTCACCGTGCCCACATCCTTGGGGAAGTACTGTGGCACCAGTTTGAACACCGCGCCGTTGCCCGTGCCAATGGCAGCTGCGACACCCAGCGCACCGATGGTGAAGGGCACGATGTGTTCAAAGGTTAATCCCCAGGCGAACGCTGCAGCCGCCGTGAAGACGAGCACCAGCACTTGTGCACCCCCGAAACGGTCGCTGAGCCATCCCCCTATCGGACGCATGGCGGTAGCAAGCACCACGAAACCCGCCACACGCAAGCCCGCATCCTCTTTGGTCAGATGGAAAATCTCCTGGAGCAACTTGGGCAAGCCGATGCTGAGCGCAACGAACCCGCCGAAGGTCACGAAGTAGAACAACGACAACAGCCACGACAACGGCTCGCTCATCAGCACCTTCACCATCGCGCCAAAGGACTTCGGCTGTGCTTTCACCGGCGCGTTGCGGGCAAAGAGCAAGAAAACCACACCCCAGAGCAGTGCGATCGCTCCAAAGATGCGGTAAGTGGTTTGCCAGCCCCATACCCCGGCCAGCAAAGGCACGCCGAACAGGGCGAAGCTTTGACCGATGTTGCCTGCACCGTATATTCCCAGCGCAAGCCCCTGCTTCTGCGGTGGAAACCATTTCGAGGCAAAGGCGATACCGATGGAAAACGACGTGCCTGCAGTGCCCAGCAACAGCGCCCATACCAGAAAGTCAGTGTAGGTTTTGGCAAGGCTGAGCATGAAGGCAGGAATAGCGATGAAAATCAACAGCGCACCGAACACTATCCTGCCCCCGAACCGGTCGGCTAACATGCCCATCGGGATGCGCCCAACAGAACCCAGCAACACCGGCACGGCGATAAGAAGCCATGCCTGCTTCTCGGTCAGGTTCAGGTTCGTTTGAAAGGTTTTCGCCATAGGAGCAATCATGCCCCACACCGCGAAGGCGATGGCGAAAGCCAGCGTGGAAAGGGTTAACGCTTTGATCGGTTCACGGTTGTCCATAAGCACCCCCGCTTAGTTGTTGAATGGATTTGACGAAACTGTATAATCGGATATGAATATCTATTGATATTATATGTTCGAATGCTATAGATGTCAAGGTTTTTCAGGGGTGTTTGGGAAAAAATTCTCAATATTTTTCTCACGAGCACGTAGAGGGCGAAGCTCCTGCCGAGCTGTTCGATGCAAAATGTTCAGCTCACCGGGATATTCGCTCTCCAGGTCGGGCAAGGCGCAATCCCTTAAAGCCGTTCCCTGGCAAACGAAGCCAGCCAAGCTGGCTTCGTCCCTGCGACGGTGAGGCTTTGTTTTGTACAGGAGCAACTTCAGCCGTCCACGCGAAGCAGGTAACGCAATCAGTTCACCCTGCGTTGACGTACCTCGCTTGCCCAGCGCATGAGGTCGATGCCTTCGGAGAGCGCGTGAGCGCGGGTCGCAAGAATACCACTTACCTGCTCCTCGGGAAGACGCTCTACCATAATGGATAGCCCGTCGCAATCGCTGACGTGGGGCAGTACCGAGCGAATCAGCGCACGCGCTTCTTGCACCTCCGCCTCACCTAGTGGATTCGTTTGTGCCAGAGCCACCAGACGTCTTGCCGATGCGATCACGCGGTCGTGGTCGCTTAGCAGCTTGCTGACGTACTCTTCACCGAAGATGCCGATGAGTGCGGGGTAGACGCTCTCCTCCTCGTAGCGGAAATGCGGCCCTGTTAATTCGGCAATCCTCTGCACAATCTGCTGAGCCTGCGTGTTGTCACGCCGTTCAAACGCCTGTTGCAGGTCGAGCAACAGGTCACGTACCTGCCGATGCTCCTCGCGGAAGAGTTGGGTGAACTCTTGAGCCAGCATCTCACACCTCCTGTTGATGACTGAATTGATTAGATAACTCAATAATACCTCAAACCTTTGCGAATTTCAAGAGTTTATCATCCTTTTATCGCAAATCCAATACCTTGACATCGCCCGCCGAATGCGCCAAAATGAGAGCGTACTTCGCGAACGAGGTTTGCCATGCGCATCTACACCAGAACGGGCGACGACGGCACAACAGGTTTGCTGGGCGGGCAGCGGGTGAGCAAAGATTCGCCTCGCGTGGAGGCGTACGGAAGCGTCGACGAGCTCAATGCATATCTGGGACTGGCGATGGTACATCTACGTTCACACCCGCGCCTCTCTGAGATGTTACAGCAGATACAGAATGAACTGTTTGTCGCCGGTGCGGAGCTGGCGACTCCTGTCGGCAACAAAGTGCCGGTAGAGCCTATCGGCGAGGCGCATGTACAGAGGCTGGAGAGCTGGATTGACGAACTGGAGCAGACTCTGCCCCCCCTGCGCCACTTCATCCTGCCGGGCGGAACTGCAGGCGCGGCAATACTGCACGTTGCGCGCACAGTATGCCGTCGAGCGGAGCGGCGCGTGGTCACGCTCTATCACACCGAGCCGGGCAACCTGCATCTCATCACCTATCTCAATCGTCTGGGCGACCTGCTGTTCGTGATGGCACGGGCGGTCAACGCGGCGGAAGGCGTGCAAGACGTTATCTGGGACGGTTAAGGCGATGGACGTATCGGTTATCGGCGCCAGCGGCGATTGCGGGCGCGAAATCGCGATACAACTGGTAGCAGAACGGGTGCTCTCCCCCACCGAACGCCTGCAGTTAGTAGGCAGACGAGGGGGCAGGAGTGAGCGCGTGTTGTTCGGGCTGCGCAGTGACCTCTCCGACGCTTACGCCGAAATCGCTCCCGAGCTGGACGTGGCACTGCATCCCGAAGAGGTGGTGGGTGACATCATTGTGATGGCGGCAGGGCAAGCTGTGCCTACCGATGCTACCAGCGCGCCCTCTCGCGATACGCTGGCGCACGCCAACCTGCCGGTGTTCCATGCCTACGCTCGCGCCATCGAGAAGTACGGACATTGTAACGAGGTGGTCATCGTCGTCACCAATCCGGTGGAGCTGGGCGTGGAGATTTTCAGTCGTTATCTGGGCAGGCACCGCGTCATCGGCATCGGCGCGTACTCGGATTCACTGCGTTTCCGTCGGGAAATCGCCGCCGATGTGGGGGTACGCCGCCAGATGGTGCACGCCTTCGTAGTGGGCGAGCATGGCGAGCAGATGGTTCCCCTCTGGAGCAGTGTACGTATCTACGGGATGGACATGGAAGAGATGCTGGCGATTAGCGGGCGGTTGCGCGGAAACCGCAGTGTGCTGGACTTTCCGCAGGAGGTGCAGCGCGAGAAACTGAGTGTGGTCGCATACCTGCAGCAGGGGCTGATACGCGAGGCGTTTGAACACGTGGACCGCCTCCCACCCGACCTGCGCGTGGTGTTAAAGCCATACCTCACGCACCTTTCGGGCGCGAAGACGGCGGTAGCAACCGCCAACGTGACCGTAGACCTCGTGCGCACGCTGATGGACGGGCGCGAGATTGTGGTGGCGGGGCAGGTGCGCCTGGACGGGGAGTTCTACGGCATCCACACCACCACCGGCGCGCCGATTGTAGTGGGCAATAACGGGTGGTCGCAGGTGGTTCCGGTGCAGCTCTGGGAGGACGAAGCACGGTTGCTGATGCAGTCCTCCAGCCGGATTCAACGCAAGCTGCGGGAGTGGACGAAATATGGAGAATGAGCGCTGGGTGTTTGTCATCAAGGTACAGGATAAACCGGGTGCGCTGACCGCTATCGCTTCGGCGTTCTCCAGTCGGGGAGTGTCGCTGGAAACCACGCTTGGCAGCAGCGCAGCCAACATGCTGGGTGCTCCCAGCACCATTGTGCTCAGCTTCCGCGCCACCGAACGCAAGAAGGAGACGCTCTTGCGCACCCTCTCCCGCCTTCAGCAGGTGCTGCAGGTGCAGGCGTATCCGTATGGTTCCCGCGAGCTGCGCAGTATCGCCATTGCGCGTGTTGCCCCCGACGAAAAGATGGACTTCCCAACGAGGGGCATACAAACAGAGATTATCTCCGAGCGCGGCGATAGCAAAACGTTGCTCATCACCGGCAACACGCAGGCGGTAGATAAGACGGTGGAGATGCTGCGCGAACGCGGTACACTGCTGGACACAGTAACCACCGTGATGGCG
>BEHS01000096.1 GCA_002898895.1 bacterium HR16 | reverse complement strand
GGAGGAGAGTGAGTGAAAGGCTTGACTCGTTTCGCAGCGCCGTTTGCTCTGGCGCTGACCCTTGGTGTTTTCGCAGCACAGCAGGCTCAGGCACAGTTCGACAACCCCGCGACCAACGTGAGCGTGCGCGTGGGGGCAAACGTGGTGAACCGAGCGAACATGCGCGCCGTGGGTGATGTATGGCTGGCTGTGGGCGCGGACGTGAAGATTCGCGGCGGCTCGCCCATCGGCGAGGGCGAACTGTTGCTGGGCGTGGACTACTACACCCGCAGCAAAAGCGGTCAGTCCTCCAGCATCACCGCCATCACCCTGACACAGGTGTTCTCGGTAGACCCCTCCGAGAAGTTCAAGGGCTACATCGGTGTAGGCGCGGGCGCGTACGTGCTGAAGCCTGCCGGTGTCAGCGCGAAGACCGTGTTTGGCGGTAAGTTCGTGTTCGGCTACGACATCAGCGAGAAAATCTTCGTCGAGCTGAACTACCACCTCACCGGCAAAGAGATGGACTTCCGTGGGGATAGCACCACTATTCTGATCGGTTACCGCTTCTAAGGTTCAGGGGGCGGTGATGCACCGCCCCTTCTCCGTCTACCCATGAGGCAACGCCGACCGCTTAAGCTATTTGCAGGAAACGGGAACCCCGCCCTCGCACAGCGTATCGCCTCTGCGCTCGGCGTGCCGCTGGGCGACCTGATGGTGCGTCGTTTCAGCGATGGAGAGGTGCGCGTGGAATGCCACGAAACGGTACGGGGATGCGACGTGTTTGTGATACAGTCCCTCTGCCCGCCCATCCACGACAACCTGATGGAGCTGCTCATCCTGTTAGACGCCCTGCGACGCGCCTCTGCCGCACGCTTGACGGTGGTGATACCTTACTACGCCTACGCGAGACAGGAGAAGAAGAGCACCCCGCGCGACCCTGTGCCCGCCAAAGTGGTAGCGGACATGCTGACCACCGCCGGAGCACACCGCGTGATTACTATGGACCTGCACGCGGAAGCGATTACCGGCTTCTTCCACATTCCGGTAGACGACCTCAGTGCCCTCTCCTTGCTGGCGCATCACTTTATCCGGCTGAGGGGTGAAAACCTGGTGGTGGTTGCTCCTGATGCGGGTGCGGTACGACTAGCACGCGCGGTAGCGCAGAAGCTGGCGGCTCCCCTCGCGGTAGCTTACGCCCGAAGCGGGCGCACAGAAAACCCGGCGCACATCCGGTTTGCAGGCGATGTGGAGGGCTTGAAACCGCTCATCATCGAGGATATGATAGTTACAGGAAAACGGGTAGAATCGTGTGTGAAGGCGTTGATTCGGCAGGGTTGTATTCCCGAAATCCGGGTAGCCGCAACGCATGGTGTGCTGGCGGGTGACGCACTGCTGCGGGTGATGCAGCCGGAGGTGGTGGAACTGGCACTCACCGACACCATCCCCCAGCACCACCAGCATCCCCGCGTGACGGTGATACCGACAGCGCATCTGTTCGCGGAGGCGATTCGGCGCGTGTACCACGACCGAACACTGGATACCATCGTGCTTCCGCACACGGTGGGAGATTAACGGAGCGAGGCGACCACAATGGCACAGAGGTTGACGCTGGAACAGATAGCCCATGTAGCACGACTGGCGCGTCTGGCGATGAGCGAAGAGGAGATGCGCCAGATGGAAAAGCACATCAATAACCTGATGGCGCAGTTCGAGCGACTGCAGGAGCTGGATACCACCGGCGTAGAGCCGACCGCGCACTCATTTCCTGTGTACAACGTATTCCGAGAGGACGCGGTACAGCCCTCTCTGCCCCAGGAGGAGGTTCTGCGCAACGCCCCCGACCAGCGCGACGGCTGTTTCATCGTGCCCATTATCGTGGAGGAGTAACGCCCCATGACCGTCCTGCCCGGCGCAACGCGCGAGGAGATACTGCAGGTGGTGCGCACGCTGGGGCAACCGGACTACCGCGCCCAGCAGATAGCGGAATGGGTGTACCGCAAGGGCGCGCGCCTTTATGACGAGATGACCAACCTGCCCCTGAGCCTGCGGCAAGCCTTGCCGGAACTACTGCCCTTGCGACGGCTGGAGGTTGTTCGTGCACAACGCTCGGTGGATGGCACGGTGAAGTACCTCTTCGCGTTAGCAGACGGTGAGCGTGTGGAAGCGGTGTTCCTGCCCTACGATGACCGTACCTCCGTGTGCATCTCCTCGCAGGTAGGCTGCGCCGCAGGATGTCGTTTCTGTGCCACCGCGCAGATGGGTTTCACGCGCAACCTCACCGCTGGTGAGATGGTGGACGAAGTGCTTTCTATCCAGCAGATGAGCGGTCAACGTATCAGCCATGTGGTGTACATGGGCATGGGTGAGCCGCTGTGGAACCTGCAGGAAGTGATAAAGAGCGTGCTGCTGCTGAATCGCGAGGTGGGCATCTCACAGAGGCATATCACCGTTTCCACCGTAGGCGTAGTGCCTGCTATCTATGAACTGGCACAGCATCGCCTGCAGATAACGCTCGCCATCTCCCTCCATGCCCCCAGCGATGACCTGCGGGCGCGCATCATGCCTGTCGGGCGTAAGTGGAAAGTACAGGAGCTGATAGACGCCGCTCGACATTACACCGAAGTGACGGGACGCAAGGTGACTTTTGAATACCTGCTGCTTCGCGGCGTCAACGATGAACCGCATCATGCGCACGCGCTGGCGCGACTGGTGAAGGGGCTGGTTTGCAACGTCAACCTGATACCGTTCAACCAGGTGGAGACACCCGACGGCTTTACCCGCCCCGAGCCGTCGCGTGTGGCTCGTTTCCGCAGGGTGCTGGAGGAGGCTGGCATCACCGTCACACAACGAGTAGAGAAAGGACACGACATCTCTGCCGCATGTGGACAGCTGAAACTGGAAACGGCGCGCGCACGCGCCTGAATCGCATTCTGGTTGCTTCGCAAATTGTCGGCGCAACCCCTGAGACCCCATCTGTCTTGCGCCTGAGCGGTACGGTGCAGATGTTCTATCCGATGAACAACACGGGCACGATGACGCTCATGGCAGACGGCGTCGGTTTCTACGTTCACCTGCGCATGGGCGGGGTTGTCAGCGAGAGCGCGTACGATGCCGCGACTGCCTCCGGGTGGCGAAAACAGCACGGGCTGGTGTTACCCATCGATATGAGCGACGTTCAACAGTTCAGCAGGCTCTCTCCCCTGCTCCTGCGAGAGACCCTTCTGCGCGCGGCGAGCGGACAGCTGGGCGTGATAGACTGCGGCACAACCGCCCTGCCCGATGGGCGCGAGGCACGCTGGTTGAAGGTGGTTTTGCAGTCGGGAACTCCGTGGGACATCTACTGCGACGAGCAGGGCAACCTGCTGGCGTGGGGCTACCACGAGAGTGACGACTTCCGCCGCCGACCGACGCAGTTCGTGACTATCCCCGTGGAGTGGAAGGAGTGGAACAGCGCGCGCCTGCCTGCAGAGATGAAGGTCTACGAAGACGATCGCCACACCCAGACGGTGCGCTGGGAGCAGGTGGAACGCCTGCCGAGGAGCGCGCTGTTGCCGAAGCTGAAGCCGCCAGATCCCCTGCCTCCGCCAGCGGGACTGCCTGTCACCCTGCCCGTTCGCTTCTCCCAGCGTGAGATATTCGTGGAGGTGAAGCTGAACGGGCGCGATTACCTGATGATGCTGGACACCGGCGCAGGCATTACCGTGATTGACCAGCCGGTCTCGGAGGCGTTGCATCTGCCGTCAGGAGAGAGCATGAACGTGCTGGGTGCGAGCGGACAGGGTGCAGCTTCGGTGACCCGATTGGCGAGTCTGCGGATAGGCAGGGTTCACCTGCGGGACGTGCAGGTAGCGGTGACCGACCTGGGATTGATTCGCCTGATAGGAGGCGGTCGCCTCGGCGGCATCCTGGGCTTCAACGTGCTCAGTCGGTTTCGCATGACGATAGACTACCATCGGCGCACGCTGACGCTGGAGAAATCGGGAGGCGCATTGCCCCCCGGATGGGCAAAACAGGTCTCCTTTATGGGCGCGACGCCGACACTGGAGGCGGAGGTAGAGGACATCGGCAAGGTGCCGATGCTACTGGACACCGGCGCAGCGATGAGCATCCTGCCGGTAGAGGCGGCACAGCAATGGCAGCCTGTACGGTCGGCATCATTGGGGCTCACGCTGGGAGTGGGAGGTGCGGGCAACATCCCCCGTGCGGCACGCGCCGCTTCGGTCAAGGTCGCCGGAGCAGCCATCCGGGGCATCACGCTGATGTTCTCCTCACCAGCCCCTAAAGGCGCGCCGGTGCAGATACTTTCCGAAGCGGGTTTCGGTCTGCTGGGCAATAACCTGCTGCGCCACTTCCGCCTGACCATCGACTATCCGATGCGCACGGTGGTGCTACAACGAATGCCCCGTCCTGCCCCTCTGGACGACGTCGCGACGGTGGGCATCGTGCTGGACCTGACAGCGGAGGGGGCGAAGGTGGCGGGGACTATCCCGCTGTCCTCCGCGTGGGAAGCGGGCATCGAGCGCGGCGACGAGGTACTGGCGGTGAACGGACGTTCCACCAGAGGTATGCGCCCCTCCGAAGTGCAGAAGTGGTTGACAGGCGAAGAGGGAACGTTCAAGCGTGTGCTCCTACAGCGCGGTACGAAGCGCCGGGAAGTTCGGATCGAGTGCCTGCCGATGTTCTGACCTACCTCCGCACCACCGGTAACAGGATGTGGCTTGGGCGTTTGGCGTCCATGTATATCGTGTTGTGTGCAGGGCGGGTGCGCTCGCTGGCGCGGAAGGGTTCGCCTGTGTTCGGATTGGGGTCGAAAGCGGGCGCGTTGCTGGATGTGACATGCACCCGAATGCGATGCCCCTTGTTGAACACGACGCTGGTACTCCACAGGTCTATCTCGAAGCGATAAGGCGTACCCGGCTTCATCAGTTTTTCCTTCGAGAAGCCTTCGCGAAATCGGGCACGCAAGATGCCCTCGCAGACGTTAATGGAACGCCCATCGGGATACACGTCGCACAGCTTCGCCACGAAATCGGTATCGGGCGCGTCGCTGGACGCCCACAGCACTACCTTCACCCTCCCCGTAACTTCCATCGGCTCGCGCAACGGCTCGCTGGTGAACACCAGCACATCGGGACGGCTCTCGATTTTGCGCTGGTCCATCGCTCCCGCAGGCAGGGTCAGGCGCGGTCCTCCCACCGTCGGCACGGGGTCTTTGGGGTCGTAGGTGTAACTGAGCGTGCCGCCCTCTTCGGGTTTCTGCGTGGACAATGAGCGATTCGGATGCAGGTAGAAGGGGGTCGGCGTAGCGTTCACAGGGGGCCACCTGTCGGCGGTACGCCATTCGTTGCCGGGCGCGTTGCGGTCGGTCACATCGCCCATCACGTAGTAGGTGACCGCCGGTTCGCGCTCCACACCGTTATCGACGCCCTTGAGGTAATGGTCAAACCACTTCCAGATGTCATGTGCAGTGGTAGGCGGTTTTTTGGCGTTGGGAAAGGAAAGCTCTCCTGCTTTCTCCTGGAACACGCCGTGCGTCCACGGTCCCATGACCAGCTTCTGCTTACCGCGTGCGCCCGGTCCACCCCGCGTCTGCATCCCCACGAAGGCGTCTATCGTCGCCTGTGCGAAGATGTCGTACCACCCGCCGATATGGATGGCGGGCGCGTTGGTGTAGCGGTAGCGCGTGGTCATATCGCGTTCGCGCCAGTAGGCGTCGTAGGCAGGATGGGATGTCCAGATTTTAAGTGCGTCGGGGCTGAACGCGCTAATGCGTAGCCAGTCCTCAACCAGCGCTTTGCGGAATACCCCTCCCCAGTATACTACGCCGTCATACAGGCTCGGTGCGCCAACGGTGATGTGCTGAGCGACTATCTTTTTCGTGCCCGTACCTGCCAGCAGGTACTGCGTGATGCCCAGCGCGGAGCCACCCCATGTGCCGATTTTACCGTTGCACCAGGGCTGTCGGGCAATCCACTCCACCGTGTCCTCGCCGTCGCGCAGTCTGCCCCAGCCGTCGGTTTCGAAGGGCAGGTTCTCCCCCTCCGAGCCGAACCGCCCGCGCGTGTTCTGGATTACCATCACGTAGCCCCGTCGCGCTGCGTCTTGCGCGATGCCCTCGCCCAGTTTGCGGTCGTACGGGGAACGCAGAAGAATAACGGGGAAGGGGCCATCGCCTTCGGGGAAGTAGATGTCGGTCGCCAGGCGCACGCCGTCGCGCATGGGAACCATTACGGTCTGCTTCTTGACCGGCGGCTGCAGTTTACAGAGTACGCTTCGAACCAGAAAGCCGACACCGATAACGCACGCGCCAATCGTCAGTACCGTTCGCCACCATTTTGCTTTACGCATACACAGAACCTCACTGCCAGCTGGCGAGATAAAAGTTCACTACAGGGACATAATGCTCCTTTGGCAAATCCCCCTCTCCCGAAACTTCGGGAGAGGGGGCAGGGGGTGAGGGTTAGTCATCTCCGATTGCGCCGAAGTTGCGTACCAGCACGCCGAAATCGAACAGGGTTACCTCCAAATCCCCGTCCAGGTCGGCGTCAGGGTTCCAGTTGCTATCGCCCGGCATACTGCCGAACGCGGCGACCAGCCCACCGAAGTCGAACAACGTTACCTCGTTGTCTCCATCGATGTCGCCGTTGGTAAGGGAGACGTCGACGCCGGTGACATCTGCGTTGACCACCTGCACACCCTGCACCACCACGCGCAACCAGTGGCTGGCTTTGAAGGCGATATCGTACGTGCCCGGTTCCACGTCAGGGATGGTGTAGTTTCCGTTCGCGTCGAGGGAGATGGTTTCGGAACGGACAGTAATGCCACCCTGTCGCAGTTGCGCGGCGATGGGTACACCAGTGATGTCGCCGGTGAAGTCCCTCAGCACGATGTTGCCGCTGATGCTGTAAGCAACGCGCGTGTCCAGTATCCATGCCCGGGTCGCGCCTTCATGAGAGCCGCTACCCACGATGTATCGTCCATCCGGGGAGACGCCCAGAGCACGTTCCAGCACGTCGTTTGAACCAAGCAAGCTGGCGTACACCACGTTCAGGTCTTCTACCACGACGGAGCCATCGGACAGTTTCCACCTTGCAGCGTGCCAGGGTCCTTCCGTTGTCCTCGACCTGCCGGCCACTATCGAGCCGTCAGCATTGATAGCGTAAGCCTCCGCAGTGACTCCGCCGAGAGTGCCCAGATCACGCATGCCGGTGCTGGCTGTCCAGTGGAAAGCGCGCCATTGAGCCGTGGCGTCCTGTGACCTGCCTGCGATAGCGGAACCATCCGCACTGGCTGCGCGCGCTTCACCCTGTACGCCGCCCAGCGTGCCGATGCTTTGCATTCCGGTAAGAGCCGTCCAGCGGAAGGCAGGTATCTCGGTGGGCCACACTTTGACGGAAATACCCACCACAACCTGCCCGTCGGCGGAGATGTTGTAAGCCACGCTGGCGCCACCACCGAGGTCGCCGAGATTCTCCATGCCGCCGGTGAGCGTCCACCGGTAGGCTCGGATGCCCACAGGGGAGTCGGAGACGCCCACTACCGCAGAACCATCCGCGGAAACACCGAACGCCTGCGCCTGGGGACCGCCCAGAGTGCCCAGGTCCACCATGCCTGTCTCCCTCGTCCACCGATAGGCTCGCATGGCTTGAGAACCATCGCGCGCGTTCCCCACCACGACCGAGCCATCAGCGGAGACGCCGAACGCCCAGCTCTCGCTACCGCCCAACGTGCCCAGGTCCTCAACCAGATAGTCTGCTCCTCTCCGCGTCCAGCGCACCGCCCGGCGGGACGGTTCCGCCTCGCCGACAACCACACTGCCGTCCGCAGAAACAGCCCATGCACGGTTATAGTTCCCGCCAGGCAGATTCGGCAACCAGATGAGTTTCTGCGCATATCCCCACCGGGCACAGCACGCCAGCATCACCATTGCTGCTACCATTGCAGCGAACCGTTTCATGGTGTTCACCTCCTTCACAATGATAAAAACAGGCACTCTATGTCAACGCTATCGCGTGTGTTCCCTCCCCCTTCTCCCGAATGAGAGAAGGGGGAGATGTCTTTTACGGCATATCATGCCACCAGTACTTCTGCCACACGTCTGTCCACACGGCAGGCCAGGGTTTACACAGCTCGCGGTGCGGCATGAACTTGGCATGACCGTCCATGTATGCCCAGTTCTGCCCGAGCGAGTGGCGGGTGTGCGTGTTGGGGACGATGGCGGTTCGGTCGCCGCACAGCACAGGCAGTCCAGGCCAGCACGAGTCGCAGTTTACCGCCTGAATCGGATAGCCCGGGTAGTTGGCAAAGGGCGCACGCCACACGTCCATGTCCTTATGCTGACCGTCCATGAGCATCACCTTCGTGGCGGGCGAGGTCACCGCTGCCAGCGGGACAGGCGGGAAACCGCGGATGCAGTTACCTTCCTGCCCGTCCGGGTAGTTCGGGTCGTGATAGGGATTGGTCAGGGTGTACACGTTCCAGCCGTAGCTGAAGGGGCGTCCTTTGCTGGTGTCGCCCGGGAAGCACATGAAGTCGGGGTATGCCCAGCCGTTCCACCGGCACTGTCCACCGGCGGGCACGTTGCCGTCCGCCGTCCACACCACCACGCCCGTCGCCTGCGGGTTGGCGCTGTTGCACCAGAAGATGTCCAGGTTCTTCAGGTAGGGCGCGATTTTGGTCTCGATGCGGGCGTTCACGTTGCGCCGCCCACAGGGACCATAGTGTCCCCCCGGCGGTGTGGGCCAGATGGAGTGGTCGCGTGGGAATGTTTCGTCGTAGTCCTGGGTGTACATGATGGCGCCCAGTCCTAACTGCTTCACGTTGCTCAAGCAAGCAGATTGACGGGCTTTCTCCCGTGCTTGCGCGAACACGGGAAAAAGGATGGCTGCCAGTATCGCGATAATCGCGATGACCACAAGCAGCTCGATGAGCGTAAATGCGCGCTTCATAGGTATCAACCTCCTTTTCAGGTGTCAGATTTCACGGCAGATTACCTGCCGAGAACGATCTCAGATGCTCTGCTAACACTCAACATGACAGGAAAGCGCGTCAACCCTGTCATTCTGAAAGTGCGCCACCCCTGTCATTCTGAGCGGAGCGAAGAATCTCGGTTTGCCGATACCCTCAGATGCTTCGCTAACGCTCAGCATGACAGGTAAAACATGTCACCGGCTTGGTGGAATCTTTGCCCTCCCCCAGAGCGTAGCCGAGCAGATTGACTATCCCCTTCGCGAGGAATCACGCACTACCAGATGCGCTCTCAACAGCACCTGCTGGGGGGCAACCGACGGGTTCTCGATGCGTCGGAACAGAAACTCCCATCCCAACCGGCACATCTCCGCTACCGGCTGCACGACGGTGCTCAACGGGCGTTCCAGGTACTCTGTATCCATGATGCCGTCGCAACCCACGATAGCCACGTCATCCGGTACACGGATACCCCGCTCACACAGGGCGCGGTATGCACCGATTGCCATCTCGTCGTTGAAGCAGAATAAGCCGTCTGGACAGGGATGTTCGTCCAGATACTCGTGCATCCGCTGTCGCGCGCTGGGACGCGACGACTGTTCCGCCACGATGACCAACGGCTCCAGCCCTGCCTGCTGCATCACCGAGGTGTAGCCATCGTAGCGAGCGTCCCCCACATGGTTACCGTACTCGCACACCAGATAAGCGGGGCGTCGACAACCTGCCTGCAGGAGATGTTGTGTCGCTTCCATTGCTCCTGAGTACAGGTCCACCCCGACGAAATCGCCCTCTTCCACGTAGTACGCGCCGATGCTTACCAGCGGGGTGCGCACCATCGGGTTCGCCTCATGGTACACGCGCACACAGCGCGGCGAATCCAGCGCGATGATGCCGTCCACCTGCCACTGTGGAAACTTCTCGCAGTAGGCGCGCCAGTCAGGGTGCTTCACCATGTCCGTCACGATGAGCTCGAAACCGTACGGGCGCATCTGGTCCATCAGCAGGTTTACTACCTCCGCGTGATAAGGCGCCAGAGTTTCTGCCCATAGCGAGATGATGTCGGTTTTGCCGGTTACCAGCGCACGAGCCACACGGTTCGGGCGGTAGCCCATCTCCCGTGCTGTCTCCAGCACTTTTTGCCTCGTTGCCTCCGAGATAAATGTGCTCTCGCGACCACTTAGCACCTTGGACACCGTTGCGGTGGACAGATTCAGTCGGTTCGCAATGTCTCTAATCGTTACTCGCATTGTCCCCTCATTGACCATTGGTAATCGCTTAACGGTAAACGATTAACTATCTTTAGAATACTCCTCCCCGCCATGTTTGTCAAGGGGTTGGGGGAAGATTTTTCGAGAGAATCCCGCAAAAATGCGGTGATGGTGCAAAACCGGCATGGCATACTCCCGCTCTGGTAAGTGTCAATCTTCGCATCTCCCCTTGGGGAGGGCGAGGTTCCCGCCGAGCCGTTCCTCTTCGGTCGCGACGGAGCGCGACCCTCCAATGGGGTGGCGGTCGCTGTCTGTTCGGAGGAATGCGCTCTGTCGCATCCGAAGACCTTTTTATGGTCGTGACGGAGCACGACCCTCCAGTCCAATTGCGGGGAGGGCGAGGCTCCCGCCGAGCCGTCTTGCCACGCTGAACGCGGTGAAGCGTCTTTGAGATTCTTCGCTTCGCTCAGAATGACAATTGTTTGTTGTCATGCTGAACGCAGTGAGGCATCTCAAAAGTTGCGATACAACGAGATTCTTCGCTTCGCTCAGAATGACAGGGAGTGTACCCGTTTTTGTCATGCTGAGCGTCAGCGAAGCATCTCGTCCTTTCTGTCATGCTGAACGCAGTGAAGCATCTCCGAGATTCTTCGCTTCGCTCAGAATGACAGGGAGTGTATCCGTTTTTGTCATGCTGAGCGTTAGCGAAGCATCTCAACCCATCGCTGCATCGAGAATCTCCGCTCGCGCTCAGAACGACAGGGACCAGCCGGTTGCATCGCACGGTTAACGCCTGACAAGCCCTTCACGAAACAACCTTTTTCTTCCGATAATTCCAGGTAGCAGCGAACAGGATGTCTTTATGAGAACACTCACCGTCTGGCTTAACAGGCCGCTTGTCACCACGGCAGCGGTGGTTGTTTCAGTAGCGGTCGTGTCGCTTGCCAGCGTGGTGCTATTACAGCGAAAGGCAGAAAACGCTTTGCACCACGAGGTGCGTCAGAATCTGGTGCGCCTCGCTCGCATTGCCGCGCTTCACGTGGACGGGGACAGGCATTTGCGATGGAAGCCACAAGACGCTTTTACGCCGGAGTATAAGAAAGCAATCGCCCCCTTTTACCACCTCATGGAAGCGTCCAGAGACATCTACGACATTTACACCTGCGTACTGCGGGACGGTAAGGTGTACTTTGTGCTGGGCACGCCCGATTACGACCCGAAGACCGGCGAACCGGATTACTCCTACCTGAACGAACCCTACGACGAAGCCACGCCAGAGATGTTACGCGCCCTGCGAAGTGGTGTTGCTACTGCAGAAAACCAGTTGTATACCGACCGGTGGGGCACGGTTATCAGCGGTTACGCGCCTATCCGTGACTCCGCGGGCAAGCTGGTGGGCATCGTCGGCATAGACCTGCATGTGAACGAGTACCGCGAACGGCTGGCTGCAATCCGCCACCACGCGCGTATTACCTACACGCTGATACTGGTTGCCAGCATACTGATAGGTGCAGTAGTCTACACGCTATCCCGACGAGCTGAGCGAGATCGCGAGCAGCTACGCCTGCATGCCCGCGCGCTGGAGATGGCAGGGAACGCCATCGTGATTACCGACCACAACGGAACCATCCAGTGGGTAAATCCTGCCTTTACCGCTATCACAGGTTATGCCCGCGAAGAGGCACTCGGAAAGAATCCGCGCATTCTCAAATCGGGCAGGCATGACCGGACGTTCTATGAACAAATGTGGGGAACTATCTTGAATGGGCAGGTCTGGAAAGGAGAGGTGGTGAACCGGCGCAAGGACGGCAATCTCTATCATGAAGCAATGACCATCGCACCGGTATGGGATGAAAACGGTAGCATCACCCACTTCGTTGCCATTAAACAGGACATCACCGAACGCAAACGGTTCGAGCAGCAGCTATCGGAGGCTCTGGAGCGGGCGCAGGCGGCGAATCGCGCCAAATCCGAGTTCCTCGCCAACATGAGCCACGAGATTCGTACCCCGATGAACGGCATTCTCGGCATGGCGCAGCTGCTCATGGACACCCCGTTGAACGAAGAACAACGAGACTACGTGACCACACTCAAGACCAGCGCCGAGAGCCTGTTGTCGCTATTAGGAGACATTCTGGACATCTCGCGCATAGAAGCCGGTAAAATGGAACTGCATTACGCCCCTCTTCATCTACATCAGATGGTGCATCAGGTTGCCAGGTTGTTCGACGCCCGCGCGAAAGAAAAGGGGCTGTTCCTGCAGGTGGAAATAGCCGAGGAGGTTCCCTCTGATCTGGTGGGTGACGAACTGCGCCTTCGGCAGATTCTTTCTAACTTCGTGGGCAATGCGGTCAAGTTCACCGAAAGCGGTGGCATCACCATCCAGGTCAGCCTTGCCGAAACGGGTGGAGAAGCAAGCGTAGCCTCCCTGCGCCAGCATCTCGGCATACTGGAAAGCTACCGTACCGTGTGGCTGCGGCTGGCGGTCAGCGACACAGGCATCGGCATCCCCGCCGAGAAGCAGGAGATTATTTTTGAAAGCTTCACCCAGGCAGACGGCTCCGCCACACGCCGATATGGGGGTAGCGGTCTCGGTCTGGCGATTAACCGCCAGCTGGTAACGCTGATGGGCGGAACCGTCGGCGTGCGCAGCGAAGAGGGTAAGGGCAGCACCTTCTGGGCAGTATTACCGCTTTTCACGCCGAATATGGAACAATCTCAGGGGACAGTCAGCGGCGACCTGCCCCGATCGCAAGGCGGCGCTGAGAAAAGCTTGTTGTCATCCCCTGCCCGCGCGGCAAGACGTGTGCTGCTGGTAGAAGACAACGAGGTAAACCGGAAAGTCGCTGTGCGCCTGCTGGAAAGGCTTGGCTACGAAGTAGACGTGGCGTCGGATGGCGAGGAAGCGGTAGAGAAAACCGCACTGCGACGCTATGACGCGGTGCTGATGGATGTGCACATGCCGCGCGTAGATGGTCTTGAAGCCACGCGACTTATCCGCGAGCGCGAGCGCGGCACGGGCGAGCATCAGGTGATTATCGCGATGACCGCTAGCGCGATGAAAGAAGATGTGCAGCGATGCCTCGCGTCGGGCATGGACGAGTACTTGAGCAAACCAGTCAAAATGGAGGTTCTGCAAGAGATGCTTGAGAAGTGGCAAAATTCGGACTCCCCTGCGGAGTCAGCGGAGCTATCGCCGATTGACCGTGACTTCCTTACGGACATGACAGGCGGTGACGCCGAATTCGAACGGGAGCTTCTACAGGAGTTCTTGAGCACTATTCCCGGCTTGATAGAGCAGGTGCGCCAGGCAATTGCGTCAGGCAACAGTACCGCTCTGGCAGGCGCAGCGCATACCATCAAAGGCAGTGCGCGGGCGGTAGGTGCGCAAACGTTTGCCGAAATCGCCTTTGCGCTGGAACGAGCAGGCAAAGAGCAGCGCATGGAAGATGCCATGCAAACCGCGCAATCGCTCTTTGCCGAGTGGCAGCGCGTGCAAGGCTATATTGAACGACAGATACTCCAGCAAGCCGCTTAGCGAGGTTCATCCCTGAGGCGGGCGAGGTTCCTCCGGTTCACGTGCCTGTCATTCTGAGCGCAACGAAGAATCTCGGAGATGCTTCACTGCGTTCAGCATGATAGGACGACTCGGCGGGAGCCTCGCCCTCCCCAAGGGTGAGGATGGGTTCTCCCTGTGCTCTCCGCGTGCCCTGTGGTGTCAAATGTGATTGTTCAAAGTTCGGAATTACGGTAGAACCCCTCCTTTACACAACCCCTCCCGGAAG
>BEHS01000095.1 GCA_002898895.1 bacterium HR16 | reverse complement strand
GCCCGTAATCTGGGGTGGAATATCGGTCTGTGGCGGGATATCGTAGATGGCGTCGGCGAGGGACGGGTCGTACGAGTTTCTTACGGATTAAACAACTCCGATCCGTGGGACGCCTGGCGCACCCTTCCCTGGCCTGACGACCCGTACAACCACTACGGTCCCGGCTTCTGGGCGCGCGGCGGCGTAAAACTGGCTGAACTGGCGCTGCCTGCTCAGACCATCTACGTGCTGAACGCGAAGTACCCGGACCTCTGGTCGTCGTGTGACCGAGATCTGGTGCTGAACGGCACACTGCCCTGCGGGTTCACCTCGGTCGGCAAGGACTGGGTATCCACCGACCCCAACGTGCAGGGGTTCTTCAACCAGAGGTTGAACGTGCTGTGGACCGACGGACACGTATCCACGCGACGCTGGGGAGACTACTGCCCGCACCTATGGTCCGTGCAGGATGACCAAGCGATAGACCCAATACCGGCGTGTCGTGCAGGCACATAACCACACTACAGGGGCAGGGAGAACCCTTCCCTGCCCCTGTATCATCAGGTAAACAGGAGAAGGCAGATGCGAAACCGAGAAGTCAATCCCGTCGTTGCGGTGGTGCTTATCATCGTTGTACTGGCGATAGTAGGCTACATCTTCTACAATCGTGGCATCAAGAGGGAAGAGGCACGAGGTGCGCCGCCTGAGTTCTACCAGTACCAGCGGCGAGGTGTGGTAACACCATCACAACCTGCAATGCCACGCTGAGGTGCGGAGAGATAGCCCGTTCGTGGATGGACATGCACAGCGGAGGATACGCCGGAGAGAAGGAAACCGCCGGCACTTGCGACGCCGGCGATACGGTGGCTCAGGAAGCACCAGAGCATCATCCCCATTCTGCTACCCCTTTGCGTCCGGTAGTGGCTATACTCGTTGGCGCAGGCGGTGTCGCTTTTCTCTGTGCCATTACCCCCTATAATGACTATCACCTGAAAAACACTTTCCTGTACGGTAACCACCTGCCTATTGGTGCGCTCTGCCTGTTTACCGTTCTTGCATGGATACTGAACCCTCTCTTGCGCCGCCTGCGTCCCTCCCTGGCTTTGAGTACGCCCGAACTGCTTATCGCGTGGAGTATGTGGGCAACGGGAGCCAGCCTGGCATCATCAGCACTGTGGAGATACCTGGGACCGATGGTGGTCGCACCTGCGTACTTCGCTAACGCCGGAAGACGGTGGATCAGCGCGTTCTCCGGCTCGCCAGATGCTCTGCTCCTGAGCAAGGATCCGAACTCCCCTCTCATCCGCTGGTTCTATGAAGGCATCCCGCCCGGAACCCCTATCCCTTACCTCGCATGGATACCGGTACTCGTGAGCTGGGGTATTTTGTTCGGCCTCTTCACCGTCTTGTTTATCGCTCTCTGCGCCCTGCTGCGCAAACAGTGGGTAGAACGGGAGAGGCTAACCTTTCCCCTTGCGATCCTGCCTCTGGAGATTGCTGTAGAACGAGCAGACCGGGCGCTATACCGAAACCGGCTCTTCTGGGCTGGGGTGCTGTTTGTCGCGGTGCACCACGGCATTAACACCGCTCACGCGCTCAGTCCCTCGGTACCGGCATGGCTGGCTCCGGTGGATACGAACGCCTGGTTCCCTGACCCGCCGTGGAACGCACTGGGCTTTGGAACGATGGAACTGTTTTTTGCTGTTATTGGCGCGGTGTATCTACTCCCCGCCGAGGTATCGTTCAGCCTGTGGTTCACGTTCCTTGTGCTGCATCTGGTCAGGGTGGTTCGGGTACAGATGGGACTTGACCCGCTGATGATTGGACCACTACACCACGAAGGCGCCATGGGCACTGGCGCGCTGATAGTGTGGGCGCTATGGATGCTGTGGACGGCTCGCTCGCACTGGCAACATGTGTGGCGCGTTCTCATCGCGCAGGAACCATACGCCGACCGACACGAGCCGATGGGTTACCGAACGGCAGTGTTACTGGTCGGCGTATGTCTGACAGGTATCTTAGCGTGGTTGTACTGGGCAGGCATTCCCTTATGGATTGCAGCAACAGTCACATTGCTCTTCATCCTGATTATGGTAGTGCTAACGCGGGTGGTTGCGGAAGCGGGGCTGCTATTTGTGCAAACGCCTTTCATCCCCACCGACGCAATGGCGTTCTTCGGCACCAGCTATTTCACCACGCAGACCGCCAGCGCCACATTGCTGATGGAGGTCGTTATCATGCATGACCCCCGTGAGCATCCGATGCCTGCGGTCGCCAACGCCTACAGTCTGGCGCGCCCTTCCCTACTACCAGCCCGCTGGCTGACCAAGGCGCTGGCACTGGCTCTATGTGTGGGGTTTATCGCAGGTTTCTTCGCCTTCGTGGGGGTATCCTATCGATATGGCAGCGTGACTCTGGATTACTACGGCACAAACATGGCTCCCCACTGGTCGCTGGATAGAGCACTGGGTTATGGAGAATCTCCCTTGCGCCCCCACACCGGTGGCATTCTGGCAATGAGCATCGGAGGTGTGCTCGCCCTGTGGCTGGGCTGGATGCGCAGTCGATACATCTGGTGTCAAATCAGCCCCATCGGGCTGGTGATGGCAAGCACCTACGCAATGGGACGCATCTATTTTTCAGTCTTTCTGGGGTGGTTATTGAGGTGGCTCTGCGTACGCCTTGGTGGGTTGCACAGCTACCGTCGCTATCTTCCCTTCTTTCTCGGTCTCCTGCTGGGCGAAGCACTATACGGGGGACTGGCCGCCCTGTTCAGTACGCTGACCGGTGCCCCGGTGCCCCAGTTTTTGCCGAATTAGCCCCCATGTTACCCCAGAAAGTGTATAGCACCAACAGGTGTCATCTCTAACAGAACCGGTATTCCCTCTAAAAATTCCACAATTTTTCTCGAAAAAATGGGCAAAACCCCCGTTTGTGGTACGATTCTTGCAGTATATAAGGAGTGGAAAGATACAGTGCGCCCCCTATGTGGGTGAAAGGAGGTATTGCTGTGTTATTCAGCATCTACCGTCGGATAGGGCTGGTTCTTGGCTTGAGCCTGTTGCTGGTCAATGCGGCGTACAGCTACACTCTGCTTAATTCCACTCTCTGGTCAGTGAATGGGCACCTGTACCAGGTGTACGGCGGTTCTTCTTCCTGGGAAGATGCCGCAGCCTTCGCTAACACGGTGACCGTGCCGGGCTTTTACAACGGCTATCTGGCGACCGTGCACAGCGCGGACGAGAACGCAGTTATCACCAGCCTGCTCACCCTTCCCGCGTGGCTGGGAGGGTACCAGCCGCCCGGCGAGCTTGATCCAAACGCCAACTGGCGATGGGTCAGCGGTGAGCCGTGGACCTATACCAACTGGTATCCCGGGCAACCCAACGACTACCTGGGACCGGGTAGTGAGCAGTATCTGGTCATCTACACAAACGGCATGTGGCATGACTACCCGCAGGGCACTCGCCCCAGCTTCGTCGTGGAGCTGAACCCGGTACCCGACCCTGCGAGCATCGTAGGGTTGGGAGCTGGCCTGGCAGGGTTGCTCCTGCGCCGCCGAAAGCGCTGATAAGATACACCAGGCAAGACGCCGTTTCTTGACTGCTTTTGTTGCAGGCGCAGCGAAAGCAGAGAAGATTTTGTTGCCTTTAAAGCCGGCAGGTTTGAGCATCTGCCGGCTTCGACATGTGCAGGTTCCCTCTGTATAAGGCAGGACTCCCCATACCCACGCAGAACCTCTTCTGCAGAGGATTTCTGGGGGAGGCTACTATGCCTGAAGTCTGGTTACCTTTTGCCAAACGACACCTGTGGGGTTTCACACAGGGTATTCAGATTGCCATCGCCCCGGATGAAGTGGAGGAAGGATGTCGCTCTCCACGCGGGCTGTTCCGCATCGGCTACCCTGTTCTGGATAACGGCAGAAAAACGGGGTTAATCAACTTTATTGCAGTGGAACCTATCGTGCGCGGGCAAAGGGGCTTCAGTGAACTGGAATGGAGCCAGACCGACCAGCAACAAGGCAAGAGATTCTGGTGCCTGAAGGACAAAGAGCCGGTATCCGAGCCACAACCCGGTGAGCGATACAAACAGGGCAAAGTAGAGTACCTGAAAGTGCGATTTCTTGTGGAACGCTTCGAGAACGGTGCAGAAGTAACCGTCGAGGCAACTTTCCGCAGTGACCGTCCGGATGAAGTATGCCTGGTCGCCGAACCTACTCCCAGCAGTGCGCCCATCGACCAGTGCGTGCTCACCGCCACAATGGGCAACTACATTCGTGCACGACAGCTATGGCTGAGGGACACCGTGGTGCACAGCGGGGAGCTATTCGGCAGCTATCAGGGCGAGCATTTTGCCCCCGATACCTACTTCCCTCTGGAGCGATTGCCTCGCAATCGCGCAGGCGATATCGTGGTCTGCCTGACCAGCGACGAGGCGGACCCCGGCAAAGAGCCTGCCGACCCACGCGCCCCCTGGTGGCGATACCGAGGCTCTTTCCCCGTCACCCAGTACTGGCGCAAGCCGAAAGGCACCTGGAACAAGGACCTGCAGGTACGCGTGAACGCCCGTCGCGTGTACTGGGCAAGTCAAGTGGAGATTCCGCACGGCATCGCCTATGAAAACTTTGACCTTGTCGAGCGGTTCCATAGCAATAGCCCCTTCTGTTTTGGCGTTACCCGTAAACCGCCCATCTCCCTTGCGATACTGAATTACCGAGCGCAATGAACGCTCCACAAAGACAAACGCCACCATTAAGGATGAAATCAGGCTGTTCTGCGGTAGGCTCACCCCCTTGTTTTTGTTTGAGGAAGAAGGAAGAAGCAGGATTACAGATACCAGATGGTTAAATTGAACCGATGGGTTTCGCCACAGAAATGAAGGCACTCATAGCAGTAAATCAAACTCATTAGATAGGAAAACCAGACACAGAGGCATTTTGGCAAGTGCCGTAAAACAGATATTTTCGGAGGAGAAAAACATGCAAGAACCGCAAGTACCCGGCAAACGACCAAATGCGCGTGACCGCATTATGCGGGCAGCGGAAGCGCTGTTCGCCGAACGGGGGTTCGAAGCCACCTCTATCGGCGAGATCGCCCTGCGTGCGCATGTAAACCGCGCATTGCTGTACTATTACTTCGAGCACAAGGAAGACCTGTACCACCAGCTGCTGCAGGAAGGGGTAGAGAAACTGCGTGCGACAGTGCTCACCGCTATAAACACCACCTCTTCTGCACACGATGCGATACGTGTCTTCCTGCAAGGATACCTGCAAATTGCCCATCATAATCCGGGGCTGGTACGTATTGTCTACCGCGAAATCGTCGGAGCGCAGAGGGGCGACCAGGAAAGTCAGTCGCTGGTACGGCAGTTCATGCAGACCATCGCACAGATGGAGCAGGTAATACGAAGGGGTGTACAGAACGGCGAGTTGGTACCGCACGATACCGGCAAAAGCGTGTACCTGCTATTGGGAATGGTGAACGTATTCGTCACGTTAACCTACCTCGAGCAGGTGTCCTACCCAACGGACGAGATAGTGGATCACATTATGTACGTGTTTTTCCACGGGCTGGGGAAAGACTAGCCGGTTTTCTGCACCCTCACGTCTCCAGCACCAGTTCCGCCACGGTGCTGAGCAGTTCGGCATCGTGGCGGGTGAATTTACGTGGCTGCAAAGTATAGACCGCCAGCAGACTGGTGGGTTTCTTCCCACCAAGTGGAACTGCCAGGCACGATGCCATTCCCTCACGCTGCACAAAGGGGTCATCGCGGAAGCGCACATCGGACGACGCCTGATACACCAGCAATGGACGCCCTGTTTTCACCACCCACGCCATGCTAGAGGTCTCTTCCTCGTCCAGCAGCGTCGCCATCCGTGAGCCGCTTACTGCCATCGGCTTAATGCGATGCCCCTCCACCGTGTAGTATATCGCTCTATCTGCTCGCAACACCTCCGCAGCGATATTGGCGATAAGCTGCGGAACCTCTCCCTGTTTGACTGTACTACCGATCGCCCGCGCTACCCGCAGGAAATACTGCCGCAGGTCTTCCGACTTCTGCCGTTCCTCTTCGTAGCGCAGAGCGTTATCGATAGCCACTGCCGCCTGGTTGGCGATGGTATACAAAAGCTCCATTTCGGCGATGGTGAACAGCCGTCGCCGGCTGCTCATTGCCAGCATTACGCCCATCGCCTCCATACCCACCTGCAGAGGCACGCACGCCAGCGACACCACTCCCTCACGGTCCAGTGGGACCGCCGCATTGCGCGGATCAGCGGAAACGTCCAGCACATAAACAGGGCTTTGAAACTCCAGCACCCAGCCGGGGATGCCTTGCCCCTTGGTGGGGCGCAGGCGGTCGAAATAGGCAGGGTCTACGCCGCGGCTCACGTACGTGCGCAGCACACCCTCATTGCTGTCGTAAAGCATCAGCGCAAACTTATCCACCTGTAGCAAGCGCAGTACGCTGTCCGCCACAAGGTCCAGCACGCTGTGCAGCTCCAGAGAAGAGTTCACCGACTGCGACAGCTCGTAGATGGAGGTAGCCTCCTCTGCGCGACGATGGGCGTCCTCATACAGCAGGGCGTTTTCAATGGCAATCCCTGCCTGCGATGCCACACCGTTCAGCAGCTTCAGGTCCGCTTCGGTGTAGGTGTTGCGGCTGGTGCTGGTGACCAGAAGCAGCCCAAGCGTCTTCGTGCGCGACTTCACCGGCGCATACAGGGCAGAGAGTATCCGCAAGCGAGGCACAAACTGCTCGACGCCGGGTTCCAGGTCCGCAGCATTGACCAGGCGCGGCTCACCGCTACGCAACACCTCTGCCTGCAAGCCTTCATCCGCTGCCAGCATCACCTCACGCTCCTCCCCTTCCAGCCCACGCTCGGCGGCAATAAACAGGTGTGTGCGCTCATCCGTCAACAGGAAAAGCGCAGCGAAGGCATGAGGCAGGTGTGCCGCTACCTCGTCCACCACTGTATCCAGCACCTCATTGAGGTTCAAGCTGCTACCGATGCTCTGCGCCGCGTGGTACATCACATCCAGCTCGCGTCGCAGGCGGTCGGTGCGCTGTTCCAGCTGCCTGCGCCGCCACAGGCTGGCAATATGCGAAGCCAGTATCTGCAGAATGCGAACATCGGAGGAGTCGAAGCGGGAACCGTTACGTTTGTTCAGCACGGCGAGCGCACCCAGCATCTGCTGATCGCACTGTATCGGCACCACAGCAGCGCCGCGTAATCGCGCCCCGCCCAGCAGGCTTTCCATCACCGGGTCGGGGTGCACGGGATAGAACGGGATGGCGTTTTCGCCTCGGCGTACGGTGTTTTCCATCAGCGAGTTCTCCACACGAAACACCGTACCCCGCAAGTCCTGTACATCTTCCCCGGCTACCGCTACCAGTCGCAGTTTGGTCTCGCTCTCCGTCAGGAAAGCGATGGCACTCGCGCTCGCTTCGGTCAGCAAACAGGCTTCCTCTGCGATGCGGCGCAAAGCCTCCTCCGGTGCCAGGGGGTCCACTGCTACCTGTGCTACCCGGTGAAGCCCGGCAACCTGCTGTTCAATAGAAACGATGCTCTCTGCATCCATCACAACGCCCCTGTTCTCTGGGCAAACATGGAAACCACACTTTTATTGTTATACATCTGTCCCCCTTTGTCAAGCAGTGTGGTTCCAGAAAAGGCTTCGACGCCTGCGCCGTCCTTCCTGCGCGAAGCAGGAAGGCACGCTTTTTATGGTAAAATATTAGTTACTCAAAGCGCGATATTCAGATGTAGAGGAGGGAATATCATGAGCGACGGCGTTGCAGAAGCAACAAAAGCACAGGCGGCTATCGAAGCCCTTTTGCGGGAGCACCGCACTTTCCCGCCTCCCGAATCGTTCCGCGCACAGGCGAACGTGAACGACCCGCGCATATATGAAACAGCCGCGAAGGACCCTGAGGCGTTCTGGGCAAGCTTTGCCAGCGAACTGGAATGGTTCGAGCCGTGGCACAGAGTGCTGAAGTGGGACCCGCCTCATGCGCAGTGGTTCGTCGGCGGAAAGCTAAACGTCTCGGTAAACTGCATAGACAGACATCTGCGCACAGCCCGACGCAACAAAGCAGCTATTATCTGGGAAGGCGAACCCGGCGAGGAGCGCGTACTGACCTACTGGGACCTCTACCGCGAGGTGACCAAGTTCGCCAACGTGCTGAAACGACTTGGTGTGCACCGAGGTGACCGGGTAGTTATCTATATGCCGATGGTCCCCGAAGCCGCCATCGCCATGCTCGCCTGTGCGAGAATAGGTGCGCCCCACTCAGTCGTATTTGGAGGTTTCTCCTCAGAAGCTCTGCGCGAGCGCATTAACGACTGTGGAGCGAAAGTGGTTGTCACCGCTGACGGGGGCTATCGGCGAGGCAACATCGTGCAGCTAAAGCGTGCCACCGACGAAGCTCTGGAACACTGCCCCACCGTGCAACACGTTATCGTACTTAACCGCGCAATGGACGCCACTCACGTGCCCATGCTGGAGGGACGCGACCACTGGTGGCATCGCCTGATGGAACATGCTCCCATGCACTGCGAACCAGAGGCGATGGACTCCGAAGACCTGCTGTATATTCTGTACACATCCGGCTCTACTGGCAAGCCCAAGGGTATCGCTCATACCACAGGCGGCTACCTTACCGGCGTGTATGCAACTACCAAATGGGTTTTTGACCTCAAAGAGGAGGATGTGTTCTGGTGCACCGCCGACATCGGCTGGGTTACCGGACACTCCTACGTGGTATACGGTCCCCTCGCCAACGGTGCAACGGTGCTGATGTACGAGGGTGCACCCGACTACCCCGACCGTGACCGCTTCTGGGAGCTGGTGGAGAAATACCGGGTGACGGTGTTCTATACCGCCCCGACCGCCATCCGTGCCTTCATGAAGTGGGGACCGCAGTATCCGCAGCGACACGACCTGTCCAGCCTGCGTCTTTTGGGCACCGTCGGCGAGCCGATTAACCCGGAGGCGTGGATGTGGTACCACGTATACATCGGCGGACAGCGTTGCCCCATCGTCGACACATGGTGGCAAACCGAGACAGGGCACATCCTCATCACACCTCTGCCCGGTATCACCACTACAAAGCCCGGTTCCGCCACACGCCCCTTCCCCGGTATCGAGGCGGACGTGCTCAACGAACACGGTGAGTCGGTACCGCTCGGCGCAGGCGGCTATCTGGTCATCAAGAAGCCCTGGCCCGGCATGTTGCGTACTATCTACGGCGACCCCGAGCGCTATGTGCAGCAGTACTGGAGCCGTTTCCCCGGCGTCTACTTCACAGGTGACGGATGCAAACGCGACGAAGAAGGCTACTACTGGCTACTGGGGCGCGTGGATGACGTGATGAACGTAGCAGGACACCGCATCAGCACGATGGAGGTGGAATCCGCTCTGGTAGACCACCCCGCGGTCGCCGAAGCAGCGGTCATCGGCAAGTCGCACGAAATCAAGGGACAGGCGATAGCCGCCTTCGTCACGTTGAAAGAAGGACATCGCCCAAGCAGCGAGATGATAGACGAGTTGAAGGAGCACGTGGTACAGAAGATAGGTCCTATCGCTCGTCCCGATGATATTCTCTTCACGGCGGAACTGCCCAAGACCCGCTCCGGTAAAATCATGCGACGTCTGCTACGCGACATCGCCGAAGGGCGCGCACTGGGCGATACCACCACACTGGCAGACCCGTCGGTGGTTGCCGCCCTGCGCCAGCAGTACGAGGAGAGCGAGACGTAACCAGCACCGAAGGACGAACCTCTCTGTGAGCCAGTTTAGCCCCCTCCCCAACCCCTGCGAGCGGGGAGGGAGCCTTTCCTCCCCTGTCCACGGGGAGGCCAGGTGGGGGGTATTTTGTATGGCTCGGACGGAGCCTCGCTCTCCAGAGGTTGACGAAAACGCCACTTTGTGGTACTGTATAAACCGCCGAAGGTTCCAGGTTGCCTCTTCCATTTTGAGGTGTGTACCCGCAGCGGAGAGGTGGCCGAGTGGTTGAAGGCACCGGTCTTGAAAACCGGCAGGCGATGAGCCTCGTGGGTTCGAATCCCACCCTCTCCGCCACCTGCCGATGGTTTGGTTCATTGGGGGACTGGTTCGCTCGTGGGGAAAAAACGTACACTGAAATGGCTTCTCTGGCTCGCATGGGTCGTCGGCGGTCTGTACTTCGCCGATAAGGGCGCAAGCTACTACCGCCAGGCGCGTGCTTTGCCACGCTCCGCAATAGAGGCTATTCCCGAAATGCCTCCTCACCGCGCAGGGGACCGCGTGCTGGTGTTCGCTCCTCATCCCGACGATGAAGCGCTCGGCTGTGCCGGGGTAATCCAGCAGGCTCTTAGTGCGGGGGCGCAGGTGTGGGTAGTATATATGACCAACGGTGACGGCTTCCGCCTCGCCGTGGAGCAACACTACCGACAGCCCAAACCTACTCCTGAGCAACATATTCTGTTCGGGGAGATGCGCCAGCAAGAAGCGCGTCGTGCGATGCATCTGCTGGGACTGGCGGACTGGCGTATCACCTTCCTGGGCTACCCCGACCGAGGGCTCTACCTCCTCTGGCAATCCAACTGGACGCCCTCCAACGCCTTGCGCTCCTACTACACCGACACCGATTCCAACCCATACCGCGACACCCTGCGACCGGGTTCGACATACTGCGGACAGAACGTGCTGCGCGATGTGGAGACGGTGCTGAGGCGTACTGTACCCACCCACGTCTACGTAACCCATCCGGCTGACGACCATCCTGACCACGCGGCAACTGCCCTCTTTGTGCAAACCGCGCTGGCTCGTCTGCGACTGCAGGGTATCGGCTTCGCACAGCGGGTCGTGCTGCGTCACTATCTGGTGCACTGTGGCGACTGGCCCCAGCCACAGGGACTGCACCCCGACGAGCCGCTTACTCCACCCTCAGCTTTCTTCAACATCGGCCTGCACTGGAAGCGGCTGAGCCTGACCCCGCAACAGCAAATGAAGAAGCTGAAGGCGATACGGTCTCACAATTCCCAGATGCTCATGATGTCGCGCTTCCTGCAAAGCTTCGTGCGCCAGAACGAACTGTTCATCGAACAGCCGGTAACGATGTCGCTTAAACCGGCGCATAACACTGTGTGGGAAGAACCCGACGAGGAAGACTTCCTGCGCGAACTACAATCACCCGGCGATTTCAGCTGGGGGGTTTTGCAGATGGAAAATGGACAGCTGATACTGCACCTCAGCACCCGGGGCAAGCCGCGTACCGGTTTTACCTATACCTGCACCGCGCATGTGCTGTTGCCGGACGGCAATATAACCACCATCACGTTACGGGCAAAGATAGGAAAGCACAGTGTATCCGCACAGGTGAACGAAGACGGGGTAACATTCCGGTTTCCCGCTCCTCCCAGTGGTTCTCTGGTTACACTCCACGCCCAGTCACGCTTCGCGGGGCTACCTGTGGACAAAACCATCGGGCGCGTGATACGTCTGCCCTGAAGAGTGAAAAAGGCGCCGGTGGTCAGCCGGCGCCTCGCGGGAGGAGAGGAGGAGGATGGTGCTAGGCGTTAAGCCGGTTGTCAAGGCGTCTGCAGCGGATTGAACTGGCTAACACTCCATGGGCTCTGCACAGCCAGCCTTGTCCACCGCACGTGACCATCTGCAAACACGATATTGTTTCCATCGTTGTGACGCGGACGCTGCCACTGCGCTCGCTCACGGTACGCCGATTCCCAGTTCGGGTGTCGCTCGGCGAGCTGCCCGGGCATTACATACATCATGTAACTGCCCATCGCGCCGTTCAGGTTATTAGCGTCTGTCCGGTTATTGGGCGTGTCATACGCCAGAAACGTATTGCTCGGCACCGTTATCGCGTCCAGAGCCAGTCCGCTATATCCGTAAGCCGTGCCCATCAGGCGGGGAAACCCCAGCAACGTATTGTAAGCATAGCTGGGCACCGACATTGTATTCTCAGGGCATACCCAGATTCGCGTGTCCTTCACGTACGGCTGTAACGCTATCATCCACGCTTGTCCTGCCGGGGCGACCGCTGCGTAGGGCATTGCCGCAGGCAGGTTGCCATCCCAATCCTGTGCATACATCGTAAATGCCTGCCCAATCTGGCGCAGGTTGCTCACGCACGCCGTACTGCGCGCCGCTGCACGGGCACGCCCGAATACCGGCATCAAAATGGACGACAGTATCGCCACCACGGCGATGACTACGAGCAGTTCCACTAACGTAAAGCCTTTTCGCGTTCTCATGACACCCACTCCTTAAAGATAGTTTTCGCGTTGTCGGGCACCCTCTCTTGTAGTGCCTCTTTTTGCCTTGCACCCATATTAGTTGCAAAAAGCGTACCAATGTCGTGATAAAATTACCGGTTTTTGCCCCAAAAAGGGGGAAAATACCCTCTTGATACTGAAGAGATTACGAGGAGGAAGGACAAGATGTTACGCGTGCTGATCGAGGAATCTATCGCCACCTGCGAACCGCCCAACAACGGCTCTGGACCGTTATGGTGCTACGGTGCACCGCTTATCGCACGTATCGGACAAGATGTATTCGCCAGCATCATGGAGACGGGCGTTGGCGTACCGCCACTGTGCAATACCCGTCCTCGCCTCTTCCTGAAGCGAGGCAACGAGCACTGGCAAATGGTATGGTCACCGCCCGCCTTTCGCGAGCGTGAACCGTGCCCTCTGGTGGTCTTACCACGTGGCAGGTTGTTCCTTTCGGTCAACACCTCTGTGATGCCTGTCGGCACTCAGTACGGCAGGTGCGAGCCACGCCTGCTGGAGTTTCCGCGAAGCGCGCTATCTGAACCGAAACAGCATACCCCACCTTTCCCGCAGACGGCTACGTTTACCGACCACTCCTATCGCGGAATCGCTGCCGACAGCCGGCGAGGCGAGATACTGCTCCTGCACATCGACGCCCGCAGCGGCGAGTACCACTACGCGCTGTTGAAAAGCGATGGACGCTGGGATGCGCCGGGTATTCTCTCCTTCCCTATCCGTGCTTGTTATCCGCAGGTACTGCTGCGCAACCGGACTGCATACGTGCTTGCCATCGGCGATATTGTGGAGCCGGTCGAAGAGTGGCGACGTTACAAGCGCGAGAGGACTCAGCGCGAATGGGACTATGTGTTCCGCAGGCTCTTCTTCGCCTGGACGCCAAACGTGCTTTCCGAGCCGTTCTCTCCGCCGCTGGAGATAGACAACGTGGACGCTACCGGCGGACACATCACCAATTTAGACCTGTGGCTGGATAGCCGGGGCACCGCTCATTTGCTGTATTTGCGCCAGCAGACCACCCCTCTCCTGCGCGAGAAGTACTTTCCTAACCTGCCCCTGCGCGCTACGCTGGAGCACTGCGCGGTGAGAGAAGGGCGTGTGGTACAGAGGCAAACGCTCATGGAAGGCGGTGAGGGATTGAACACCCCCTACCCGCTCTACGCCCGCTTCCACTCGCCCGACGGCAAGCGGCTACTGGTGGTCTACGCGGCGTCTAATGCCGACGGCACACGATTTAATGCACTGTTCCCGCTACTGCCCCAACGTGGGGAATCGCAAACTATTCCCCTGCGCGAGCCATTTAGCGTCTTCTTTACCGCCTGCGAGCGCGGAGGGAACAAACCGTCGCACACTATAGACCTGTTCGGCACCGCACAGGATGCGAAGGAGCTGCGGTACGCCGGTATACAGATAGGGTAGTACTCCGCCACACATGAGTATTCGGGTATGGGCGAATCGGTGCCGCTTGCTGTCATTCTGAGCGAAGCGAAGAATCTCGTTTTATCGCTACTCTGAGATGCTTCGCTGACGCTCAGCATGACAAAATAGACTGAAAAGCGTTGGTGCAGTCTCCCCACCATTGATGAATTTTGAAAAAATAGTCGCACTTATACGACCGGCTCCTCCTGCGCAAAAACACTGCTGTATAGTCCGTCCGCGCTACGTAAACCAACATAACGCAGCAAAGCCTCTGAACCCTCCGAAAACTGGTCTAAAAACGAACGCACCGCTCCGCGTAAACCCAATACGTCATCCCCAAAACGGTGCCGGTGCAATACCTCCTGCCGTAAC
>BEHS01000094.1 GCA_002898895.1 bacterium HR16 | reverse complement strand
GTGAAGGGAGGTAGCCGATGAAAACATGCTTCAACACCATCACCTGCGGAGCAGATAAACCGCTGGAAGCCACACTGGACCTGCTGGGCAAATACGGCTATGAAGGGGTGGAGATAGAGGCGGGACGAATCGACGATTATCTCACACGCCACTCCATAAGCGATCTCAAACGTCAGCTGGCGAAAAACCGCCTTCAGGTCGCAGCGATTATGGCGTTCCCTTTCTTCGCCTTCGATACCGCTCAGCAAGAGGAGCAGTTGCGTCGCATCGACAAGTACGCACGCATCGCTCGCCAGCTGGGCAGTAAAACCCTTCTTTGCTTCACCGCCGACGCCCCTCCGCCCGGCATGAGTATCGCCGAAGCCATCGAGCGAGCAGGCAAATCCGCCCAGCGCTACGGCGAAGTCAGCGGGCAATACGAGGTGAAATGCGCCCTGGAACCTATTGGCGGTGCGCCCTTCATACCGGGTCCGCGGCAGGCGCTGGCTGTTGTGGGCGCGTCCACCAGCCGCAATGTGGGTATCATGATGGACACCTTCCATTACTATAAATCGGGTATCCCGCTGGACGAGATACGCCGGCTACCCCGTGAGCAGTTGCTGATTGTGCACGTGAACGACTGCCCGGACCTGCCGCGCGAGCAGCTGAACGATAGCCACCGCGTCTACCCCGGACATGGCGCCATCCCCCTCGTGGAGGAGTTCCGCATCCTCAAGTATGAGGTGGGCTATAGGGGCTTCCTGAGCATCGAAATCTTCAACCGTGACTACTGGGCGGACTCGCACGAGAACGTTATCCGCAACGCCAAAGCCGCGCTGGACGCTGTGCTGGCGAAGGTCTGAAAAAGGAGGAGACGACATGCAAAAGGTTCGGCTGGGATACGTTGGGGCGGGCTTCATGGCGCAGGCGGTACACCTGCCCAATTTTACCGCCCTTCCCGATTGCGAGGTGGTGGCGTTGGCGGAAATGCGCCCTCAGCTGGCGCAGAGGGTAGCGGAACGCTTTGGCATCCCGCGCGTGTACACCACGCACAGCGAACTGCTGTTAGACCCTGATATCGATGCGGTGGCGGTATCGGCGCATTTTGTGCACCAGGCGCAGGTGGCGGAAGACGCGCTCCGCGCAGGCAAGCCGGTATACATGGAAAAGCCGATGGCGCTGACGGTAGAGCGTGCCGAACGCATGTTGCAGGCGGCATGTGAAGGCGGCGGTCGGCTGATGGTCGCCTACATGAAACGCTACGACGCAGGTATCGAGCTCGCGAAGCAGATTATTGACGACTACCGCCAGTCGGGTGAGCTGGGCAGGCTTTTCTATCTGCGCGCTCGTTGCTTCGGTGGCAACTGGACGGCGGGCAACTCGGGCACGGTTATCGGCACGGATGAGCCGTATCCGAGCGCACCTCTCGAAGTGCCCGAATGGCTGCCCGAACGTTATCACCAGAGCTACACCAACTACCTGCAAGTGTTTACCCACAACGTGAATCTTGCCCGATGGCTGTTGGGCGCAGGAGACGATTGGCAGGTGATGTCGGCAGACCTCGACGACGACGGCTTCACGGGCGTGGCGGTGCTCAAAATGGGAGGCGTGCGCGTGGCGCTGGAGACCGGCTCGCTGGCGGCGCATAAATGGGATGAGGATACACAGGTATACTTTCAGCGGGGTTGGGTGAAGGTCACCTCTCCCTCTTTGCTGCTGCGCAACGCCTGCGCCGAGGTGGAAGTGTATCGTGCAGGTGATACTCCGGAGTACTTGCGCCCCTTCCCGAAGGATGGCTGGTCGTGGTCGTTCCAGCGCGAGGCACAGCACTTCATCCATTGCGTGCGCACAGGCGAGCCGTTTCGCTCCTCGGGAGAAGATACCGTCCAGGACGTGCGCATTTTCGAAGCCATCTACCGCAAGTGGCTGGGGATATAAATCGCGTTCGCCTGGGGGCGAGACTCCTGTAGCCCTCTGCAAACGGGGGGAACGATGCTTGCCTTGCACATCCCGCTACCCTTCGTGTAACATGTACCCGCTATGAATCGGATGAGGCTTGTCGCCGTGCTGGTATGCGGGTGCGTGTGGTTCAGTATGGCAGGGTGTGGAACACAGCAGGTTCGTCGTCCTCCCCAGCCGCGTGAGTCGGCACCTCAGCCAGCGCGATTGCCCTCTCTGCAGGTGGAGACAGAAGCGCTGCGTTTGACGTGGCTGGAGCCGGGCACTCCCAGTCAGACGGTGTGGGAGGCGACCGTGCCTCGCGCAGAAGCAGAAAGCGCACAGGCGGGTGCAACAGGCGTCTTCGAGAACGTGCGGTGTGTTCTGTATGAGAAAGGCAAACCTACCACCGACCTGCGCGCAGGGCAGGTGCGAGCGGTGCAGAAACAGTGGCGCGTAGAGGCAAGCGGGGGCGTCCATGCCTATTCGCGCGTAAACGGCGTCCGGCTTCAAGCAAAAGAGGTGATATGGCTGGCGCGTCAGAACCGTCTGATAGCACGGGGAGATGTGCATATCACCGGCAAGCAGTTCAACCTGCGCGCGCAACAGGTGGAGCTGGATACCGCCTTGCAGACGATGCGTGTCTTGTCGCCATGAAATTCATGGAGAGGATCAAAGGTATGGTTTTGAGACAAAAACTGATACTGATGGTGTGTTTAGTGGGGGCGGTTGTGCCCGCTCTGGCACAGGTGCAGGTGGGACGATATCGCCTGAGCCGCTACCAGCAGATTGTCACCGAATACAAGCGGGACGGCACTGTTCTGGTCAAGGTGACGGGAAATCGGGTGGTGCTGGAAAGCACCGATAGGCAACTGCGCATGGAGGCGAGTGTCATTACCGCCGAGTCGCGCTTGCAGACCGGACAGGAGACCCGCCTGACAAGGGCGCGGGCAGAAGGGCAGGTTACTTTTCGCCTTACTCAACCGAAAGAGAAACGTACCGCACGGGGCAGTGCAGGTGTGGTGCTCTACGACGATGCGACACGTCAGGTGACGTTGCAAAACGGTGTTTTCGTGGAGGTAGATGACCCGCGATTCTTAGCAACCCAGAAGGGCGACAAAGGGACCATCTATCTGGGTGAGGAAGACCTGCGGGTTGTACTCGAAGGTGACCCCGAGCGCACGGAAACCGTGATTCAGCCGAAGCGTCCTCCTGCAGAGGAGAGTAAAAAATGAAGCTGCGAGCCGAAAAGCTGGTCAAAATCTACAAAGGACGCAGGGTGGTGGATGGCGTCTCTCTGCAGATGGATACAGGCGAGATCGTGGGACTACTGGGACCCAACGGCGCGGGCAAGACCACCACTTTCTATATGATTGTTGGGCTGGTACACCCAAACGAGGGGCGGGTGTGGCTGGATGAGCGAGAGATTACCCACCTGCCCATGTACGCCCGGGCGCGAATGGGCATCGGCTATCTGGCGCAGGAGCCGTCGGTGTTCCGCAAGCTGACGGTGGAGGATAACCTCCGGCTGGTAATGCAACTGCAGGGTTTGCCGGAAAGACAGATTCGTCAGCGCATCGACGAGTTGCTGGAGGAGTTTCACATTGCGCACCTGCGCCACGCACGCGGATACACCCTTTCGGGGGGAGAGCGGCGCAGGGTGGAGGTTGCACGAACCATTGCCGCTTCCCCCAGGTTTATCTTGCTGGATGAGCCGTTTACCGGCGTAGACCCCATCGCTATTGCAGACCTGCAGCGCATCATCGCACACCTGCGCGAGCAGCTTGGCGTGGGCATCCTGATTACCGACCACAACGTGCGTGCCACTTTGCGTATTACCGACAGGGCGTACATCATTCACAACGGTAAAATCCTGACCGAGGGCAACTCGGACACGCTACCCGACGACCCCATCGCCCGGCAGTTCTATCTTGGCGAGGAATATGAGCATATCTGACCCATGCGGCTCAAGGTAATAGACCGTCTGATACTACAAGAGCTCATCGGACCGTTCGTGTTCGGTGTGCTGTTGTTCACCGCTCTCTTCTTCGCGGGCGGTAGCCTGTTCCAGCTCACCGAGTACCTGGTGAAAGGGGCTTCTTTGTGGACGGTGGGGCGCATGGTTTTGCTCAGCCTGCCCCAGATTATGGTCAAGACCTTTCCGATGGCGATGCTACTTGCCTCCCTGCTCTCTTTCGGCAGGCTCTCCAGCGAAAGCGAAACCGTCGCGCTGTATGCGGCAGGATATAGCCTGTGGCGCATTGTGACGCCGGTGCTGGCGATGGGGGCGGTGGTCAGCGTGCTGGCGATGAGCTTCAACGAGCTGGTAGTGCCGCCGGCGACGGCGGAGATGTGGCGATTGCGCACGGCGGTGCTTCGCCAGATAGGGGAACGCGCCCAGCCGGTAACGCAAACGGTGATGCGCAGGGGCAAGGTGGAAACGCTCATCACCGCGCAGGGCGGGGTAGACCTGCAGGCAGGCGTTCTGTACGACGTAACCGCCGTTCAATTCGCTCCCTCCTCAGAAAGCTGGCATCCGGTACTGATTGTGTACGCCAAACGCGCCAGATGGCTGGGCGGGCGAGAGTGGGACCTCTATGACGGCTACTGGATGACAGGCGATGGGCGCGTAAGGGCGGAGTTTGCGCGCACTACCACGCGGGTGCTGAGAGGAGGTATCCGCAAGAGCCTGCGGGAGATCGAAACCGACCTGGTGCCCGACCCCGACAGCCGCAGCTTTCGCCAGACCCTGCAGCGCATCCGCCGATACCGGCAGGCAGGTGAGGATACCCGACAAATGGAAGTAGAGCTGTACAACAAAATATCCCTGCCTCTGGCGAGCCTGATTTTTGGTTTCGTGGGTGCGCCTCTGGGCATCCGCAGGCAGCGTAGCACGGCAGCGGCGGGGTTTGCCCTCAGCATCGTCATCATCTTTTTGTACTGGGCGATGGCGCAGTACCTGTTCATTCTGGGGCGAGGCGGTAATATATCGCCCCTGGTCGCGAGCTTTCTGCCGGATGTTCTGGGGGCGATTGCCGGAGTGGTCATTTTGTGGAAACGCGGGCGGTGAAGCAACAAGGAGGGTTCAGCGATGCCCATTCGCACCATTATCATCGGCATTATCTTCATCGTGGTCAGCGGCTTTATCGCTTACTTCGGTGACTGGTTGGGGCGGTATCTGGGTAAGCGGCGCATCTCCGTGTGGGGATTGCGCCCCCGCCATACCGCCATGCTGATTACCAGCTTCACCGGTTCGCTTATCGCCCTCCTGACCATCGTGGCTGTGCTCGCTACCGCCCAGACGTTCCGCGAAATCATCGTGCGCGGAGAGCGCATTCTGGAGCAATCGCGCCAGCTACAGCGCCGGTACGCCCGATTGAGCAGCGAGTACACGCAGATACAGCAACGCTATGAAGAGGCTGTACAACGTGTGCGTGAGCAACAACAGCAGATGGAAGAGAACATGCGGCAGTTGCGCCAGCAGCAACAACAACTGGAGGAGGTCAGACAGCAGCTTCAGCAAAGGCGACTGCAGGTAGCCGAGCTCAACCGTCGTATCGCGGAGCAGAGCAAAGAGCTTCAAATACTACAGAAGCAAAATGCCACCTTGAAGGCGAGCAGTGAGCAGTTACGTCGCACCAACGCGCAGTTGCGCCAGACCAATGCGCAGCTTGAGAGGCAGGGACAGTTTCTGCGTGAGCAGAACACGCTGTACCAGCAGAACAACACGGAGCTGGCTTCGCAGAATATGCAGTACGCCAGCGAGAATGTGCGGTTGAACAGCGAAAACGCCCGGCTTCAACAACAGGCAGCGCAGCTACGCCAGCAAACAGAACAGCTCGCCCAGCAGAGCCGCCAGCTCCAGCAGCAAGCGGACACGCTTCGGGGTACCATCGCTCAGCTGCAGGCGCAGGAAGAGGAACTGCGCGGGCTGATAGAGAGGCTGGAGCAGATTAAAGAGAAACCCATCATCGCACGCAAAGACGAGGAGATCGCTCGACGGGTTATTCCCAACGGGCTCTCCCTGCGGGCGACTCGTAACGAGATTTATCGTTTGCTGGTAGAGGCGGGGCGCATCGCTCAGGCACGAGGTGCCTCGGCAGGAACGGCGCATCGGGCAGCGTATGTACCTCTCAAGCGGGTGAGTATGCCCTCGCCAGCAGGAAGTAGTACGGAAGTAGTGGCTGACGAAGCGGTCAGCGTGGAGGTGCTGGCAGAGCAGATAGCTCGCTCCGATGTGCCTGTGGTGGTGCTGGCGGTAGCGGTACGCAACAGCGTGGCTGGCGAGCCGATACAGGTGGAGCTGAAACCTTACCGTAATCGCCTCGTGTATCGCAAGGATGAGGAGATTGCACGCGTGAGGGTGTGGTCTGGGCGCAGCACCGGCGAAATTGTCAATACGCTCATCGAGTTCCTGCGCGATGAGGTACGCTCCAGAGCCATCGAGGCAGGTATTATTCCCCAAATCGGTACGGAGGGCGAGCCGTCAGTGGGCACGGTTTCCAGCGTGGAGATTACCGACCTCGCCGACCGTATCGTGCGTGAGGGCAGGGGACGTTATGTGAACGTGGTAGTTGTGGCGGACGCGGACACTTACTCCGCCGATAGCCTGCGATTACGGTTTCGCATTGTGCAGTAACGCAACTAGGGTGCTGAAATGCCGGAAGCGGTGGTGATCGGGATAGACCCCGGGCGGAGCAAGGTGGGTTTAGCTGTGGTGCGAAACGATGGACAGGTGTTGCATCGTAGCGTGCTGGCGATAGAGGAATTCGAAAAGGAGCTTGGGTTCCTGTTTCGGCGTTTTCGTCCGCAGTGTATCGTGGTAGGTGGGGGCACGGGTTTTCGTGCGCTGGAACCGTTACTGCGCAATCTGTCGTCGGAGGTGCCTGTGCACGTGGTCAACGAGGCGTATACCTCTGAGGAGGCACGCCGCCGCTACCTGCGCGAGAACCCCCCGAAAGGCTGGCGCAAGATAATTCCCTCCTGGCTACGCACCCCAGAACAGCCGTACGATGATTACGTTGCCGTCATCCTGGCGGAAAGATACTGGCGAGAAACGGCACAGGGCGAGGTGCAATCATGAGCAAAGTGCAAGTAGAAGCCGAATGGCGATTCGGCAATCCCGAGGTGCTACAGGCGTGGCGTGCGAACGGCGAAGTAGCGGACGTACGCTTTGAAGATGGTGCAATGGTCTTCCGTACCACCGGCGGTGACCCGGTACTGGAGTATCTCCCTCTGCTGAACCTGCCGGCTGTGCCCCATCAGGCAGTGGAGATAGAGATGCGGGCTTTCCTGCCCGGCGAAGCCGAAATCTTCTGGAGCAACACTACCCAATCCCCTTATGGTGGTTTCTCGCCGGGCAAAAGCACACGATTCGCGGTACGCGGCGACGGGCAGTGGCATACCTACCGCGTGTTCCCCTTCTGGCAGAAGGAGGGGCGTATCGTTCGTCTGCGGTTCGACCCGTACGGCATGGGCGAGTTCGCCCTTCGCTCCATCCGCATTGTGCGGCTGGAAGGACTTGCGCTACGCGAGGGACAAAGGGAATTTGTCTTCCGGGCGCATCGAATGGACTGGACCGCATGGCGTGGTGTGCGTGTAGAGGAGGCAGCGACGGGGGTGCGCCTGCAGCTGGAAGAACCTGACGGCTTCTTCGGGGGACGAGTGAGCGTCGAGGCAGAGCGGTTTCCCTTCGTTATCTTGCAGCTCCGCTCGGTCAACGCGACACAATGTACCTTGCTTTTTGCAACCAGCGAGGCGTACGGTATCCAGCAGCACGCCTTCGAGGTCATCGCCGACGGTCAGCCCCACCTGTATAATCTGAACATGCTGGACGCTCCCGGCTGGGGCGGCGAGGTGGTGATGTTAGGCGTTCGCCCCGGAGAGAACGTTGGCGACACTATTGTGCTGGAGAAGGCATCGGTATCTGCCCAACCGCAAGGCAAGCCCGATTTGCGCGTGCTGTACTTCGATGTGGAAGACGCCCTGCCGCGCGCGGGAGTGCCGGTGACGGTTGCGCTTCGCGTGGTAAACGTAGGTGGGCAAACCGCCGGAGGGGTCACCGCGAAGGTTAATTTGCCCGCAGGCGCCCGCCTGCTGGAGAGGGTGCAGTCAGCGCAATCTGCTCTGCCCTATGGGGAGGAGGCAGAGTGGCGATGGCGAGTGTTGTTTGCGCGTGCATGGCGTGGCATGCTTACCGCACAGGTGCAGAGCACGAACGCTGTGCCGGTTACCGTAAGAGCCGTTGTAGAGATTACCCCGCGTCCCCTGCGAACTGCTTCGCGTACGATACCGCCACCGTCTCCGGTAAAACCAGAGTACCCGGTAGGGGTATATTATTTCCCCGGCTGGCGAAGCGCGGGGCAATGGGCGCCGATTACCCGCTTCCCCGAACGCAAGCCGGTGCTCGGCTGGTATCGTGAGGGCGACCCGCAAGTTGCCGACTGGCATATCAAATGGGCGGTGGAACACGGCATCACCTTCTTCGTGTACGACTGGTACTGGGTGCAGGGGGCACGACAGCTGGAACACGCTCTGCACGAAGGCTATTTCCGAAGCCGCTATCGACAACATTTGCAGTTCTGCCTGCTGTGGGCGAATCACAATCCGCCGAACACCTCCTCGCATGAAGACTGCCTCGCCGTAACCCGGTACTGGATAGAACGCTACTTCCACCGTCCCGAACACCTGCAAATCGACGGCAAGCCGGTGATGATTATTTTCAGTCCGTACCGCCTGCGTGCAGATATGGGTAGCGAGGCGGTTAAACGTGCCTTTGACGCAATGCGTGAGGAATGTGTTCGCTCCGGGCTGAGAGGGCTGTACCTCATAGCCTGTATCGGGGGCACAGGCGAAGCGCAGACCGCCGCCCGCGAGGGCTACGACGCGGTAACCGCCTACAACTGGCCTCACCTTGGCGTCGTCGGGGATGCGAAACGAGCATCGTTCGATGCCCTTATCGGGGGATACCGCCAGCAGTGGGAGAATATCGTACAGAATAGCCCTATCCCCCTGTTGCCTCCCGTGAGCGGGGGCTGGGACAGTCGCCCATGGCACGGTCAAAACGCTCTTGTACGCTACGGACGCACTCCCGACAAGTTCAAGAGGCATCTTCAGGACGCTTTACATTTTCTGCAGAGCCACCCGCATAAGGTTGTGCCGATGATACTGATTGAAGCATGGAACGAGTGGGGCGAGGGATCGTACATCGAGCCGCATAAGGAGTTCGGTTTCGGCTATCTGGATGCCATTCGGGAGGTGTTTACCTCCGCTCCGAAAGCGCATGTTGACCTCACTCCCGCCGATGTCGGCTTACCGGTACCGCAAGTGGAGATGACCTTTACCAGCAAGCCACAGTGGGAGTTCGTGCGGGACACCTACGGGTGGGACAACGGCATGAATCTGGATAACCCGCGAATCGAGAGCGGCGCGTTAACGGCGGTAACCACAGGCAACGACCCTGCGTTCTTCGGTCCACCTGTGCAGATTGCGGCGTCACGCTATCGACGACTGCGCCTGCGGATGCGGTTGGAGTCGGCGGAACAGCAGTTCGACGATATGGGGCAGGTTTTCTGGAGCACTCGTTCACTGGCGGAAAGCGAATCTACCAGTGTACGGTTCCCTGTGCACGTGGACGGCAAGTGGCACGACTACACCCTGAATCTGGGCGAGAACCCGCGCTGGCGAGGGGTGGTGACGCGCCTGCGCCTGGACCCCTGCGCGCGCGCCCGCGTGAAGGTGCAGATTGCGCGTATCGAACTGCTACCGTAGCACACCGGCGGCTACCGATTCGACAGGCAGATGGTCTCCGGTGCTGACCGTCGGCGACCACAGCAGTAGCGCAAGCAGCACGCTTGCCACGATGAGTATGGCGAACAGGAGATTGCGCATACTCTCATTATCGGTTTTTTTTTGCGCCTTCTTATCTCTCCCACAAAAAACGCGCAAAAATCCCAGCCCGCCCCAACAGGGTTCCCCGCCTGTGATTTTCTCGACGGATTGAAACGGAGGGGTATCATATCCTGCAGAGCAGGGCGAGGCAAAACCTATCCTCGCCCCGTTCCCGCCGGTACACGCTCCTCCTCACGCAGGGATTCTTCCAGTGTTTCCTTGCCCCGCTGGATGGTCCCTATCGCCTTTGCCAGAACCGCTTCGAGGTTGTTCAGCACGTCACGCGCGTATTCGTCTGCACCGCGCCGAATCTGCCGGGCGTCTTCGCGCGCGCTGGCGACGATATGCTGTGCCTGCTCCTTTGCCATCATCACAATCTCGCTCTGGTCCACCATGCGCTGTGCCTGCAGGCGTGCTTCCTCCAGAATGCGCGCCGCTTCCGCTTTGCTCTCCTCGATAATATGGTTCGCCTCCTCGTGAGCGGTTTCGAGGATGCGGTCGCGCTCGCGGGTGACGTTACTGGCGCGCTTGACATCTTCCGGCAACGACGCCCGAATGCGGTTCACGAGCACAAAAAATTCGTCGTGGTCCAGCCCGTAAGTGAGCTTCAGCAAAGCAATGTACTTTGTGTTCTCTACCAGTTCTTCGAGCTGTTTCAGAAGCTGTAAGATTTCTATGGTAATCACCCCCTGTTGCTTTCTTCGCGGTTCGGTATCGCCCTGCCCAGTTTTCGGTATAGATATGGCTCCACCGCTTTGGGCACCAGTCCCTGCACACTGCCTCCCAAACGCGCAATCTCTTTGACCATGCTGGAGGACAGGAAAACGTATTCGGAATTGGTCATCATGAAAATGGTTTCGATCTGCGGGCACAGGCGTCGGTTGGTCAACGCCATCTGCAATTCATAGTCGAAATCGCTCACCGCACGCAGTCCCTTCACAATCACCTGCGCCCCGCGCTGCATGGCGAAATCGACCAGAAGCCCCTCAAAGCTCTCCACCTGCACGTTAGGCAACGAGGCGCAAACTTCCTGCAAGATGGCGATGCGTTCCTCTACCGTGAACAGCGGCTGTTTGGCGGGGTTGGGCGCAACCGCAACGATGAGCTTTTCGAACAGGCGCGACGCCCGCACGATGATATCGTAATGCCCGCTGGTAACGGGGTCAAAGGAACCCGGATAGATGGCTATTCGGCACTCTGTCATCTCAACTCACCGTTGCCAGCACCGCTCGCGGCATGTTGCGTTGCATTGCGCTTTGCAGCAGGCGGTGCTGGGGTTGTTTCAGTTCGGGGTCGGCGCGTACGGTGTTGAACGCTTCCTGCCGCGCCAGCTCCAGCAGTTCGGCGTCGCGCAGGATGTCCGCCACGCGCAGGGAGGGCACGCCGCTCTGCCGGGTGCCATAAATCTCGCCGGGTCCGCGCAGACGCAGGTCCTCTTCCGCGATGACGAAGCCGTCGTTCGTGCGCACCAGCACGTCCAGCCGACGATTGGCATCCTCGCCGTTGGAGTCGCTAATCAGGATACAGTAGGACTGATGCGCCCCGCGCCCCACGCGCCCGCGCAGCTGGTGCAGTTGCGCCAGTCCAAACCGCTCCGCATCCTCAATCACCATCACCGAGGCGTTGGGCACGTCCACGCCTACCTCGATCACGGTGGTGGAGACCAGAATATCTATCTCGCCCGCACGGAACCGCTCCATGATTTCCTCTTTTTCCATCGGCTTCATCTGTCCGTGCAACAGCCCCACACGCAGCTCGGGGAACACCTCCTCCTGCAGGTGCTTTGCCAGGTCCTCCGCCGCCTTTGCCTGCATCTTTTCGGACTCGGTGATGAGCGGACAGACGATGTACGCCTGTTGCCCCTGCTGAACCAGCTTGCGCACCGCCTCGTACACCTGCGCGCGCTGGTGAGCACGTTTGCGGTGCGTCTTCACCGGTCTGCGCCCGGGCGGCAACTCGTCGATGATGGAAAGGTCCAGGTCGCCATACAGGGTCATGGTGAGCGTGCGCGGGATGGGCGTGGCAGTCATCACCAGCACATCGGGGTTCTCGCCCTTCTCACGCAAAGCAGCACGCTGCAGCACGCCGAAGCGATGTTGCTCGTCGATAATCACCAACCCCAGCTTGCGAAACTCGATGCCCTCCTGAATGAGCGCGTGTGTGCCCACCGCCACCTGTGTGATGCCCGTGGCGATGCGCTCGCGCACCGACTTTTTGCCGCGCTGGGTGAGACTGCCTACCGCCAGGTCCACGATGATGCCCAGCCGACGGAACAGGCGCGACAACACGATAAAGTGCTGCTCCGCCAGGATTTCGGTGGGAACCATCACCGCCGCCTGATAGCCGTTCTCCACACACGCCAGTATCGCCGCCGCCGCCACGATGGTCTTTCCCGACCCCACGTCGCCCTGCAGCAGGCGATTCATCGGGTAGTCTCGTGCCATGTCGTTCCAGATTTCCTCGATCACGCGCCGCTGGGCGTTCGTGAGGTCGAAAGGCACTATCTCGTGCAGTTTACGCCACAACACGTCCTTGTCGATGCGGAAGCGGATACCAGGCGCGCCGGTAGTTTCGGCGATTTTGCGCTGGGCAATGTGCAGCTGCAGCAGATAGAACTCTTCGAAAATGAGCCGTCGGCGGGCGCGCTCAAGGTGCTCCATGCTTTCGGGAAAGTGGGCGTTGCGCACCGCTTCCGCAAAGGGCATCAGGTTTAGCCGGCGGCGCAGGTCGGGCGGAAGGCAGTCTATTAACACCGGCTCGTAGGTCTGCAGAGCGTTGTACAGGATGCGACGGATGCGCGACTGCGCCAGTCCTTCGGTCAGCGGATACACCGGCACGATGCGGTGCGCGGCAAGCGGGTCGCTCTCCGTCAAAGGCTCCCATTCGGGGGTCTGCATCTGGTAGTGATAAGGCGCGTTCTGCACCACGCCGTACGCCACGATGTCCTGCCCGCGCATCTTCAGAAACTTGTCCTTCAGGTATGGCTGATTGAACCAGACCAGCTCCAGCGTGCCTGTGCCGTCGTCGATGATGACTTTGGTGATGGTCATTTTGGGGCGTGGGGAGACGTTGTCCGCCGCCATAATCGTGCCGTGTACCGTCACCGCCTCGCCGGGTACCACCTGCGAGAGGGTGCGGAAGTGCGTGCGATCCTCATAGCGTCGCGGCAGGTGCATCAGCAGGTCGAAGACGGTATAGATGTTCAGCTTGGCGAGCACCTGCGCTAAAGCCTCTCCCACCCCTTTCACAAATCGCACCTCATCGTCCAAACTCTTCTGGCGCGCAAAGGCGGGAGAAGCGGCTGCTCGTGGAGCGCCTGTTTTGGCGGGTACCGTACCGTCCATCTATCCCATCCCTGCTGGTGTTTACGCCCTGCAGGGATAGATTGTAAACGTTTCAGGGGTGGTTTGTCAAGCGGACGTTGACAGGCGCAGAAGGGAGGAGTAGAATTATCCGAGAATACGTATTCCTTTCTGAGCGGTACACAGGGTGATGAAGCTGCGCACAGGTCGCTGGATATTCACTGCTATCCTCGTGCTCACGCTGCTTCTGCAGGCTTCTGCAGGCGTGCTCATGCAGGGGTTTTACTGGGACGCCAGCACGGGTGGACGGGACTCCTGGTGGACGCACCTGGCGAAACAAGCCAACAGTCTGCGACGGGCCGGATTTACGGCGGTGTGGATACCTCCTGTGCTCAAAGGGGCATCCGGCGGCTACTCCAACGGCTACGACCCCTTTGATGACTACGATATCGGCAGCAAGAACCAGAAGGGCACGGTTGCTACCAGATGGGGTACCCGCGATGAACTGCTGAGGGCAGTAGCGGTGATGCGTGCCAACGGGCTGGATGTATACGTGGACATGGTGCTGAACCACCGCAACGGCGACGATGGGTACTGGAACTTCCGCTACAAGGATGCCTATGGCAACGACGGGCGAGGGCGCTTCCAGAAGGGTTACTTTGATTTCCATCCCAACTATCACAGCCAGTGCCCCAACGTGCCGGGAGAGTACTGGGGCTTTGGACGTGACCTGTGCCACACGAACCCCTACGTGGCGGAAGGGCTGAAAGCTGCCGGAGACTGGCTGACGAAAGCGCTGGGCGTGCAGGGCTACCGCCTGGACAACGTGAAGGGCATCAGCTACACCTATCTGAAGGAATATCTGGCATACGGCGCGATGGCGGGTAAGTTCGCGGTCGGAGAGTACTGGGATACCAACCGCGATGCGCTGAACTGGTGGGCGAACGTGGCAATGGGCGGGCGAGCGCATGTGTTCGACTTCGCTCTGCGTGAAGAGCTGAAAAACATGTGCAACT
>BEHS01000093.1 GCA_002898895.1 bacterium HR16 | reverse complement strand
GTGGGAGTGCCCGCAAGGGCTCTGCAGAGCAGGAGAGGATGATGGAGAAGGCAATGAAGAGAACGCTTGCCCCGTGGCCGCACTTTGAAGAGGACGAAATAGAGGCAGCGGTGCGGGTACTGCGCTCGGGGAAGGTGAACTACTGGACAGGCGAAGAGGGGAGATTGTTTGAGAAGGAGTTTGCTGCCTTCGCCGGATGTGAGTATGCTGTGGCGGTAGCCAACGGCAGTGTAGCGCTGGAGCTGGCGCTGTATGCGCTGGGCATTGGCGAGGGCGACGAAGTGGTGGTGACCAGCCGAACCTTTGTCGCCTCAGCCAGCTCGGTGGTGCTGCGTGGAGCCAAGCCCGTCTTCGCCGATGTAGACCCCAACAGCCAGAACATCACCGCGGAAACCATCCGGGCGGTGCTAACACCACGCACAAAGGCGATTATCGCGGTGCATCTCGCCGGCTGGCCCTGTGAGATGGACGAAATCGTGGCTCTGGCTCGTGAGCGTGGGCTGTGGGTGATTGAGGACTGCGCTCAGGCGCATGGCGCTACCTATAAGGGGCGACCTGTGGGGTGCCTGGGGCATGTGGCAGCGTGGTCATTCTGTCAGGATAAGATTATTACCACGGGAGGCGAAGGGGGGATGCTGACCACAAACGACTATGCACTGTGGGAAAAAGCATGGTCGTACAAGGACCACGGCAAAAGCTACGAAGCGGTGTATCATCGCCAGCATCCGCCCGGCTTCCGCTGGCTGCACGAGTCGTTTGGCACGAACTGGCGTATGACCGAGATGCAATCCGCCATCGGGCGGGTGGCGCTGCGCAAGGTACCTCACTGGGTGGCGGTCAGAAGGCGCCATGCTGAGATTCTTACCGAAAGGTTCCTCCAAACGCCGGGCTTGCGCGTTACCGTCCCTCCGGACCACATTGGGCACGCCTACTATCGGTACTATGTTTTTGTCCGCCCGGAAGCGCTTAAGCCCGACTGGAGCCGTGACCGTATCATGGTGGAGCTGAACCAGCAGGGCATCCCCTGCAATGTGGGCAGTTGTAGTGAGGTGTATCTGGAGAAATCTTTTGAGCGAGCCGGGCTCCAGCCACCTCAGCGACTACCTGTAGCGAAGCAGCTCGGCGAAACCTCCCTGGCGTTCCTGGTGCACCCCACCTTGAGTGAGGAGGATATGCAGGACATTGCGGATGCGGTCGCGAAAGTGATGCACAAAGCCTGCCGATAATTTTACTGGTTTCGTTGAGGGTATACCCTGCCGCGAGGTAGGAAGAACGAACTCGCTTCGCGAGTACAGCGGGAGGAGATTGGCAAAGTGATTTGGCGACGGCGAATAAACAGCGACATTGTGCTGCGTACGTTGGCAGATGCTCTGATGGTGAACCTGTCGCTGGTGTTTGCGCTTTTATTCCACTACCTGTGGGTAGTGGGGGTAACGGGTGTTGTGGAGGATGCCCCAACTGCATTAAGAGAGCATCTCCACGTCTTTACACGGTGTAGCTGGATATTGACAATCATTGCACTGACCGTCTTTTCGCTGAGCGGGTTTTACACACACAGTCGGCTGTATCAAGGACGCTATAAGGCGATGGTCATCCTTCAGGCAGCGACGGTTACCTACCTGTTGCTGGGGTTTGTGGCTTACCTGCTACCCGGATACCTGCCGCTGCAGCGGGCTGTGCTGTTGCTTTCGTGGGGCATTACTCTGGGTTTGTTGATGACAACGCGACTCGGTGCGAGGGTATGGAGAGCTCTGTCCTCAGCAGAGCGGCGGTACTTCGGAAGACCCTCTCCTGATCGTCCCGTGCGCAACGTGCTGGTAATCGGGGGAGCGGGGTACATCGGTTCTGCCCTCTTGCCCAAGCTGTTAGAGAAAGGTTACTTTGTGCGCTTGCTGGACCTGTTCCTGTACGGCGCGGAGTCTATTGAACCGTACGCCGACCACCCACGCCTTGAAATCGTGAAAGCCGATTTCCGGCAGATAGATAAAGTGGTGGAATGCATGAAGGGCATGGACGCGGTGGTGCACCTGGGCGCCATCGTCGGTGACCCCGCCTGTGCGCTGGATGAAGACCTGACCATCGACGTCAACCTGACAGCCACACGCACCATTGCGGAGATAGCGAAGGGCTCGGGAGTGAACCGTTTTGTGTTCGCCAGCACCTGCTCGGTGTATGGGGCAAGCGACGAGATACTTGACGAACGTTCCGCGCTCAACCCCGTTTCGCTGTATGCCCGTAGTAAAATCGCTTCCGAGCGCGTGCTACACAGCCTCGCTTCCCAGGAATTTGCCCCCATTATCCTGCGGTTCGGCACCATTTACGGTTTGTCGGGGCGCATTCGCTTTGACCTGGTGGTAAATCTGCTGACCGCTAAGGCGGTGGTGGACGGCAAAATCACCATTTTCGGCAACGACCAGTGGCGACCGTTTGTGCACGTGGATGACGCCGCCTCCGCCATTATGAAGGTGCTGGAAGCCCCTCTGGCTCTGGTGCGCAATCAGGTGTTTAACGTCGGTTCCGATGAGCAAAACTACACCCTGCAGCAGGTGGGCGAGTTGATCCATCGCCTCGTCCCATCTGCCGAGCTCATCAGCATGGGCTCCGACGGCGACAGGCGCAACTACCGGGTGAACTTCAGCAAGATACGTCGTGTGCTGGGTTTTCAGCCGAAGTGGACGCTGGAACAGGGTGTGCAGCAGATCATCGAAGCCCTCCGCAGCGGCGTGATCCAGGACTATCGGGATGCCCGCTACAGCAACGTGAAGTTCCTCAGTGAGGAAGGGGTTTCCCGCCTCTCCCGCTACCAGAACGGCTGGGCGCACGCACTGATTAACGAGGTTCCTCGCGTTCAGCAGCCGGTCGGTCATGAAGTGGAGTGATGTACTTATCGTCGGAGGGGGCATCGTCGGGCTGGCAACTGCCTACCAGCTGACTCGCAACTACCCTCACCTGCGCGTGCAGGTGTTGGAAAAGGAACAGCAACTCGCGCAGCATCAGTCAGGCAGGAACTCCGGTGTGCTGCACTCCGGTATCTACTACAAGCCGGGCAGTCTGAAGGCATTGACCTGCCGCCGGGGCAAATTGCTCATGCAGGCGTTTTGTGAGCACGAGGCGATACCCTTTGAGATATGCGGTAAGGTCATTGTCGCTACCGGGCAACGCGAACTGCCTACCTTGCAGATGCTGGCGGAGCGCGGTCAGGCGAACGGCGTACAGTGCGAGGTCATTCCTGTTGAGCGATTGCGTGAGATAGAACCTCACGCTGCAGGTCTTCAGGCAATATATGTGCCCGAAGCAGGTATCGTTGACTTCCGCCGGGTTTGCGAGAGGCTGGCAGAGAGGGTACGCGAAGCGGGCGGCGAAGTGGTTACGGGCGCAAAAGTGTTCGTGATGCGCGAAGTGTCCGATGGTGTGGAAGTTCATACTACTCAGGGCGATTTCGCCGCCCACTACTTCGTGAACTGTGCGGGACTCTACTCCGACGAGATAGCGAGGCTAAGCGGTCTCAGTACTCCCGCACGAATCGTGCCCTTTCGAGGAGAATACTATCTTCTCTCCGAAGAAGCGCGAGGGCTTTGCCGAAATCTGATCTATCCCGTGCCGGACCCGCAGTTTCCGTTCCTCGGGGTGCACTTCACGCGCACCATTTCCGGCGAGGTGGAGTGTGGACCGAACGCGGTGCTGGCTTTCGCGCGGGAGGGCTACCGAAAGACCGATATACGCTGGCGCGAGCTGTGGACAACCCTGTGTTATCCGGGCTTCTTGCGCCTTGCACGAAGGTACTGGCGTACAGGGTCAGGGGAAATGTGGCGTTCACTGAGTAAGCGTGCGTTTGTGAGATCTTTGCAACGGCTCGTGCCGGAGGTCAAAGCAGAACATCTGCGCCCTGCGCCGGCTGGAGTGCGTGCTCAGGCGGTAGCACCAGACGGCAAGATGCTGGACGACTTCGTGTGGGTAGATACCCCACGGGCGGTGCATGTGCTGAACGCTCCCTCTCCGGCGGCGACCGCCTCGCTGGCTATCGGGGAGCAGATCGTGCAAAGGCTGGCGGAAAGGTTCTAGCGATGCGCACTCTGCTTGTTGTTTACCTGATGGCGGTAGTGCAGGCGGTATCCTGTGTGGCGCGGTCGGACGATATCGCTCCTCTCAACGCGCCAGAAAACGACCTCATCGCCCGCGTGCTGGGAGCGCAAAACGGTTCCCTCCAGCTGGCTCCCCTCGCTCAGCGCGTATGGAGTGGAAGCGACCTGCTGCGTCTTTCCGCTGAAAGCGACACTCCGCAGGCGACCGCCATCCGCCGGCTGTTGCTGGGCGATCAAGCACCCAAAGCGCGTGTCATGACCGGGGTCGCGTTGCTAACCGGGGAGGAGGCTCCGCGTCTGGCATGGAGGTTGTCGGGCATCTATAGCCTCACTTCTCATGCAGATATGGTCTTTTCTCTGGACACTACGCGCTCGCTGTTCGAACAACGCCCCATCATGCCCTGGGCGTATATGCTGCAGTTGCGTGTGCATACCTCGCTTGGCGAGTGGCGCGTTGGGCAAGCTCCCCTGCGCTGGGGAGGGGGGTACTCGGGCGCGATGTTGCTCTCCGATACGCCACCGCCCATGCTGCACGTGGATTACCGACAACCCTGGCATCTGGGCAGATGGCTGGGCACATGGCGGTACGAGCAGATGGTGGCCCTGTTTGACGAGGATGGCTCTCGTCGCTATGTGATGGCGAGGCGCCTCTCGCGTGCGCTATCCCCTCGCTGGCAAATCTCTCTGGCGGAGGCTTTCAAGGCGAATAAACTGCCCGCAGGGCTATCTGCGCTGGTTCTGCCGTTCTATCTGTACCAGCACCTCTTTACCTGGCGACTTTACGATGGAAATGACCAGTGGTTCAACTACATGGCGGATGTGCAGGTGCAGTACCGCTTTGCACAGCAGAGGCTCTACGTGGACCTGTTGCTGGACGACCTGCAAGCGCCACGCTGGCTAACCCGCTTCCGGTACACCACCCCGCGCAAATCAGGGGTACTGGTTGGCTACCATACTCCGCTATCGGATGGTGGGCAGCTTGTGGTGGAAGTGGCGCATACCGACGGCGACCCGGGCGGCGGGGTGTACAACTTCAAAATCTCCGAAAACCGCTGGCAATACCGTGACGCAGTGCTGGGGCACCCTGTCGGCACGAATCGGGACATGTTGTACCTCCGCTTAGACCTTCCGTTGGCGCGACGGGGCTATCTGGCTGTGGAACATATCAACACCCGCATGGCAAACGCTTCCCCCGATGTATCCACAGGCAAAACGTGGACGGTTTCTTTTCACTGGCTCCTGGGAGAAGGTTATACCGCGGGCGTTCGGTGGCAGCAGGACATCACCCGCGACGGACAACCGACCCGCTGGCTGATGCAGGTGGGCAGGATTTTCTAACGAGTTAAAATCCCCCGTACTTTTGCCGGTTTTTGCCCCGGGTATGGCTATCTTATTGACTCCAGATAACGGACAGTCCTAAAATGAAAAAGCATTGCTTGCAAAATATGCGGTATTTTATTTCATGAAAAGGAGGTAGTCTGATGAAACGTTTTGTTGTAACAGTAGTCCTGGCGGTGCTGGCTGTACAGGCGTTCGCCGGTATCCCGGATGTAGAACCGCAGAACAACACGCTGGCGGGCGCTGCACCAGCACTCAATAATCCCGTGCCATGGGCTGATGTTGGGGTACTGCGGTTGACACCCAACGATTCGGACTTTATCAAAATCTGGCTAAGCGCAGGCAACTACATCAGCGTCATGACCTACCCAATGGACAGCCTGACGGACCCGGACACGGTAATTGCCCTGTTCGATGGCGTTAATTCCACGGCTCTGGTGTATAACGATGACGCCGGTAGTGGTTACGGTTCCGCAATTCGATGGCAAGCGGCGAGCTCTGCCTGGTACTACCTGGCCATCACGGGCTACCACGGGAGTACGGGTAGGGACCAGATTGCCTACTACGAAGGGGCGACCCATTCCGAGGACGGGAAGTACATGCTGACCGTCGGTGTGGTACCCGAGCCTGCAAGCCTGCTTACGCTTGGCGCGGGGGTAGTGGGATTAATCGGTCTGCGTAGACGAAAGAAGTAGCTGGTCACGACGGAGCGTGCCCATCCACCTGTTTAGAGGGATACGCTCCGTCGCATCCTGAAACCCCGTAGATCACGACGGAGCGTGACCCTCCATAAAGAACCCACGATTGAAATGATGGGAAAGCCTCACCCGTTCACCCCCACAGAAGGCAGGATGTTTTCAAACCACCACGAACCCCAAAAGTAAAAGACTGAGGAGGCGTCGCGATGGTCTTTGCCTGCCTGTTGCTGGCGGCAGCAGCTCACACCGCTCCACAGGTGGAACTGCTTGGTCAGCCGTGTCGCGCGAAGAACGTGCTGGCTGCGCGCTATGTGGTTGCTCCGAACGGCAAAGAGTGGTTCGTGCTCACCAACATGAACGAGACCGCCGGCATGGAGCTCATTTTTATTGACTTTCGGAGTAATACAGGTCGGGCGATTCGCGCCCCGGCGGGGGCAGGTTCATGGGCACTGCTGCAGGTTCCGGGCAACCGTCTCATCGTGGGAACCTTCTACGATGGGAAGTTCATGGTCTTTGACTTGGAGCGCATGGAGTTTGTGAAGACGGCGGATTTCTCCGGCGAAAGCTACATCTGGAACCTCGCTATCGGCAGCGACGGGCGCGTATATGGGGGAACCTATCCGGGCGCGAAACTGGGCGCACTGGATTTGAACACCTACGCCGTTGAGGATTGCGGTGCGCCTGCGCCATCCAATATGTACCTGCGTTATGTCTCCGCTCTGCCCGATGGGCGCATCCTGTGCAATTTCGGCATGGAGAAGCCCACCGACCTGATTTACGACCCGCACACCAAAAAGTTCGAAGAGGCTCCGCAGACATTACAGGGCATCAGCCGCGGCGTATCGTGGAACGGCTACTTCCTCGTTGGCTCGCAGGTGCTGGACGGTAAAACTCTGCAACCTGTAGAGCCACCTTTCCCGCTACCGCCGGGCGAGGGCGGCTGGGCGGTGGATGTGAACTTGACTACCGACAAAGTGCTTTACCTCCGGCAAGGCAATGCGGTCTACCGCTATGTAAAGGGAGATAAGGAGCTGCGCTTGCTTGCCTCCCCGGAATTGCGCGGTGGCGGTATCTACGCCGCGACCGAAAAGGGGGAACTGCTCGGCGTGCGAGGGCAGGATTACTTCGTGATTCAACCGGGCGAGACGCAAGTCACGCTGAAGCCGATACCGGTAGAATCCGCACCGCGCCCCACTCTGTTCCTTCGGCTGGATGAGAAGGGCAGACTGTGGGGAGGTCCGCACTTTGGGCAGACGCTTTTCTGGATGGACACCCGAACGGGCAAGACGGTCAACACCGGCACGGTATGCAACGCGGGGGGCGAGGTGTACGATGTGGCGTTTCGTGACGGCAAGGTGTATGCGGTAGCGTACGCCGGCGGAGACATTGTGCGCTACGACCCCGAAGCGCCGTGGGACCAGTGGAACAACGTCAACCCGCGCGTCATCGCCAGCGTGGGCGAAAAGGGTTATATCCGCCCGACCGCCGGGGTGGTGGTTGGACCTGATGGGAAGCTGTATTCGGGCTGGATGGCGAGATACGGCGTATACGGCGGAGCGGTGGCTATCACCGACCCCACGACAGGGGAAACCGCGTTGATAGAGAACCCTCTGGGCGAACAGGCGGTAGAGGGTCTGGCAGTGGACGAAAGGTTCCTTTACGTCGGAACCTCGCTGGGCGCGAACGGTCTACCCAACAAGAAAGGCGAGTGGGCGCGCTTCGGCGTAGTAGATAAGGCAACCGGGCAGGCGGTCTTTCGGCATGAGTTTGAAGGCGCTTCGGGCGTGCGCACCTTCTGGCTGGACGCGCAGACAAAGCGTCTGGCGTTTTCGGTGGACGGCAAACTGCACCTGTTCGACACGGTCTCTCGACAGTTTATCGACCTGCCGGCGGAGACACCTCGTGTGGGCAGCCGTATCGTGGGACGTGGCGATGGCAAAGTGTACTACGGCAGCGGGAAGGCGATAGTGCAGGTGGACCTGAGCACAGGCAACAGCGAGAATATCGCGGAGCTGCCTTCGGGTGTGTCGAACGTAGCGGTGGGGCGGGACGGCACACTGTACGCCGCCTGCGGCGCAGACATCTATCGCATCAGGAGGTAGATATGAGAGCAACCGAAACGGTTTCTTCTCCGCTTGGCGTGTGTGTATTGCCTCCGCGTCCGCGCAACGCCGCGCGCACGGTCAGCTACGGGCAGTATCTGCACGAGATACTGGCTCATGCAGGCATGTGCTATCAGACGTTATCCCCTGAGGAGATAGAGCGGAACTTGCCGAACTTGCGCGTGCTGGTGACGGTCGGCGATACTTCCCTGCCCGATGCGGTGCGGGATGCGGTCGCACGATGGGTGGAAGAAGGGGGTACCTGGCTGGCGGTTGGAGGCACTGCCGGATCGCCTGCGCTCTTCGGGGTGAGGGAAGAACCTCCAACCTACTCCGGCTGGGGAGCGGCTACCGGCACGCTGGGGGAAGGCTACCTGCAGGTAACGAACCCTGACCACCCTGTACTGGCGCACGTTTCTGTGCCGTTACACTTCTTCAACGGTGTGCCTGTGCACGCAAGCACCGGTATCGTCCACGCCGGTGTCCTCGATGCGCACCAGAGGGGAACGCCACGCGCCGCCGTGGTGGAGAGGCGTGTGGGTAACGGAAGGTGTTTACTTATCGCTCCCGATGTGACAGGCACAGTGGTGCGTATCCAGCAGGGAGTGGCGGTAACGCGCGATGGCATCCCTTCACCCGACGGAACAGCCCCGCTGTGCGACGATATGTTGAAAAGCGGTGACGGCGGGGTGCTGGACTGGTGGTTTGACCGTCAGCCGGTAGAAGGCGTGCCAGGCTTCAGCGCGTTTTTGCATCCGGTTGCCGACATCTGGCGCGAGATGGTGATACGCGCGATACTCTATCTGGCGCAGGTGCGCGGGACGGTTCTGCCGATACTGTGGCTGTACCCACGCAACCTGCCTGCGCTCGCCCATCTCTCGCACGACACCGATGGCAACGACCCTGCGCTGGCGGAAAAGATGCTGGAGGTGGTGCGTGAAGCAGGGGTTCACTCCACCTGGTGCGTCATCCCCCCCGGCTACCCGCAGAGCCTCGTTGAGCGCATCCGCTCGGAGGGACACGAGCTGGCGATGCACTACGACGCCGTGGAGGACAACTGGGACGAGAGCATATTCCAGAAGCAATGGCAAACGCTGACCGACCTCTACGGGGGGCAGCCGCCGGTGACCAACAAGAATCACTATCTGCGCTGGGAAGGCGATACCGAGTTCTTCGAGTGGTGCCAGCGATGTGGTATCCAGCTGGACCAGTCGAAGGGCGGTTCCAAGACGGGGGAAGCAGGCTTCAACTTTGGTACGTGCCATCCGTACTTCCCGGTGGACCCGCAGGGCAGGCGGATAGATGTGCTGGAGCTGCCTACGCTCACGCAGGACCTGAATGTGTTCGCTCCTGACGCCCTGTTGACCCCTTTGTTGAGGGCGGTGGAACGGCATCACGGCATCCTGCACCTGCTGTTTCACCCCGCCCATGTGAATAAACCCGGTGTCGCCGATACTATTCTTCGCTCCATCCGCCGGGCGCAGGAGCGTGGCATGGAATGGTGGACGGCACGACGAATCAACGAGTGGGAACGCGCCCGCCGGCAGGTGCAGTGGCTTGGGTACCGCGAGCAGGATGGCAGGGTAACTTTACATGTGCGCAGCGACGCGCCCCTGCAGGAGGCAACGTTGTTGTTTACCGTCGAGCGAGGCGAGGTGAGCGCAGGAACGGGAGAGCCTGTGCGCACCGCCCGTACGGAGCGATGGGGATTCCCGATGGTGGCGGTGACACTGAACCTGCACGGCGAGGTGACGTTACAATTGTGAGGGGGGATGACCATGCATCCGTCAAGTACAGACCTGCCCGCTATCGCTGGCGGTGAACCGGCGAAACGAACACCTTTCGGGCGGGAAAAGCGTTACGGCGAAGAGGAACTGCAACAGCTGCGCGAGGCTCTGGAGCAGGGCAGTCTGTTCTACGCGCACGGTAACAAGGTGAAGACGCTGGAGAAGCGTTTTGCCGAGATGAACGGCGTGCCGTACGCGGTGGCTTGTAGCAGTGGCACCGCCGCGATTCATGCCGCGCTGATTGCGGTGGGTATCTCGCCCGGCGACGAGGTAATCACTTCGCCTATCACCGATATGGGCTCGGTTATTCCCATCCTGTACCAGGGGGCTGTGCCTGTCTTCGCCGACCTTCATCCCCACTCGTATACCCTGCTGCCGGAGTCGGTAGAAGCGCGAATCACCTCCCGCACGCGTGCGGTGCTGGCAGTACACCTGTGGGGCAATGCCTGTGACCTGCAGGCGTTGCGCGACATCTGCCGCAGGCATAACCTGTGGCTGATAGAGGACTGCGCGCAGGCGTTTGGCTGTCGCTATCAGGGCGAGCCGATAGGAACGGTTGGCGACATCGGCTGTTTCAGCCTGAATGAATTCAAGCACATTTCCTGCGGCGATGGGGGCATTGTGATTACTCGTGATGAACGGTTAGCTCCTCGCCTGCGCCTTGCCACCGATAAATGTTACAACCGCGAGCCGGGCGTCACCCAGCGGAACGCCACCTTTCTTGCCAACAACTATCGCATGACCGAACTGCAGGGAGCGGTGGCGGTAGCGCAACTGGAGAAGCTGGAAAGCATCGTGGCACGGCGACGGCGCTGGTGTGAAGCCCTGAGCGAAAATCTGCGCGGGCTATCGGGCATTACCCTGCCTCGCCCCACGCCCGGCTGTGAGCCGTCGTGGTGGTTCTACATGCTGCGTGTGGTACCCGAGTTGCTGGGCGCGGATGCGGATACCTTCGCCGACGCTCTGCGCGCGGAGGGTCTGCCCGTCGGTGCGCACTACATTGGGCAATGCGTGTATGAATATCCGATATTCACCAACCATTCGGCGTTCGAGCGCGGCACACATGCCTACTCCGCGCGTTTGTACAGCAAGGGGCTATGCCCTTCTGCTGAGGCGATTCTGGCTACCTGCGTGATACTCTCCATCAACGAGGCATATACCGATACCGACCTGGAGGAAACCGCGCACGCCATCCGCCGTGTGGTGCGGTGGTTTCGGAGTAAAAACCCGAGCTGATGGGTGCGGGCCATCACCGAAACCTTTTTCCTCTGTGTTCGTCTAAAGGTCAGAGTGCAGGGGGAGGGGACCCGATGCGGGCGGCTTACCTGAAGGCGTTGCCTGGCATTCTGTTGATAATCTCCGTGTTCGCACAGGAGGCTCATGCGCAGAGCTTTGCGCAGTGGGTGGCCAGGGCGCTGGACGCGGAGTCTCAGCGTGAGTACGGCGCTGCGCGGGAGGCGTATCATCACGCGCAGGAGTTACGCCCCCTCGATGTTGTGCTCAACATGAAGCTTTACTCTTTGACGGGAGACCGCGCTTACCTCTTACGGGCAGCGGAGGGATTGTTGCAGGAACCCCATCCTCAACATGAGCTGGTAGAGCAAATATGCGATCTGCTGATGAATCACACCTATTTCGTCGAGTACAACACACCTCTGCCTCTGACGTTGCTCCCTGCTGAAAAGCGTAAAGCCTTCATGCAACGGTTTGCGAAATGGCTTTTCCCCGACCTGCTCACGGAAGCGCGGTACTACCTCATTACGAACGAACGTGAGAAGGCGGTAAGTATCATGCGCCGGATAGCCCTGTGTGGGGAACCGTTTGCCCTTGACGAGTTGCTGTGGGGACCGCCTGCCAAAAGGGACGACTGGCGCAGGCAAATCGCGGAGCAGTGGGAGCGCGAGGCGTTGAAAACAAAGCACCCCTGCCTGCTCGTCGCAGTGCTGAACATGTACTGGCATTTGCAGGACCTGCCTTCCATCCGCCGCGTGTTTCCTCACGCGCTGGCTGCCACGCAGGGAGATAAACGCTACCGTCAACTGCTGGCGATATGTATGCACCGTATCGGCTGGGAAGAGGGCATGGCGAAAGTTCCTTTACAGCAAGAAGAGGCGAGCGATGACCCCATCGTGCTGGAACGGCAGCTGATGGAGGCAGCGAGGCGGAGACAGACGGAACGTGCCCGTCGTCTGTTTCTGCGTTGCCTGGCAGAGGTGCCGGGCTGGACGCAGTCGTTGTCCCACCACACAGAGCTCGACCTGCTCAGCAAAGACCCCGCTGAAGCGCCGGCGAGCGCGGATGAGGAAAATATCGCGGAGATGCTGGTGCGCTATCTCCAACAGCCGGAACGATTCCGTTACTGGCTGAAAGTCGCTGTGGTGCGGGGGACGCAACTTAACCCTCCTGGGTCAACGCCCACCGATGTGCTGGTGGGCAACTTTCTATGCAAAATACCTCCCGATTATGTGGTAGCGGTCATCGATAAGGCACTGCCTCTGTTGGGCGAGATGGGATTGCCTGAGCCGCTGCTTAAGTCGCAGACAGAAGCCCTGCAGCAGCATCGAATAGACGCATATTCCAGGCTGGGGTATAGCCGCCTGGTGCAAAAGCTGTACCAGCGGACCACCGGCGGTTTCCCTACCGAAAACGGGTGGAGGGTTATACCGGTTGACGGGGGATGGACGGTGCAGGGGGAGCAGCCGGGGATGGACTCGTACACTGTGGTCGGTGGGCAGGTTTCCTCCCTGTCCGTCAAGCTGCTGGGGGAGGTGCTTCATCGGGCATATACGCTGGTGAAGGAGGGACGTTCACGCGAGGCGGGACAGGTAGCGTCTGCCGTGCTGTCACAATATCCGGAGTGGCGCGAAGGTCTGGTGCGCGCCGTTGCTTTCTTCGAGAAGGGAATTCCTGCTATTGTGCCCTTCGCCCAGTGGCTGAGCAAGGTTGCGGCGAAGGATGAATCACTGGTTCGGCTCTGTTACGAGACGTTGAAGCCTCTGGCGGGCGAGGAGCTGGCACAGGCAGTGCTGGTGGCGGTGCTGGCGGTGTTCAAAGAACCGGAAAACCAGATGGAGCAGACACGTCTGCATATCCACAGCATCCTGTACCCTGAAGGCTACCCCCTGCGTTCGTTGGTCACACCGAGTCCCCCGCTGTCTCCTCCCCGCGTGGTGGAGCTGCTGGCAGAGTATCTTCGCCCGGAGCTGTGGGATAGTCGGTTTTTCACGCGACTGGGCAGTCCGTGGACATCGCAATACCACACGCCCTTTGTACGCAGGTACCCGGACGCAGCGGCATGTGTACTGCACCGGTTATGGCAGACTGCTCTCACCCATGATAAAAACGCGGTTCGGCAGGGACTCCGGTTGTTGCGCAAAGCCCGACACTGGCACACGGTGGACTGGTTACAGTTGCCGCAGTTGGCGAGTTTGGTAAGAGAGGTTGCTTCTGCAAGGGAGGCGCTGGAGCTGGTGGACATCGCCTTCGTTCACGCTCCGAAAGTGTTCCACCCGGCCTTGCAACGGACAAAAATCGCGTTGCGGGCGAACCCGCCTGACGCACTGCCTCTGGACGTTCAGGTGGAGATGCTGACAGAGGTGGTGCTGAAACAGCCGATGCCCGCGCAGGAGAAAATAGAAGATTTGCGGACTGTGGCGTTCACCAACCCGGAGGCGGTAACGACGGTTCTCGAGAGGCTTCTGCCCGACCTCATGATGAACGACTCCGACAATCTTTACAGGAATAACCTGCTCTGGAGATTCTGCAGGACGCTATCGGATATTGCTGAGCGGGAACCGCAGCTGGCTTCCAGGCTGTATCGCCTGTTTGAAAAGGCAGTGTCGCGGGATGATTCCTTGAAGTACAGTATGGCGTATGAACGAGCCAGCCTCGCCTCTCTGGTGGGCAAGGAGGAACAAGCGCTGCAGTGTCTGCTGCAAGCGTCGTCTGTAGAGACGCCCGGCGTAGTGTCAGGCGCGTCTCTGTTGTTTCGCGGAATGGTGAAGATACCGTTGTCGCCGGAGGGGTACCGTCGCCTGCAGGAGGCGTTGCAGGAATGGCTTCGCAAAGAGGCTCCCAGCCTCACCCGGATTATGAATATGCTGCAAGATATTCCCTCTTACGGGGTTGCTATC
>BEHS01000092.1 GCA_002898895.1 bacterium HR16 | reverse complement strand
CGGGTATCTGCGCCAGGTCCTCAGGGGTGTACCCCAGCTGCGTCGGGTCTTCTACGCAGGCTTCCTCACAGCAGCTGGTGGACGGTGCGCAACAACCTGCTCCCTGCGCAGCTTGCTGGGCAATGCGACCATAGCGGTCTCTCACCGCCTCGCGGACAGTTGCCGGGTCAATACGGTTCGCTGTCACGGTTTTCCTCCTGTGGATACGAGACTGCGGAGCGTTTCGTTCAGCTCTCCGATCCATCCTATCCCCCACCTCCGTGCGACAAGTAGGCTTCCACCATAATCAGATAGTGCTCACCTACCTGTTGCACGATTTGCAGCAGGTCCTGCATGGTAGAAACCTCTTCCACCTGCTCCTTCACAAACCAGTCGAGGAACTCCTGGGCGGCGTAGTCTTTCTGCTCAATAGCCAGCGTCATCAGGTCGTTAATGTGCTTGGTGACCTCCAGTTCCCACTCCAGCGCAAGCCGCACCGCTTCCTCGGCACTTTGGAAATCGTTTTTGGGAGCCTGAACGGCGGGGATTTCCACCTTCCCGTTCACGTCGTTGAGGTAGTCCACGAACTTCATCGCGTGTTCGCGCTCTTCTTCGGACTGCTTGAAGAACATCTCCGCCAGCTTCTTCAATGCGCGACCGTCGAAGTAGGACGCGATGGCGATATATTGGTGCGACGCGAACAGCTCGCGCCCGATCTCCTCATTGAAGGCTTTGTTCAGTTCCTCACTGATAAGCATGGTTGTTCTCCTCCTCTTTGCTTCTACAAGGTTTGGCGGGAAACGTGTCCTGCCAGAGTCTACTCGTTTTGCATCGCTCTTTTCAAGCGCTGGTAGAAACGACGTGCCTTCTGGCGGTTCCTGGAGGTATCTGCCGATGTCTGCAAGTTGTGCACGAGTTCACGGCACTGCTCATAAGAGAGATAGGGTATCATCTCTTTCGTGCGGGGGATACAGTGGGGAGGCAGTAACAGTTCGCTGATGCCTGCGCCTACGGCAAGCGGTATCAGCCATTCGCCCTCTGCCCCCAGCACGACACCCCGAGCCAGCAGTCTGGTCTGCGCGAACAGGGTGAGGTTTTCCACCGCCTGCAGCCACTCTGCTTGAAACCATGTGCGCAACTCCGCCTCACGCAGGTAAACGGCGCGGATGTTGGCAATATCGGGAATGTCGGGCAGAGGGGAGGGAGGTGTCCATCCTCCTATTAGCGCGTCTTGAAAGAGCTGGGCACCCTGTTCTTCTTCCAGAGCGTTTTGTGCCTGCTGTAGCCCATCCAGAAAGGCAGATACGTCGCTTTCATGCAGGGATGGCAGCACAAACGTAATCACCGCCTGCAGGGTGGATTCGGCGATGGCGCGCCAGATGGCATCGTCGGGCAGGACGGGCAGCTCCAGCAGCAACGACTTGCCTGATGCGCCCTGTAGCAGTGCATGTAGCGCCGCCGGGTTCAACAGGCACTGCTCGCTGGCATAGGCGTCCAGAAACGCGCCGTCCGCCCCCGCTTCCAGCGATTGCACCGCGCTTTGCCAGTGCTCGCTGACGGCAATGGTGCGAATAGGGTGGTCGTCCAGCGTGCGGGCGGTCGCGGGGGTTAAGCCGAGCACGTAGCGTTTGCCACTGGGGTGCATCTCCTGTCGCTGGTACTGTGTCATCAGGCGCATATCGGGGTCTACTATCAGCACGCCCCGATTCGCGTCCACAATCACAATGTCGCCGTCGCGCACGTTCAGCAACAGCTGAGGCACTCCGACCAGCGCAGGCACGCCGATGGCGCCGCCTTCGGGCAGGGCAGGGCTTTCCGCTACCATTGCGCTGACGCCCGCACCCGCCCGCCAGAGCGCCTCGCCTAACGCAATATCACGGCATACCGCTACAAAGCCCAAGTGCTCCCGGTGGCGCGCCTCGTAAGCGGTAAACAGGTCCAGGGTGGCTCGCAAATCGCTGGCTCGCAGCACCATCGCCGTGCCGACGGCGATACCACGCGAAACGGGTTGTCCGGTGAGCTTCAACATCTTCTGCTCACCTCATCGCTGACCTTGCTGGGGTGGGGAAGGGGGCGAAACCGGCTGGGAACCGGTGGGCTTCTCTTCTGCCGTCTCTTCTTCCTCTTCTTCCACGAGTATCACCATTTTGCCCGGCTGGGTAATCTTCAGCCACTCGTCGCCTTCCTTCACCGAGACGAGAATTTCGGGGGCGATAAGCTCCTGTCCTTTTTCGTCCACGCCGTGCACCTCACCGACCAGCTGCACCTGTTCGGTGCGTGAGTTGTACACCGCCTTCTGTGCGGTGAGAGTGCGCGTCTTGCCGTTCTCCTTGAGCAACTGCACCATCTTCAGGTTACCGGTCAGGGTAATGATTTTCTTCTGGTACAGGTTCTCGGCGCGGTCACAGGTAATTTGCACCGGCTCACGCATCTCGGTCTTCAGGGAGCGGGTTTCCTCGCTCGCTGGCTGTGCGCCGGCTTCCTCCGACTGTTTGGGCTTGACGAGGATTTTAACGTTGCCTTCCAGCACTGCCCGTTTCTCTTTCAACTCGATGGTGAGTTTATCGGCGGATAGCTCCACACGCGGGTCGGTCACATGCAGGTTGCCGGTGGCGTGGATAATCTGAGCCTCGATGTCCTGCTCGGCGCGGTCGGCGGTCATCACGGTATCGCCATCGCGGATAACCAGCCCCTCGCCGATGCGCGTTTTGCCCTGTTGCTCCTCCAGTCGCTTGAAGGTCACCTCCACCCGCCGCGTTTTGGTCTGCTTCTCGTTTGCTTCCTGCTTTGCGGGCTCTGTCTGAAGGAAGGCGACGGGTTCCAGCGAGGTGCGCATCACCAGACGCACTTCTTCCGCAACGAGGCGCTTCTCGCCGCCCAGATAGCGCAATGCCTGTGCGGTGAACTCACCGTCGCGCAGGGAGCCGCGAATGATGCCCAGACACTGCAGCTCGCGCTTCTGGTCGCGCCATGTCGCCTGCGAGCAGGTCAGCTGCACGGGGTTGCCATACAGGCGGGCATCCGCCACCTGCAGAAAGCGAGATGCGCCTTCGTATACCGCCTGTGCAGCGGTCAGCCGCCATGCCGGTTTGCCGTCGTCGTAGAGCACCGCTTCCTGCACGCCGTCCAGAAGCCATCGCTGGCGGTCGCGCGAGAGGTCCGCGCGCTTTACCTTCATCCGCCACAACGGCTGATTCAGCTGGCGAGCACGCACCTCTGTTTGCGTGAAGCGTATCAACACGTTGCCCATGCCCGCATCGGCATAGAGGGGGTTCAGGCGTGCAAAGGGGTCTATCTGCTGAAGCCGGTGGACGCACCATGCCAGCCCGGCAATGCACACAAGCGCAAGAATCGAAGGTATCGCCGCACGCCAGTTTCTCATTTCCGTTTGTTAGACGAGCGGAACAGGAACAGGTTATCGTCTGGAACGCACCAGCCACTTCTGCCAGATTGTGGCATCGGTAAGCATCTTGATAAATACACCACCCACCACCGACCGCGCCTGAAAGCCCGCCTGCTTGCCGTCGTGCGTCCAGTACCAGTCGGTCAGCGGAACCCGGCTGGGTGTCTCGTTCATCCACCGCCACACTGCGTCGACGAACAGGTTGAAGTCTTCGCACGACTCCGCCAGCGTAGCGGTCCACACCGTCCAGTCCAGCTTGGTGTACTGGCGGCGGTTGTCCAGCGGTAACCCGTATGGGTTCATCTTCGTTTTATAATACGCAATCTCTTTGCGGGCGATTTCCTTCGGGAAGAGGTGCAATCCCAGCAGTTCATCCCAGACGAGGTTGTACTTCTGGCTCCATGTGCCCGGTTTGTCGAAAGCGAGACGATAGTGGTCGCCGTCGTCCGCCATGTGCATCCACTGCTGCGCCATCTGCTGGGCTATTCCGCGGTACTCTTCGGAGCGGGCGGTGTCGCCGAGCATCTGGCATAGCATGGCGTATCCGCCCAGAGCCAGAATGGCTTTCAGCGACAGGTTGGTGTTGTGCGCCAGGTGTCCGGCGAAGTCGTCGGTACAGAGCTGGTTTTCCGGGTCCAGCCCCTTCTCGCGCAGGTACTCCGCCCACTGCGTGAGCAGGTTCCAGTACTTTTTCGTGTAGTCAGCGTTACCCTCCGCCTTCGCCAGCGCGGCGACCATCAACAGCATGTTCCCACACTCTTCCACAGGCATCTGGTTCTCTTCGGAGCGTTCCCCGCCGCCGTATACCTGCCCATTCGCCTTCGGATAGGTTCCCAAATCGTGCGGGGCGAAGGGGAACTTCCAGCGCGGCGAGCGGGCGTAGTCCAGCACCGGCGTGAGCATTCCCTTCAGCAGCTCCGTGTTGAACAACAGGAAAAACGGCGAAGAAGGGTAGGTTACATCCACGGTGGCGATGCACCCGTTGCTGAAGTTTTCTTTCGAGAAGAAGAGCGGTGTGCCGTCGAAATCCGCTACCAGCTTGTGCGCCGCCAGGCATTGCCGGTACGCGAGCACGCACAGGTCGGCGTATTTTTCGCCTCCAACGCGCTTCAGGTCTGCTGTCAGCTCGGCGTCGAAACGAGCACACTCTTCTTGCAGTTTGGGCAGGTCGTGCTCCGCCTGCCTGAGCAGTTCGTCTATCTCCATACCTGCCCTGCGCCAGTAGGGGCGCAGCCTGCGATGGAAGTACTCGATGGAGTACAGGTCATCATAGGCGATAAGGATATAACGCGAAATGGGTTGTTGTCCCACCTTGCCCACGTGCAGCACACACGCCAGCACAATCCAGTTGTCATGTGCGGCGCGGGGCATACGCAGGTCGTCCGAATCGGGCAGGGTGCCGTTTTGTGCAAAGGTGTTGCGCGTTTGATGCTCCGCGGCGATAACGGTCTGGTCGTTGGTTGTTTTGCGCGGTATCGCCAGATAGAGGTATCCCCAGTCGATTCGCAGATTATCGCCTGACTTCTCCAGTATCGGTTGCTGCGCCGTGCCCACGCGCAGCACATCCATCTCGCCCAGCTTATAGCGCGACCACACCACCTGTTGATCGGTGGTATTCACCGCCCACTCCGCCGAGGCGTCCAGATACAGGGAGACTTCATGTGTTTTGCCGTCGGTGGAGCGCACCTGCCAGAGAATGTACGTGACCGGGCGCGACAGCACGTCGAGGTCATAGGGCAGGGCGGGGGTCAGGAAGGTCATCTGCAGTTCCACGCCGTCCGCTTCGAAGGTGTACACCGTTCGTGTGGGCGTTACCTGCAGGCGCGTTTGATTCATCGCGGGGGTATCCTCTGGACGGATGCCCATGAACCGATAGGGTTTGCCGTCTATGCGTGCGATTCCACACAGGGCATGGTTCGCCCCCGTCCAGTGCTTGCTCCAGCCTTCGGTGAGCCGGTCTGTCGTGCTCCACACACTGAAGTAAGGATCGTGCGTGACCAGAGGAACAGCTGGAGGACGTAGAGCCTCTACAGAACCACCGCTATCTGCTGTCACTGCTACAGCCAGGGCGCACACCGCCAGTACAACCAGCATCTCTACAAGGTACAACCGCTTGCTCCTCTCATGAACCGTGTTTTTTACGGACAGATTTCGTGAGGTGGAGGTGGTGGTGTACCCTGCGAGTATACGGTCACAACGCCGATGTTGATAATGTTTCCCTGTGGGGCAGGCAGGTTCATTGCGCAGCCCTGCACATTTCGCCCGCCGTAGCCGACGACCTCATAGTACTCGTTCGCGCGGTTGCTAACGTCCACTTTAAACGTGGTGGGGGCTGTGCCACTGCCTACGTCAATAGTGAAACTGCCATCGCTGCCGCTCAATGCGCTGACATTATTAGGTAACACAATGATGCGTATACCGGAGACCGCTCGTCCGTTTTCGTCCTGCACGACGCCCTGCACGAGCAATCCGGTCGGCAACCCTCCGCCGGTTACTTTGCCTCCGCCGCATCCGCCAAGTGTGGTCAATGCCGCCAGCGCCAGCGCAGCCATCGCCGCCAGCGCGGCTATCATGCGAAACGAGTTCCCAGTTGCCTGTCGCAAAGCCTGTTCCTCCCTTTGTGTCTCTCACAAGTTATCGCGCAAACGCCGATTCCTTTTGCGACGTTGCCTGCGCGGATTCCTGCTATCGCCGTCTCTTTTAACGTGTAAGATTCACGTTCACCGTTACCGGTTGATTCTGCGCGGTGATGGTTACCTCCTGCTGGAACGTGATGTAGCCGGAGCGGGTCACTTTGAGAATATACCTTCCCAGCGGAACCCAGAAGCGAAACTCACCGCTGGGCTGGGTGATAACCATGCTGTCTACCTGCGCCTGAGTGTCCGCGTCCAGCAGTTGCACGCTGGTGCCCACCGGGCTATCTCCCCCCTGAAGGGTGACCGTACCGCGCAGGTTGTACGGACCGCCCGGCGGTTCGTTGCTCACCGGCGGGGCAATGCGTATCTCGCCCAGGTCGTTGTCGCCCGGGGCAAGCGGTGGGTCTATCGCGAACACCTTCTTCTCAAAGCCGGTGGCTTCGACGGTTCCTTTATCGGTTTGTGCTACCAGACGATCGAACGTGAAGCTGCCCGTCTGGCCGGTGAGCGTACTGAACGCGCCGATGGTCACCTTCGCACCCTGCACCGGTTGCCCCGTCTCGGCGGAAACTACCCTGCCGGTGGCGCGGGCAATACCGGTGTTCGGACCGATATACACCTCACCGATGTACACCGTGCCGCCGCTGGGCAGGGGAGGCAGGGGAAAGGTTGCCGCGCTATCGGATGACCCCTGCGGAGGGTTCACCGTGCCTTCGGTGGTCGTGGACGGTACTCCCACGACCTCAAAATTATAATCCTGACCGTTGGCGTTCTGCCGTACGTCGGTGACCTGTACCGTTTTGCCTGCAATGGTCACGGTCGTGCCGGTGTCGGGCAGTCCGCGTGTGTCGGAGCGTTTGACCAGCCCCTGAATGGTGACTGTTTGCTCTATGGGGATACCACCTCCACCGCCGCACGAAGCGAGCAAGATTGCAACGAGGGCGGCGAGGAGGATTAGACCTATCCCCCTGACCCCCTTCCCTGCGAGGGAAGGGGGAGTATTGCCTCTCTCTTTGTGGGTGAGGGGTTGGGGAAGAGGTATGTTAAACCTAACCCCCTGACCCCCTTCCCTACAAGGGAAGGGGGAACCTCTCCCCTCTCCTCGTAGGAGAGGTGCTGGGGGAGAGGTTAAGAAAGACGAGAGCCTCTCCTCTTCCCTACAAGGGAAGGGGGAACCTCTCCCCTCTCCTCGTAGGAGAGGTGCTGGGGGAGAGGTTAAGAAAGACGAGAGCCTCTCCTCTCTCCTCGCAGTAGCGGGGTCGGGAGTGAGGTTGAACACGCTATCGCTGTGTATCTGTTTGCTCATCGCGTAATCACCATCGGTAAGATTGCCTGTGACGAGGTTCCGTCTTCGGTCTGAGCGCGCACGCGCAGGAGGTACGCCCCGGCGGGCACGGCGGTGCCTCCGGTGTCGCGTCCATCCCACGATACGGTCTGGATGCCTGCCCGCGAAGGTGCTCCGCTCTGCAGTATTCTCACGGGCTTGCCCGATGCGCTGAGCACCTCTGCCTGCACCTGCGCGTCGGCGGAAAGGGTGAACTGGATGGAGTAGGCTCCGCCGCGTGTGCGTTGCGCCCTCAGCGCGGTGATGCGCAGGACGCTGCCCGATTGGGGCTCGGCAACCAGCTGCAGACTGCGCGTGCCGGTCTGGTCGGTGCGTAACGTTACCGAAGACACCGTACGCAGGTTATAACGCCTGCCGGTAGCATTGTCCACCAGCATCAGCCTGGTGCCTTTCGGCACCGAGCGCAGGTCGCTCCAGGTGATGGTCACATCCATTTCGGGTGCGGGGGTGCGCACCTGCAGGTTCCACGCTGTTCGTGCTCCGCTTCGCCTCACGTCCACCGCGTAGCGTCCGGTAAACGCGCCCCAGTCGGGATTCACCACGCCCAAACTCAACATCTGCCCGAACTCCGGCGGCGATTCGCAGTCGAAGGCGGGGTCAAAGCCGTCGCTGGCGTGAGCGGATTGCCCGATGCGCACCTGCGCGCGGCACTCCCCGGCGTTTGCGGTCAGCGCGATTTGCCATTCTGCCTTCGCCTCTGCAGGAGGCTGGGAGCGGGAGAACCTCTGTGCCCGCGTCGCAGGAGCAGGGAAGGTGAGCGTGACACCCTCTGTAACCAGCACTCTCAGCCAGTAGCCTTCCCACGGCTGGAGGGTGGTCGCCGGCTCGTAGCTGTTGGCAGAAGGATTGTATCGCCATATCGTACCGCCCACCCAGCCTTTGCTGACCGCCGTCGCGAAGGGCACGGGGTCGTTCAGCAGGTATTGCACCTCGATTTCGGACACATCCACCGGCGTGGTGAAGGGGTTGCCTATCTGGTTCCAGCCGTAGGTGGTGGCGATGGTGAAGTTCTGGTCGGCGCGCGGGGTCATCCCACGAATGTCGGCGATGATGTTACTGCGCAGTTTAATCCAGTAGCCCACGCCCGGGCGAAATGGCGGTGCAGTGGGGTAGAGCAGGTACTTGTTCTCGCCGGGCATGTCCTGTCGCCAGTGCGCCAGCAGGAACCCATTGCGTGCTACTCCCAGCGCGTCGGCGTTATCGGACGCAAAGGGCAGGATGGGCAGGGAAATCATCTGTAAACCGGCAGAGAAGGAGCGGGTGAGCGTTTGTGCGCTATCGGTGACCTCCAGTGTCAGCACCGCCTCCTGATAGCCCAGGTTCACCTGCCGTGTCGCCACCGTGTTGCCGTTGCTATCCTTGACGGTGATAGTGTATCTGGCAGGCTGTTCAAAGGCGGGCGAGGGCAGTTTGATACCGAAGCCACCCTGCGCCAGCGCGGTGCTTGCTTCCACGCCAAGACTGCTGCTGATATGCACCGTACCGGAGTCCAGTCCCAGCACTGCTCCGTACAGGTTGTTCGGGTTGTTTTTCGTGCCTCCGTAGCCGGGGGCGAAGGGGATGCGCAGGTGCAGTCCGCCCAGCGGCAGGTCTATCAACACCCTCTGCGCCCCGCCGATATTGATGAACAGCGGCGCCACTGTGCCCTCTCCGTCCACGATGTCGATGCGCTCATATTGCGCACCCAGGAAAAGACGGTTCTGCTGGTTGTAGTCCCAGTAGACAGGGTAGCACACATCGCTTAAAGGTATCTCATCTCCGTCGGCAGTGGTCTGATAGTGCAGGAGCACAATAGAGATGCCCGGGTTATCCTGTCCGTCGTCGGCGCGGTCCGGCAATAGCCAGGCGTAAATCTTCTTCCCGAACGAGACGCTGGTATCCAGCACGTACTGCCTTTCGTACCAGCGGTCGAAGGGCAAGCCTTCCACCATGCCCCCGTTCGCGAGCACGCCGGCGGCAATCGCCTTCAGGCGCGGGATGTCCCCGCTCAGCTTCACCGTTTCGTTCGGGTTGTACTGGGCGTAGTATTGCGCGTTGAACTTTTTGAAAAAGTCGGGGTCTTCCAGATACACCTTCAACCATGCCGAACCTGCCATCTGCATTCGGGGGTAGTACATCCCGCCTAACTGACCTGGATTGACGGGTAACTGTCTTAGTGACGGCGCGATGAAGACGTTATTGCCCAGCGCAGGCTGGTTGAGCAGGTCGTAGAAGGGCAGGGAGTGGTAGTTCGCATCGGTCTTGAAGAAGCCTTCGGGGTCGGCGATATTCATCGCCTGCGCCACGCGGTGCGCTACCAGAATGGTCACCGCCCGCGCGAAACCCTCTTCCCACGCATCGTAATCGAAGATAAGCGGACCATGAAAAGCGTGTATCAGCACGTGTACCAGATTGATGACGACAGACTTGGGGCTTTCATACACTGGAAAAAGAATCTCATTCGTGGAGGCGTTGAAGATACCCCCTGCTACCGCGTCACGGTCACCGATTTGCTGGTCGTAGTTCACCACCTTCACAGTTCCGCTCTGGGCAGGCTTGCCGTACACGCCTTCAATCAGGGGCAGGGCGGTGTTAATCACCTGACGCAGGAACGCCTCCTGTACCGCATTCCAGCCTTCGAAGGTGAACGAGAGCGTGCCGTCGCCGTAGCGGGTGCGTGCGGGCTGCATGATTTTGCCTCTGTCACGCAGCATTACCAGCATATCTACTCCCACCTGCGCGTTCTGGGGTAGAACGCCCCGCTGTTTCCACCGTTTGACCTGCTGCGCAACCGCCTGCACCTGCGCTCTCTGGATGGGCACCGCCTGTTTCAGCACCAGCTGTCGCAGGTCTGTGGTGGAACGGCTGCCTGCAGGCACGTCGATGACCAGCGCGCCCTGCGGACCGTCCGAGCGCGTGTTGAAGGGCACGTTCACCACGTTCCGATAGGGCGCGCTCCACGCGACCGCGGTCACGAGGAGGCACAGTGTTGCGGACAACCACTTCATCGGCGAGAAAACTCCTTCATGGTCGGTATGTGAATTTCCAGAGTGGGCTGATGCTACGGGCGCGTCCATCGGCGGAGAACGCCACCACCACCCAGTAGTAGGTCTGCCCCGGCTGCAACGAGGGGCCCGTGTACACCGTGCTGTTGTTCGGGTGGGACACCCTGCTGTTGCCCGGGTTGTTCAGGTCGGCGGGCCAGAGCGGGTCGCGATTGATGTCCGGAAACCCCTCGAACAGGATGACCTGATAAGTGGACGCGCCGTTCAGCCTGTCCCAGCGCAGGGTGGGGGACGCGGTGCTTATCGTTGCGCCGTGCGCCGGAGAGGAGAATGTGCTCATCGGCTCGAGAGGCGTTGCGCTGGCGTTATTGGATGGGTCGCTCGCGCCCGCGCCGGTGTCGGGGTCAAAATTCGCCCCCACCGCATTCACCTGATAGTAATAAGTGACCCCGGGCGTCAGCTCCAGGTCCAAATCCGCGAACAGGTCAGCGAGCGGGTCGCGCAGGAAGGCGATGGCGTTGTCGGGAACCGAGGCGGGATTGGCGGAACGCCCGCGGTAGATACCGTATCCCAACCGACGGCTGTCCTCCACGTAATCCCAGGTGAGGTCAATCTCAATGAGCGAGCCGGCAGGCGTCACCCGGCTGATGGCGCGTCGCTGAACACGTTTGGGGTCTATCAACCGCTTAATCGCTTCCAGCGCGTTCGTCATTTCCGGCGATGAGGAGCGCGTGACGCCGCGCGGTTGAGTCCACACTACCGCGTCTAAATTGGCGGGCGTTGCGGGCACGACCCCGGATGCCACTCCCAGCGCAAACGAAGCGGCAGTAGGCTGCCCCGCCACCACCGTCACGGTCTTCTTGTCGTTCAGGAAACCGGGAGAGGAGGCAACTACAGGATAATCGTAGCCGCCGCGCAAGCCGACGATGCGGTAGTAGCCGTTCTTATCCGTGACCGCCATTGCCGAGCTGAGAGGTCCGCCCGCAAATACTCGTGCGCCTTCAATCGGTCTGCCGTAGGGGTCCAGCACGAATCCTTCGATAGAACCTTGCAGGTTTGTCGGGCAGAGCAGGATGTTGGCGTTACGGGTGATGTCATCTCCGAAAACCTGCACCAGTGCGATGCCCGTCCAGTCCTGATTGCCGATGCGCGCGCTGGCGCGCACGTTTTTGAAGCCCTCCGGCACGTCGGTAAGCAAGAAGGTGCCGTTGGTGTTGGTGAGGGTTTCTCCCGCACCCTCTACCCACACCCGCGCGCCCACTACCGGGTCTCCGTTAATATCGGTAACGGTTCCCGCGATGCTTCCCCTGTTGACCTCTTTGCCCCCGCAGGCGGTAAGCCAGAGTATTGCTACACCGACAGCAGCCAATCGCCACAACGCACCCACTTGCATAGTACCTCTCCTGTCCCCCAAAAGTGACTGCGCTTATCATACCAACAGACGGTTCCGGTGTCAACGCGGTTATCTTCTACATCTGGATGGTGGTGATGTAGGCGAGCATGACCACCCTGTCGCCGTCGGTCAGGTTCAGCATGATTCGCAGGGTAGGAACCTTTTTCACCACCTTAGCGCGCTCTTCGGGGGAGAGGTTTTCCAGCCAGGGGCGAAACGCGCCAACCTCCCGCATCTCTTCCGGCACCTGTGACCAGTCAATAAGTTCCCACTCCTCACGTTCGGTTTGCATCACCAGCGCCATCTGCGCGGTTTCGTCGGGCGACAGGCTGGGTGATTGCGCGGAGGTATCGGGCAGTGCCGCCGCTATCTGCACACGTGCCGCCGCCTGTCGGGGCATCGCAGTCAGGGGTACCGGCTGTCCGTTGAGCAGAGCGCGTTTCTGGGAGGCGTTCAACAGGGCGTACGCCTGCAGGGCAAACATGACGCGCGGATTGCGCTCCATTTTGGAGACAGCGGTAATGAGCGAGCCACCTTCGAGAATGCGTGCCATCAGCCTCTGCGATGTGGCGTCAAGGTTCTCGCGCTGGCGTTCGTGCAGGAAGGCGATTTCGGCATAGTCATCCAGAGTGAGGTTGCCTTCCGCCTGCGGTTTTAATAACCATTTCGCTATCTGTGCATGGGGGATATTGGTGCGCCGGGCTACGGCGCGGGCGAAGCTCCTTACAAGCACCCAGTCCCCCGAAACGGCAAGTTCTGCCGAGTAGTCGCGCAGCTGCATCATTACCTGTCCCCAGCTGGCGACCGCATGTACCGCTCTGACGCCCGGCATCCCCCCAAGCGAGAACGGGTACCACTCCGCCGCCAGCGGGATGCGGTTCGCACGGGCGAAGTGCGCCAGCTCCGTACCGGTAGGGTCTATCAGGTAATCGTTCGTATTGCGCTTGAACTCAGCCGCTTTGGTCGCCTTCTGGAAGAGGGGCGATTCGGGCAGGCGAGGTTCTATCATTCCCCGCAGGAGGCCGTTCATCATGATATGCAGGTCCCAGGGACTTGGCGTGACCTCGTGTACCTGCGCCCCGCCCATGCGCGTCCCCGGGGAGATGAAGTAGACCAGTGCCTTGATGTTGCCTGAAGCAGGGTCGGGGAATAGCCATACTTCCACGTTATTCCACTGCTGGGACTGATAGGGTTTCTCCGTACGAATCTCGGGGGTGTCGGGCTCTTCGGGGCGAATGGGAGCAGGCGGAGCGGGTTTCTCCACCTCGCGCCACTCTTCCAGTATCTGCTTCAGCGCCTCTGGCGGCAGGGCGTCGCCGGTCACCTGCTGGATGTTGCCCTCACGCAGTTGCCGCACTCTTGCCGGAGATAAACTGACCAGGGCGAGGGTAGCGGCGCGTCGCCATGGTTGTTGTGAGGCGCTGACCGCAGACGCCTCGCGCAATATGCTCACGACCTCCGCCCGCGACATCTTGCCCTCCTTGAGGCGCGCTTCGAAGGTTTTGTGCAGTTCCTCCATCCGCGCCTCGACTTCTTTCGTCCCTGCGGGTGCCCATTTCGCCGCCTGTGCCGCGGCGTAGCGCCATATCTCATCCGCAAGGCGCTCCATCTCGCGCAGTTCCGCCGCCTCGCGCCCCGCGTCGGCAGGAGGTTGAACCAGCATATAGACGGGCGGTTCGCCCTCCTTGCCCTTGCGCTCCCAGCTGAAGCCGAAAGCCTCTGCCAGCTTACGCATCACCTCGTGCAGGGGGCGTTCGTCGGCGACCAGAATGGCGCGATATTCGCTGATACTGCGTTCGGTTGTTAGCAGGACGCCCGATTGCGTGGAGAGTGCCTTCACCACCGCCGACAGGGGCGCGGGCGTCTGGAAGATGCTAACCATCTTCTCTAGGCGGGGGTCGGCTTTGGGGTCCAGGGCGTCCTCGTGCGCGAGAAGAGGGGTTGTGAGCAACACAACGGCAAGAAAGATAAGCTTGTGCCACCGAAGCACAGGTATCACCTCCGGGTGGATAAGATTTCACTTGTCCGTTTTGACGGGCAGGAGCCTTTTCCTTTCTGAAGCAAGTTCTGCGTTCTTTGCGCAGTTGTGTGAGGCTTTGCAGATCCGTCAAGTTTGCGTTTTCATGCGTTCAGCGAGGTCCCTTATTCTGCTCTCAATCTCGTCGCGCACGGCGCGGAAAACCTGCAGCACCTCTTCGGGAGTGCCTGTTGCCTTCGCGGGGTCGGGCAAGCCCCAGTGTTCGGTACGCTTCGCGCCGGGGAAAGTGGGACATTCCTCTGCCGCCTCGCCGCACAGGGTGACCACGAAGTCTACCGGTCGGGGAACGTCGTTTGCCAGTTTGGGGTACTGTGCGGAGATATCGATGCCCTTTTCCGCCATCACCTGCACTGCAAGGGGATGTACGCGCTCGGCGGGTCGCGTTCCCGCGCTCCAGATGTCCCAGCCTTTCAGCGATTGACGGGCAAAACCTTCCGCCATCTGACTGCGGCAGGAGTTGCC
>BEHS01000091.1 GCA_002898895.1 bacterium HR16 | reverse complement strand
CACGCAGGGGCAGATGTTCGGCTTACGTCCTGGCTGGACGGCGTAGATGTGGTAGAAGAGCCTTGCCGTCGGTACCCCTATGGAGCGATCGCTTCCGCTCTCATCGGTTTTACCGATGTGGATGAGAAAGGTTTGGCAGGGATCGAGTACCTCTTCGAGCAAACTCTTGGCGCGAGGCACGGTCTGGTAGAGGGAGTGTTAGGAGCAAGAGGGCAAATAGTTGTGGGCACGCGAGTGGTGAAAACCCCATCGAAGAACGGAGGCGACGTGCAACTGGCTATCGATGTGAATATCCAGAACATCGCCGAAGAATGCCTGCAAGAGGTGATGGAGAAACACAAACCAGCCGGTGCGTGTGCCATCGTTCTGGATGTACACAGTGGGGATTTACTTGCGGTAGCGAGTATGCCTCGTATTGACCTGAATAACAGGAAACAGGAGCTGAAGAAATACGGATTAGGCGTGATGCGAAATATGGCAACCACCTTTTTGTTTGAACCGGGCTCTACGTTCAAGCCCATCACTATCGCGTCTGCAATGGAAGCCGGTGTAGTGGGAAACAATAGTAGTTTCTACTGTACAGGTTCACTGAAAATCGGTAAGCATACCATTCATTGTGCACGGCACGGCGGTTCGCGGGCGCACGGACACCAGGGTCTGGAAGAGGTGGTTGCCCACTCTTGCAATGTGGCGACAGCCCAGATCGGCATGAGGCTGGGCGCGTATGCTCTATACGAGGCTGTCCAGCGGTTTGGGCTGCTTGAGGAGCCGGTTGTGGGTAGCCAGAAGGGCGGGTTAGAAAAGCCTGATAGCTGGGAGCGGATTCGGCTGGCAAACGTCGCTTTTGGGCAGGGAGTTCAGGTAACGCCGTTGGGGTTGGCAGCAGCCTACGCGACGATAGCTAACGACGGTGTGTATGTGAAGCCGAGACTTCTACTGAATGAGCCGGTGGAGACACGCATTGTTTTGTCTCCACAGGTGGCGCGTCAAATGCGTCAGTATCTGAAGGCGGTCGTAGACGAAGGTACGGGCAAGCTTGCGGATGTGAAGGGGTACGAGGTGGCAGGCAAAACCGGTACTGCCCAGAAGGTAGTACCCGGCAGAAGGGGATACGCCTCAGGCAAATATGTAGCATCCTTTGTGGGCTTCGCGCCTGCCGATAACCCGCGCATCGTCGTGCTGGTGGTAGTAGATGAACCACATAACGGTTACTTCGGAGGCGTGGTTGCGGCGCCTGCCTTTGCTAAAATCACCGAGCGGGTGCTGGCGTATCTGGGCGTTCCCGCGATGCCTGATAAGGAGAAACATGTATCACTTTCCAGACGCTAAAGCATACTGTATAATGCGTGGGGTATTGCTCAGAGGTGTATAGGATGCCGCAGGTACTGTTATCTGAATTGATAGAGGCGCTGCCTCAGGTGCTTCTCGCAGGCGCATCCGACGTTCACGTATGGGTAACGGACGTCACATACGACTCGCGCAAGGTACAGCCGGGTGCGCTTTTTGTGGCGATACCGGGGCAACGGTACGACGGGCACGACTTTGTGCAGGACGCGCTGTCGCGGGGTGCAGTAGCGGTAGTGGTGGAACGTCCCGTGGATGTCACTTCGGTACCCGTGCTGCAAGTGCCTCATACTCGGGAGGCTCTGGCTTTGCTCGCCAACCGTTTTTATGGTCTACCATCGCGTTCTCTACTGCTGGTCGGGGTAACCGGAACGAACGGCAAAACCACCACCACACATCTTATCGCTCACCTGCTTCGGGCGAACGGTTTCCGCACGGGTACTATCGGCACACTGGGGGCGGTGCTGGACGGCGTTGGCGAGGTACCCATCTCACACACCACCCCGGAGGCCCCTGATATTCAGCGTGTACTCTATACAGCTGTGCAACACGGGGTGAAAGCGGTGGTGATGGAGGTCTCATCCCATGCCTTGCACCAACACCGCACGTTGGGACTGGAATTCGACCTTGCGGTATTCACCAATTTGACGCAGGACCATCTGGATTACCACCAGACAATGGAGGAGTACGCAGAAAGCAAGCGCAGGCTCTTCGAGATGTATCCGCAGCGCAGCAAGAAGCCGTTTCAGGCGGTCTTCAACCTGGATGACCCAACCGGCAGGAAATGGTATCTGCAGAGTATTTATACTCGATGGGGGTATGGGGTATCCAGTGCAGATGCTTCTGTCAGGGCTCTGGACGTGCGCTTATTTCCCGAAGCGGTGCAGATGCGTGTGGCAACCCCTGTGGGGGAGCGCGAAGTGTATGTTCCGCTAGGCGGTGCGTTTCAAGTGTACAATATCCTTGCTGCGCTAACTGCATCGTTCGCGCTGTCGCTTTCCCCTGACGTCACTTTCGATGCGCTGGGCAAAGTACCGCAGGTGCCGGGGCGATTCGAGATTATCCCCAATCATCGGGGTATAACGGTTATTGTGGACTATGCCCATACTCCAGATGGGCTGGAAAATCTACTGCGCTCAGCAAGGGCATTACAACCCCGGCGTCTAATTACTGTATTCGGTTGTGGTGGCAATCGCGACCGTTCCAAACGCCCCAGGATGGGGGCTATTGCCTCAGAACTGGCAGACCTGTGCGTGGTCACTTCCGATAATCCACGTAATGAACCACCCGAGGCAATTATTGAGGAGATACTGCAGGGCATCCGGCGGCGAGAGGCAGTTCTGGTAGAGCAAGACCGACGCAAAGCCATCGCCATGGCGATTCAACACGCACAGCCGGGCGACATGGTGGTGATTGCGGGTAAGGGGCACGAAACCGTGCAAATCATCGGAGAGAACCGGATACCTTTCGACGATAGACAGGTCGCGCGCGAAATGCTGGAAGGTTGAATAGTATGGAGAGTATCACTCTCGACGATATCGCAAAGGCAATAGGAGGGGTGCTCACCGGAGAGCGGACGCTTCTGGTGAAAGGAATCGGCATCGACAGCCGGACGATTGAACCTGGACAGCTCTTCTTCGCGATACCCGGTGAGCGCACGGATGGGCACCAGTATGTGCGCATGAGCGCGGAGCGTGGCGCAGTCGGTGCAGTGGTCTCCAAGCCGGTGGATGCACCTGAAGGGTTCCCGCTTATCTACGTGGCGGACACAGTATGGGCGCTGGGTTGCTTTGCACGCTGGTACCGAAGCCTGTTTCATATCCCTGTGGTGGGAATTACAGGAAGCGCGGGCAAAACTACCACAAAAGAGATGACCGCCGCTGCTCTTGGCGCACGTCATACGGTGCTGAAATCTCCTCAGAATCTGAACACCGAGATCGGCTTACCTCTGGCGATTGCCCAGATAGAAAGATGCCATACGGTGGCAGTGCTGGAGATGGCGATGCGTGGCAGAGGGCAGCTTGATTGGCTGGCAACTATCGCTCGCCCCACCATCGGCGTGATTACCAACATTGGCTGGGCGCATCTGGGACTTCTTGGCTCGCGTGACAACATCGCTCTGGCAAAGTCCGAACTGCTTTATCGCCTGCCTGAGCATGGAGTGGCTGTGCTGAACGCAGATGATGAGTACTTTGATTTCTGCCGGCGACAAGCTCCCTGTGAGGTGCTTTCCTTTGGGTGGCAGAGACCGGCGATGGTGCGGGCAACAAAGATACACCTGGACAGAGATGGCAGAGCGCAGTGTGTGGTGCGCTACAGGAGGCAAAGCGCCTCATTGCAGGTTCCGGTACCCGGTTTGCACCATCTGAGTAATGCACTGGCGGCTCTTGCGGTGGCGGTTGCGCTGGAGGTTCCGCTTGCGGAAGCGGCGACAAGTCTGCAGCAGATGCAGGCGGTGGATAAGCGGATGCAGGTTTTGCACACATCGAAGCAAGTCACCGTGCTGGACGATACCTACAACGCCAACCCCGCTTCGGTGAACGCAGCACTGCATACTCTGGAACGCATGGCGAACGGTTGCCGGCGCGTGGTAGTGCTGGGGGATATGCTGGAGCTGGGCGATGACGCACCGCAGCTACACCGCCAGATCGGGCAAGAGGCGGCGCGAATTGGGGCGCATGTGCTGGTGGCGGTAGGCGAAATGGCAGAAGAGGTTGTGCGGGGAGCGAAGAGCATGGCACACGCTCCGGTGTGCTTGACCTTTGGCGATAGCCGCACCGCGGCAGAAAACGTTCTCCGCTATCTGCAACCCGGCGACGTGGTGCTGGTAAAGGGGTCACGCGCTCTGCAAATGGAGCAGGTCGTCAAAGCCATTTGCGAGGACTGTTAACATGCTCTGGTTCTGGGTGGCGTTTCTGGTAGCGCTCATTGTGGTGTTGCTAATGGGCGAACCTACCCTGCGTGCACTTGTTGCGATTAAAGCGGGACAGGCGATTCGGGAGGATGCGCCAGAACGCCATCGCACCAAAGCGGGCACGCCTACTATGGGAGGGGTGCTGATAGTAACGGCACTGGTGGTGGGTGTATTGCTGACGCTGGGAGGGCAAGCTGCGCTGTCCCAGCAGACGCTTACCAGAGTGTGGGACCCGGCAGTCTTTTGCACCACCGTGCTGGCGTTCGCGGGCATCGGCTTACTGGACGACTACCTGATTATTCGGCGTGGCAAGAATCTGGGTTTGAAGGCACGCCAGAAACTGTTCATGCAGTGCGCTGTCGCAACGGCGTTTGTGGTGTACCTCGCCGTGAACGCGGAGCCGGGTATCACGACCGCTTTGCAGATAGGCGAGTGGCGTCTGGATATAGGTGTCTGGTACTATCCGCTGGCGGTGCTGTTCATCGTTGCGCTATCTAACGCGGTGAACCTTGCCGACGGACTGGATGGACTGGCAGCAGGGTTATCGCTTATCGCTGCCTCCGCTCTGGGCAGTATCGGTAGCTTGCGAGAGAGTTCCTGGGTATTGCAGGGTGCGGGTGCACTGAGTGGGGCGTGCGCCGGTTTCCTGAACTTTAACCGCTACCCGGCACGGGTATTCATGGCCGACACCGGCTCGCTGGCGCTGGGGGCAGCTCTTGCGCTGATTGCTCTTTTCGATAAGGTGGAGATAATTGCGCTGGTGGTGCTGCTGGTTTTCTGGGTAGAGATGTTGTCGGTGATATTGCAGGTGATTTCGTTTCAGACAACGGGAAAACGGATATTTCGCATGTCGCCGTTGCACCACCACTTCGAATTGTCAGGAATGCATGAGACACGTGTCGTGATGATGTTCTGGATAGCAGGCATTATCTGCGCCATAACGGGTTACATCATCGCCTGGGTAAACGCATGAACAGCGCACACTGGGAAAACAAGCGCATACTGGTAGTGGGTATTGGGCGAAGCGGTTATGACGCGGCGCGAGTGCTCCACTCGCTTGGTGCACGGGTTACCGCTTGCGACGCTGTTCATCCCGCTCTGGCAGAGGATTTGGCGAATCTGGGGGTAGACGTGCTGACCGACTGGCAGGCTGGGTTGCCCGGTAAGAGCTACGACCTGGTGGTAACTAGCCCGGGCGTCCATGCGGACAATCCTATCCTGCAGGAGGCGGTGCAGGCAGGCATTCCTGTCTGGTCAGAGGTGGAGCTGGCGTACCGTCTCAGCCGGGCACCTATCGTCGGCGTTACCGGCACCAACGGCAAGAGCACAACCGCTGCGCTCATTGCACATATTCTGAACACAGCAGGATACGAGGCGATATTGTGCGGCAATATCGCGGCGGAAGGGATGGAACGCACCCTGACCGATGCCGCGTCACACTCCCATCCCGAACATATCCTGGTGGCTGAGGTGAGCAGTTTTCAGCTGGAATGGGTGCATGAATTCCGCCCCCATGTGGGGGTGTGGACGACCCTTTCGGAAGACCATCTGAACCGCTACTCCTCACTGGAAGAATACGGGAAGGTCAAAGCAAGGCTATTTCGTCGCCAGACGGAGGCAGATAGTGCAATCATACCTGCCGACGACGCCCTTATTCAGCGTCTGACGGAGACGAAGGCAAAATGTATCTATTTTTCTCACCAGAACATAGACATAAATGCGGAATCCGCTGTCTGGTGTGACGACACCGGGGTACACTTAAAGAACGGAGAAAGGGTTCACCGCCTTGCCTCGATAGAGCAGTATCAACTGCCCGGAGAACACAACCGACGCAATCTGGCGGCGGCGGTTGCTGCCTGTCTTGCATGGAACATCAGTGGAGACCATCTGGAGGAGGCGATAAACACCTTCCGACCGTTGCCCCACCGCATGGAATGGGTAGCGGAAGTGGACGGGGTGCAGTATATCAACAACTCCATGTGTACAAACCTGCAGGCGGCGGAGGAGAGTTTGAAAGCAGTGCCTGCGCCGGTAGTGCTCATTATGGGTGGTGTGGACAAAAGCTTCAGCCCTTTCGAGAGGCTCGTGCCTGCCCTGCGGCAAAAAGCGCGTGGCGTGGTGCTTATCGGAGCGGATGCCGAGCGCATAGAAACTCAACTGCGCACCACAGGATGGGAGCGCACTATTCGGTGTAATACTCTGGAGGAGGCGGTGCTGCACGCTCGCGACCTCGCACAACCGGGGGATTGTGTGATGTTGTCGCCGGGGTGTGCCAGCTTCGATATGTTCACGGATTTCAAGGAACGCGGGAACGCATTTCGCCGCATCGTGCGTCGTCTGGAGGGACGCGATGAGTGAACCACAACGAAATAAGGATGACAAACTGCTCGCATGGGCGGTACTCGCGCTGGTTATTGTTGGGCTGATAGTGGTGTACGACGCCAGTTTCCCCAGATCGGGCTTCTGGCAGATTATCAAACAGTCTGCCTGGGCGCTGGTCGGCTTGCTCGCTTATATGGCAGGCAGGCGGTTTTCGCTGATTACTCTCTATCGCTGGGTGCCCGCGCTGGCTATCGTTACGCTGATACTCATGCTGGCAACGTACCACTCACCACTCGGCATCGAGAGAGGGGGCGCACATCGCTGGCTCAGACTAGGACAAATAGGACCGGTTGAAATCACTTTACAGCCTGCGGAGTTCGGTAAGATTGTATTGATTATGCTGCTGGCACGGTTGCTGTGCCACTCGAATCTGGTATCTGCATGTAAACCGATTCAGGACCGCCCGTTGCCCTGGCTTCTTGCCATCCTGAGCGTTCTCGTAGCCTCGGGGGTGGTCGTGGTGGTGCAGAAGGACCTCGGCACCGCGCTCGTGTTCGTCGGCATCGGGGTTATGATGCTCTTTACTGCCGGTTTGCCGTTTCGCTGGGTGGCGACGCTCGTGGCTCTACTGACCATTGCAGGTGTGTTCCTCATTTTTCATGAGCAGTATCGCTGGCAGCGCGTCGTCACCTTCACCCAACCCTTTGCGTACATGAACACCACCGGCTACCAGCTTGCTCACTCGCTCATGGGCATCGGTACCGGCGGGGTATGGGGAGCCGGACTTGGGCTCGGGCGTGCGAAAGAGTTTCTGCCGGCAGCGGAGACCGACTTCGTGTTCGCAACCGTTGCAGAGGAAACCGGCGCATTAGGAAGCACTGCTATTATTGCGCTATTGGTGCTGGTGTTGTGGCGGATGTTCCTTATTGCCCACAAAACACAGACGATGTTTTTGCTGTTGCTGGTGAGCGGCACGGGAACGATGATTGCACTGCAAAGCCTGTTGAATCTCTACGTAGTAACCGGTTCGGTACCAACGACGGGCGTGCCTCTACCGTTTATCAGCTACGGTGGCTCTTCGCTGGTTAGTCTGTTATTCAGTATAGGTTTAGCCCAAAAAGTTGCAAGCAATCCGATGCTGGAGCGTGTCAAAGGGGTGTCTCATGCGCGTGCTGCTCGTGGGCGGGGGAACGGGAGGACACTTGTTTCCCGCCGTGAGTATCGCCGAGGCGTTGCGTGATGCAGGCGTTACCGACATCGCCTTTGCCGGGCGCGAAGACGGTCTGGAGGGGCGCGTTGTTCCTCCGCTGGGGTGGAGGTTCTTCGCTATTCAGGCGTTGCCGCTCAGGCGTTCACTGGCTCCTGCGGCGATAGGCGCGTTATTACGCACGGTGCATACCGCCCATCGCATTCTGCGTGAGTTCGCTCCGGATGTGGTGGTGGCGACGGGAGGATATGTTGCGGCAGGGGTGGTGCTGGCACAGGCGTTGCGTCGCGGTAAAATCGTGTTGCACGAGCAGAACGCCATACCGGGGCGGGCTAATCGCTGGATGGCACGATGGGCACGCCGGGTATGCATCACTTTTGAAAGCACGGCACGCTACTTCGGGAGAACCCCATGCGTGCATACCGGTTTGCCGGTGCGTAAAGAGTTGCTTCGCTGGCGAGTGGAACGCCGTTATGCCTGCGAGGCGCTCGGCATGAACCCTGCGGAGCGAGTGCTTTTCGTTATCGGTGGCAGTCAGGGAGCGCGTACGTTGAACGGATGGACAATAGAAATGCTACCGAACCTGCATGGGATGGGGGTACAGGTGGTACACCAGGTCGGTGAGCGCAACACGCAGGAGTTTGAGCGATACCCACAAGGGACAGGCTATCGATGGTTTGGTTTCATGGACGCTCAGACGCTGGGACAGGCATTGTCGGCGGCGGACCTGGTGTTGTCGCGTGCGGGGGCATCCACGCTTAACGAAATCGCGCTGTTCGGTAAGGCGGCGGTGTTTGTGCCCTATCCGTATGCATATGCGGACCACCAGTGGTATAATGCGCAGGAATTGGCGCGCCTCGGCGGGGCGGTCGTATTCCGCGAAAACGAACTGGATTCGCAACGACTCGCAAAGACGCTGCTGGAGTTGCTGGGCGATGAGCGCAAACTTCGGGAAATGGGCGAAGCCAATCGTCGGTGGAGCAGAGAGGACGCTGCCGAGCGAGTGGTTCAACAAGTGATGGAGGTCGCGGCGCAACCGTGAGCAGGGTTCGCGTACACTTTGCAGGCATCGGCGGTATCGGTATGAGTGCAATCGCGCGGGTGTTACACCAGCGCGGCTGGCAGGTCACCGGCTGCGACCTCAAGCCGAGCTCTATGACACAGAAGCTGCAAGAAGTGGGCATACCGGTCTGGATCGGACACAGCCCGACTCATGTGCGGGAATGCGAGGTGTTTGTGTACACAGCGGCGGTGCACGAAGACAATGCCGAACTCATCGAGGCGCGGCGGGCTGGTATTCAAGTGCTGCGACGTTCGCAGGCGCTCGGTATGCTGCTGGAGGGGCATAAGGGCATCGCCGTGACCGGCACACACGGCAAGACGACCACCACGGCAATGGTGGCGTCCGTGCTGGAGGCGGCCGGCGCAGACCCACAGGTGCTTATCGGGGGGGAAGTGCGCCGGTATGGAGGCAACGTGAGGCTTGGGCAAGGGGAGTACGTGGTAGTGGAGGCTTGTGAGGCGTACGATTCGTTCCTGGACCTGCATCCCTACGCGGCGGTGATTACCAATGTGGAGGCAGAGCATCTCGATTACTACCGCACGGAGGAGCGGATGCTGGAAAGCTATCGCCAGTTCGTTTCTCAGGTGCATCCGCAGGGGGTTGTGGTCACATGGGCAGATGACGTGCGTAGTCTTGAAGTGTGCAGGCAGGCAGAGGCGAAGGTGGTCACATTCGGGAGGGGCGCCGAAGCCGAATACAGGGCGGTGCCGGGTAACAGCGAGGGAGCATTCATGCTGGAAGTGCAGGGGAAGAGGATGGGTGAGGTATGCCTTCAGGTACCCGGCGCGCATAACGTTCTGAACGCCACCGCCGCTGCAGCGATGGGGCTGGAGCTGGGCTTCTCGTTCGACGTAATCCGCGAAGGGCTGGAGAGTTTTGAGGGAGTGCAGCGCAGACTGGAGTTCATCGGGCGAGCGAAAGATATAGAGATATACGACGACTACGGGCACCACCCGACAGAGATAGAAATGACATTGCGTACCATACGCCCCCGCGTACGGAAGAGGCTGGTGGTTGCATTTCAACCACATCTGTACAGCCGCACACGCGACTTCTGGCATCAGTTTGCAGATGTGCTGAGTAGCGGTTGTGATGCACTGGTGCTGGTGGACATCTATCCAGCACGGGAAGAACCCATACCGGGTATCAGTTCCGCACGTCTTGCGGACGAAATACGGTTGCGACGCCCGGAACTGCCGGTCGCTCTGGCAGACACCCCCGAACAGGCGGCAGAGGTGCTTCTGCAGATGGCGCAAGAGGGAGATACGGTGTTGACTCTGGGAGCAGGCGAGCTGGATCGCACCGCCCGCTTGCTACTGCAGTTGCTGGGAGGCGAGAAGGATGCCTGAGAAGGTCATGGTGCTGATGGGCGGAGATTCCACCGAGCGAGAGGTTTCTCTCTCCTCGGGAAGGCGCGTGGCGGATGGACTACGCGGTGCAGGTTATCATGTTATCGAGATGGATGTGGTGTTTGACCCTTCACTGGCAGAACAGCGTGGTCTGGAGGCGACCTCCTCTCGTGCGGTAGGGCTTGCCGATTTTGTGCGGCGTTTGCAAGAGCATCAGCCAGATGTGGTGTTTATTGTGCTGCACGGCGCGCCGGGTGAGGACGGGCGTGTGCAGGCGGTGCTGGACCTGATGCATATACCCTATACCGGTTCCGGTGTTCTGGCAAGTGCGCTTGCGCTGGATAAGGTGATGACCAAGCGGGTACTGGAGGCGTCCGGGGTTCCGGTAGCACCTGACGTCGTATTACACCGTTGCGAGTACGGGCATACTGCTGTACAGAAGGTAGGCGAATCCCTGGGCTATCCGGTTATTGTCAAGCCGAACACACAGGGGTCCACTATCGGCGTCCATCGGGTGTATCAAGAAAGTGAGCTGGCAGCCGCGCTGGAGGATGCCTTCCGCTACGACGAATGTGTGCTGATAGAGCCGCTCATCTCCGGCGTGGAGCTGACTGTGCCCGTAGTGGGCAACCGACGGGCGGTAGCGTTGCCGATGATTGAGATTGTGCCTGCGGGTGGATTTTACGACTACGAGGCGAAATATACTCCGGGTGCCACAGAAGAGATTATCCCCGCCCGCGTGCCAGACGAAGTGCACAAACAGTGCGCACACTACGCTCTTCTGGCACATTCAGCGCTGGGCTGTCGTGGGATGTCGCGCATTGATTTCATCTGGGATCGCCATCGCGTTGTCGCGCTGGAGGTGAATACTATTCCGGGCATGACACCGACCAGCTTGCTGCCTCGCTCGGCAGAGGCGTACGGGTGGAGCTTCGAGCGTCTGGTGGACAACATTGTGCGTCTCGCGAAGGGGGAGGAAATCGCATGAGCGCACGTGTTACCGCGATAAAGCATCAAACAGAGCGGCGAGCGAAACGCAGCGCATGGCGCACGGTGAGGGGTCTGCTGCTGCTGGTTCTGCTTGGAGAGGTCGGTACAGCGATGTGGCGCAGCCCTGCCCTGTGTGTGAGGCAAGTGGTTGTGGAAGGCATTGCCTTGACACGCCCGGAGCAAGTTGTCCGCGAAATGCGCATTGGCGATGGGGATAGCTGGGTGTTTCTGCCGACATCTCGCATCGCTCACAGGATACAGCGTCTACCAACCGTCGCCGAGGCGGTGATTTCGCGAGGAATGCCGGGGAAGGTGACCATGCGAGTATTTGAGCGTCAGCCGGTGGCGCTACTGTTGACATCGAACGGTGGTTACTGGGTGGACGAGCGGGGAGTGCCTTTCTGGAAAACAGAACAGGCGAAGGGCTTGCCCACCATTCGAGTAGATACCCCGTTGCCTGTTGTGCTGGGACGCGCCGTCCGAAACAAACCTGTGCAAACTGCACTGGAAATTTTACACCGATATGTTCCAGAATATCAGCTGCCTGTAGCTCAAATAGTGGTTGACCGCGAGGGCAATCTATGTTTAAATATGAGAGAAGGGTTGCCACTGGTGAAGATAGGGGATAGCACGGGGTTGCCACAAAAGATGATGCGAACCGCCGAACTGTGGACTCAGCCTCAGATTGTACAACAGGCTGAGTACCTGGACGTCAGCTGTGTAGACAAGCCGGTCTGGAAGCCGCGAGAGAAGGGGAAGGGGGCACTGTAGGTGAATCTGAACGTGTTTCTCTCCAGCATTCGGAACAATCCCTGGGTCACGCCGGTGACGGTGATGGCGCTTGTACTGGGAGCGTTGCTTGCGATCTCGCTCAAGACGCAGCAGACCATCCGCTCCGCCTCGCTACCGTCCAACCGCTTCTCCGGGCTGGCAGCGGCGTACCGCGACCAGCAGGAGCAGCTCAAGATGGCAAACGAGGAGATAAGCAAGCTGCGTGAGCGCACTACCCAGTATGAAAACGAGATGGCAAGCGCATCGGAAAAGGCAAAACTGCTGAACGACTCGCTGCAAGAGGCGAAGTTCCTGGCGGGGCTCACACCGGTTGAGGGACCGGGTATCGAAGTGATATTGCAGGACAGCAAAAAGCGTCCGCCTGCGAACTCGCCGATAGATATTGAAAACTATATCATTCACGACTCGGACCTGCAAAGGGTGGTCAACGAGCTGCACGCCGCGGGAGCAGAGGCGGTAGCCATTAACGGACAGCGCATCATCGCCAATACCGCTATTCGCTGCGTGGGACCGACGGTGCAGGTGAACAGCATCGCTCTGTCCTCGCCGTATGTGATTCAAGCCATCGGCGATCCGGAGACGCTTGCCAGCGCGTTGAACCTGCCTCAGGGGGTGCTGGCGGACATACAGGCGCTCGATCCGAATATGGTGAAGATAGTCAAAAAGAACAAAATCCAGATACCGGCGTATACCGGTAGTCTGGTCTTTCGCTATGCCAAACCGGTGGTTGCGACGCCGGGTGGTTCGGCGCAGGAAGAGAAGGAGAACGGTTCTCGATGAACTGGCTACCTGTTATCGCGCTGTTGATAGGCTTTTTTGTGTTTTACTTTGTGCCGCTGGAACTGCCCAGCGATTACGCGCCTTACCTGAGCTTGGCTACTTTGTCCGGGTTAGATTCGATTTTGGGTGGGATTCGTGCAGGTGTTGAGGGCAAGTTTCACGTAGATGTATTCGTATCAGGTTTCATCTTCAATACACTGCTGGCGGCGTTGCTGGCATATCTGGGCGACCAGATTGGAGTAGACCTGTTTCTTGCAGCGGTTGTCACGCTGGGCGGACGGATGTTTCTGAATCTGTCTCTCATCCGTCGATACTACCTGACCCAGTGGAATATATCTCGGCAACGGGACACAGAAAGGACATGAGACAGGAGTTTACAGCATGATTGCCGGACTGGACATCGGCACAACAAAAATCGCGGCTTTAATCGCGGATGTTACCGACGACATGCGCCTGGACATCATTGGGGTTGGGGTTGCACCCTCCAAGGGACTCCGCAAGGGAACGGTAGTGGACATCGAGCAGGCAACCGAATCCATTGTGCACGCTGTGGAGCAGGCGGAGCATATGGCAGGACGGCGCATCGAGTCGGTCTTCGTCGGGGTAACCGGTGAGCATATCCGCTCCATGAACTCGAAGGGAATGATCGCCGTTACCTCTCCGACACGCGAGATCTCGCGAGAGGATGTGGAGCGGGTGATGGAAAGCTCGCGCACGGTGGTGCTAACACCCGACCGCGAAATCATCCACGCTATCCCGCGGGGCTACGTGGTGGACGGACAGAACGGCATCCGGCATCCCGAGGGGATGAGCGGTTCGCGCCTTGAGGTGGAAACGCACATCATTCACGGTAGCAGTTCCTTTCTGCAAAATGTCACCAAGTGTGTATCAAGGGCGCAGCTGCAGGTCAATGCTCTGGTAGTGGAGCCAATTGCTACCGCGGAGGCAGTGCTCACCGAAGCCGAACGCAGCCTGGGGGTAGCGCTGGCAGACATCGGCGGTGGTACCACCGATGTGGCGGTTTTCACCGATGGTGAGATATACTATACGGGTGTTATCCCCGTAGGCGGCAACCACGTTACTAACGACATCTCAATGGGGTTGCGCACTCCACCGGAGGAGAGCGAGCGTATCAAGCTGCAATACGCCTGCGCGCTCCGGGAAATGGTCGGGGATGACGAAGTGGTACCCCATCGCCCGATGGGCAGTAACGAGGAGCGGAAGGTTCCTGCGCGGGTGCTGGCGGAGATTGTGGAGCCCCGGATGCGCGAGCTGTTCGAACTCATCTACGAGGAGATCAAGAAGTCGGGCACAGCGGGCATGTTGCCCGGCGGACTGGTGCTGAGCGGGGGCGGTAGCCTGATGCGTGGCGTGGCGGATCTGGCGAGAGAGGTAACCGATATGCCCGTCCGGGTTGGCAAACCCATGAACGTTGGTGGACTGGCAGATAAAGTGGATAGTCCGGTCTTCGCGACCGGTGTGGGGTTGCTGTTGTACGGGTTAAAACATTAATAGAGACCCAGAGAGAGCAGTGAGAGTTCGGGAGGGCACAGGAGGGAGGAGAGGAGGAGGAGAGGGGGGGAAAGAGGGGAAAAAGAAGAAAAAGGGGAGAAGAGGGGGAGAAAAAAAAGGGCTGGCGTACGAAAGTATGCTAAGATTAAGGGAAGC
>BEHS01000090.1 GCA_002898895.1 bacterium HR16 | reverse complement strand
TCTGTGTGATGTCGCGCAGCTCCGGCGAAGCAACCGCCGTACCCATGTGACAAGAGAGGTGAGAAACCTGTGCGATGTCCTCTAGCGCAACCTCGATCTGCGCCCGCAACTCCGCTTCCACCTCTTCTAAACGATAGCCGCTCTCCAGAAATCCTGTGCCGGGCGGAAAGCGGTCGCGCTGACTAGTCATCGGCAGAAAGTGTCCACGCCGGTCGCACAAGCTGGGCGCATGGGTGACAGGTCCCCACTTGTACCCCTCCCACTCGCTGGTGAGGGTCAGGTGTACGCCCACGTCCAGCGCAGGATGTTCCTTCAGCATCCGCACCGCCTCCGGGTACCACGGTGCAGGGACCATTACTTCCACACTGCGCAAAATGCCCTTCCGGTAACAACGGATACATGCCTCGTTTGCCGTATGGCACGATCCCATGTCGTCTCCGCGTACGATAAGGCGGATTACGCCTGTGTTGTGCTCGCGTTGTGCCTCAACTACCATTTTGAGGTTCGCCCTGTTAACCGAATAACCAGTTTCGTATTTGGCAAGGGACAGGATATTTCCTTCCGCCTGGAGAGAAGGGGCGCGCGTGCAGCAACGTGTCGCATCGTCACCGAGGAGTACCTGACCTCTCAACGGCTCGGCAAGAGCCTCGCCCTCCAGAGGGGTTGCCTCGCTGCCAGACCTGGAGGGCGAACCTCCTGGTGAGCCGAAATCGCCTCACCCAGCCTCCCCGCACACGGGGAGGAGCGTATATTTGTCCCCCTGCCTGCGGGGGGACTACAAGGGGGCTAACGGTTCGGCAGGAGCCTCGCCCCCACGTAGCCTGTAGCCAGCCTACCCGCGTTCCAGCTGCAGGGTGAGGGTGGGTGCGTCGCATACCTCGCTCGGACCGAAGTACTGGATAGGTCCGGGGAAGCGGTAGTCATCCTCTATCGCCCACCTCTCGCGCTGCTGGGCAAAGGTCTGGAACGGCTTGCCGTTCAGGTCTACCAGCGCCTTGCGGATGACGGGCGTGGGTTTACCCTTGCGCATCTCGATGTTCAGCATCATCGTCACGGGCACGCCGCCAGCCACCCACTCGTCTGCGCTGCGGGTCAGGTTGCGCACGTACACGGTGTAGCCCGTTAGCCCCGCGCGAATCAGCTGCGCCGCTGCATAGCCCAGCGTGTACGCATAGTCGGCGTCGAAGTTAGACGGCGCAGCGCATCGCCCCTCGTAGCCGAAGAAGTGGCTGAGCGGGCTGAATCTCACCTCTTGCGCCTCGCCTTTCGCCTGCAGCTCGCGGATTCGGTCGGACACGAGGTCAATTAGCAGTCGCTCGGTCTCCACCTGCGACAGGGGCACGTTGCCATGGCTGTCACGGCGCAGGAGCACCGCCTGAATATCCTGCGGAAGCGAGCCGTATACCCGCGCGCTGTGGTCGCTGAGCTTGGTGCTCAGATACTGCACGCGCTCCGAGTGGTCGGGCAGACTGTGGATGTACGCCTCTTCCTGACCGAGTATCGCGCTGAGCTCGTCGATGAGCGTCTTAATCTCGGCGATGAACTCCACCAACCCCTCGGGCACAAGGGCGACGCCGTAGTTCTTGCCTGCCTGTGCGCGCTTCACCACCGACTGTACAATCTGCTCCACAATCTGTTCGAGGGTGATGCCCTTCGCCTGCACCTCTTCCGAGATGAGCGCGATGTTAGGGTGGGTCTGCAAGGCGCACTCCAGCGTGACATGGCTTGCGGCACGTCCCATCAGGCGGATGAAGTGCCAGTATTTGACCGCAGAGGTCGCGTCGCGGGCGATGTTGCCGATGAGCTCCGAGTACACCTTGCTGGCGGTGTCGAAGCCGAACGAGGCTTCAATCAGCTCGTTTTTCATATCGCCGTCGATGGTCTTGGGCACGCCGATAATGCAGGTAGCTGAGCCGACCGAACGCAGGTACTCGGCGAGCACCGCCGCGTTGGTGTTCGAATCGTCGCCGCCGATGATGACCAGCCCGTCCAGCCCCATCTGCTCGAAGTTCTTCCGACAGGCTTCCAGCTCTTCCGGCTTTTCAATCTTGTCGCGCCCGGTCATAATCATGTTGAAGCCGCCGGTGTTGCGATACTGGTCTACGATGTCGGCGGTGAGCTCGATGTACTTCCCTTTGATGACGCCCGCCGGACCCTTCAGGAAGCCGTACACCTGGCTGTGGGGGTTCGCCGCCTTCAGCGCATCGAACACACCCGCAATCACGTTGTGTCCACCAGGCGCAGGTCCCCCTGAAAGCACCACGCCCACTTTGAGCGGTCTGGTGGCGAGATCACCCTTGCCTTCCACCAGCGTGGCGATGGGCTGACCGTATGTATGCGGAAACAGATTGCGAATCTCTTCCCTGTCGGTTGCCGGCTCGGTGGGTTCACCCAGCTGCACAGCGATGTTACCCGTACGAAGCGCGGGAGGCAGCTTCGGCTGATAGGACGCTCGTGCTTGCTGCAGCGGAGATTTGCTGTCTGTCATCGTTGTTGCCTCTCCTTTTTCACGCTGTTAGTCAAGTATATCTTACAACACCAAGCCGTAAAAATTCTATACCAGCAACAAAAGAAGCCCCCTCTGGTGCAGAAGGGGCTTCCGGGAAACACGGAGAGGGTGTTGCTACTCTTCGCCTATCAGCAATCCGTAAGTTCCGTCCTTGCGGCGGTACAGCACCCGCACGCCCTGCGTCTCCATGTCCAGAAAGACGTGGAAGTCGTGTTGTAGCATCTCCATCTCCATTGCCGCCTCTTCGAGCGTGGAGGGCTTGAGAGTGAATCGCTTAATACGCGCCACGCGGAAAGGAGGAGTGTCTTCGTCTGGCTCCGATGCGGGTTCCTCACCGACCGCCTCCAGCATCAGCGTAATCTCTTCCGCGTGTAGCATATCCTCTCGCTCGCGCTTCGCCAGCGAACGGAACCGTTTGCCCTTGAAGCGGGCAATCTGCGCCTCCAGCTTGTCCACCACCCGGTCTACCGTAGCACGCAGATCATTGGTGCTCTCTTCCGCCCGCAGCACAATGCCATCGCCGTTCAAGGTGATTTCAATCGTGTGTCTACCACGAATCTCTTCATGAACGACCGAGGCACTGCGGAAATTTTTGAAGTGTCGCTGCAGCTTGCCTATCTTCTTTTCCACATACTCGCGCGCTGCCGGGGGAAGCGAACCTTCCATGTTGCGATACTGCACTTGCATAGCTATGCCTCTCGTCTATCCATAGTGTTAAGGCGATTACTGCCTTGCCTACCGTACCTTATTGTAGACATTATTCGCCATCGGATGCAGGTAAACCTCTGTCGAGGGGAATATTTACGAAACGATTCCCCTTTTCACCCTGTCTGTACACCGGTAGAGCAGAAGCAGAAGAGAACGTTGCCGCAACCCTTCTAAAGCCTGCGGCTACACAATCATAGAACGACACGGGAAAGAAAAGCAGATAAAATTTCTGAAAACACTCTATATAGTGATGCAAACTTGTAATATAATACAGATAGAAGGGTATTTCACCAAGGTGAAGGAGGAAGCATCTAATGAAAGTCAGGCTGTTCGTAAGCACTGTGCTGGCGTTGGGATTGATGGTAACCGCACTGGCTACCCCCAAGCACCTCGCAACCTTCCTGAAAACCTATCCTTCCGTGAAGAACAACGCGGTCGGCAAGGCAAAATGCGCGGTTTGCCACGTGAAGGGGAAGGAGCTGAACGTGTACGGCAAGGACCTGCAGAAGGTGTTGCAGGAGAAGAAGACGAAGGATTTGACCGCCGAGATTCTCAAATCCGTCGAGAAACTCGACTCAGACAAGGACGGCGCCTCCAACGGCGATGAGATCAAGGCGGGAACCCTGCCGGGTGACCCCAAGAGCAAACCATAAGCCGGGTACAGGCTTGCATTGGGATGTGCTTTATCCGGTACAGTAGCGTGACACTGATCGCGCAGACACAGTAAAAACAGGAGGAGCAACAGCATGAAGAGGATCAAACTGTTCGTAAGCACATTGCTCGCTTTTGGGCTGATGGCAGGTGCACTGGCGACGCCCAAGATGCAGGCGGTGTTTATCAAGACCTACCCCGCCCCGAAAGACAGCGCGTTGGCGAAGGCGAAATGCACGGTGTGCCACGTGAAGGGGAAGGAGCTGAACGTGTACGGCAAGGACCTGCAGAAGGCGTTGCAGGAGAAGAAGACGAAGGATTTGACCGCCGAGATTCTGAAGTCTATCGAGAAGCTCGACTCGGATAAGGACAGCGTCTCCAACGGCGACGAGCTCAAGGCGGGAACCCTGCCGGGCGACCCCAAGAGCAAACCGGCGGAGAGCAAACCTGCTGAAACCCCCACCGAGTAGAGCGAGTTTACAACAAACTTCTAGACCTGCAGACTGCGGCGCCGGATACGGCGCCGCCTTTTTGTTATCCGGTGCTCTGCATCGCAGCGGCGATGCCGGCAATGCTCAGCAAAATAGCGTCATGCCAGACACTCTGCACCTCGCGGTCTGCCTGCTTATCCCAAATGTCCAGCAACGCCAGCTGCACCTTGCTCAGAGGCATTACCGCCGGGTTGCGTAATTGCACCGTGCGCTGTACAACCCTCGCGTTCTGCATCAGCTCGGTCTGCCCGGTAATGCGCAACACCCACTCTACCGTGCGCCGATACTCCTGCTCGATAAGGGTGTGGAATCTCTGTCCCAGCTCTTGCGGCTGCACACGCGACGCATAGAGTCGCGCTGTAGGCAGGTGCGCCCGCACCAGCTCCAGCTGGGCGTTGTCGATCACCATGCGGAAGAAGGACCACTGTCGGTACATCTCCTGGAGCATCGCCAGATTCTGAGGAGATTGCGAGCCAAACCACTCCAGCGCGCTGCCCACGCCGTACCAGCCGGGAATCACGTAACGGCACTGCACCCAGGCGAACACCCATGGGATGGCGCGAAGGTTTTCCAGCCCGACGGTATCTTCCCGTGGGCGGTAGACCGGACGGGAGGCGATTGGCAAACGGCTGATGTGCGAAATGGGCGTCGCCTGCGTGTAGAACATCCAGAAATCCGGCTCCTCGTACACCAGTGCGCGATACACCTGCAGAGAACGTTGCGCCAGCTGCTCCATCGCCTCTTGCCAGCGGCGGGGTATACGTCGGCGAACATGCCCCGCGGTCGCCAGCAGCAAGGCGTTGGCAATCTGTTCCAGATGCCGGTGCGCGATGGGGGCAAGACCATAGCGGAACGAAACCACCTCGCCCTGTTCGGTGAAGCGGATGCGCCCGTTCATGCTACCCGGCGGCTGCGACAAAATCGCCTGGTTCGCGCGCCCTCCGCCTCGTCCGACCGTACCCCCGCGCCCGTGGAACAGGCGAAACTCCACCCCGGCGTTGCGGCAGGTTTGCGCCAGACGCGCTTGCGTTTCGTGAAGCGACCAGTTCGCCGCCAGATAACCACCGTCCTTACTGCTGTCCGAGTAGCCCAGCATGATTTCCTGGAAGTTACCGCGAGCGCGCAGGTGGTGTCGATAGGCGCGATTGGCGAACAGGTCTCTCATCAGCGTATGGCAGGTATGCAGGTCGTGGATGGTTTCAAACAACGGCACCACATCGATATCGCTCTCCATCTGCCCGTCGTGCCAGCGCACCAGCCCCGCCTCCTTTGCCAGAAGCAAAACCTCCAGTACGTCGCTGATACCATGTGTCATCGAGATGACGTAGGCTCTCACCGAATCCGACGAGATGTAGCGCAGGGCATGTTTGACCACCTCGAACACCTGCAGCGTCGATTGAGTATGCGGTGACCCCTCCCAATCGCGCGGCAGGAGCGGGCGGGTGCTACACAGCTCGCGGGTGAGAAGACGAACTTTTTGCTCCTCCGACAGGTCGCTATAGCGTGTGCCGGCAGGCAACGCCTGTGCGACATCCAGTATCTCATCTAACGCTTTCGCATGTTCATCGCTGTGCTGGCGGATGTCCAGCGTTGCCAGATGGAAGCCGAACGCCTGGCACTGCGTGACCAGACTCGCCAGACCGCCCTCGTCTGCCAGGAGGCTCGCGCGGTTTTCGCGCAGACTTCTCTGCAGCAGGAACAGGTCTGCCAGCAGCTCGCGGCTGTTCTGGTAGGCGGGAAAGCGGGCGACGAAAGAGGGACCCTCGGCGTGAAAGTCGGTTAAGGCGTCCAGGTGCCGCAGGGTGGCTCTGAGGCGCACCTCCACGAAACAGAGCTTCAGCGCGTAGGGTTCACGGATGTGGCGGCGCAGGATATGTGCGGGTAGGGCGATGCGCTCTTTATCTTCCTCCAGAGAGAGTAGGAGCTCCTCGCTGGCCGGCACCAGGCGTGTGCTCTGCGTCAGGTCGCGCCGCAGGTCGTGCACGCGACGCAGATAGTGTTGCAGGATGAGCTTCTTGTGCATGAGCAGAGTCCACCACGTGACCTCCGGCGTGACGTTGGGGTTGCCGTCCCGGTCACCGCCCACCCAGGAACGGAAGCGGATGAAAGGAGGTATTTCAAACACGGCGTCCGGGTACGCCTGTTTCAGGGCGGTACGCAGGTCGTCCATCAGCCATACCACCACATCGAGGATAGTATGCTGGAAGAAATAGAGCGCGTGGCGCACCTCGTCCTGCGGCGTGACGGCGGCGGAGCTGAACTCGTCCGTCTGCCAGAGAGCAGTAAGCGTGCGGCGCAGCTCGCCCTCGGCGATGCCTATTGTGTTCAGGGGCAGGTCCAGACGGGGCACGTTGGGCGGTAGAGCACGTTCCGCCAGATACTGGGCGATGCGGTACAGTTTGTCCAGCACAGAGCGGCGGCGTGCCTCGGTAGGGTGCGCGGTAATGGTCGGGCAGATGTCCAGCCGATACAGCAATTGTTGCATCTGTTCAGCGGTCACGCCGTTCTCTTTCAGGCGCAGCACCGCTTCACGAATCGACTCCGGGCGTGGCACACCCGTCGCCTGCATCTGCCGTTCACGGTTCACCCGAACGATTTCCTTCTGCTCCACCGTGTTCAGCAGCTGAAACAGCACGGTATACGCCCTCAGCAGCCGGTGCACAAAGCGGGGTTCGCTCAGTTCGGGAATGCGCTCCATCAGCGCACGAGGGTCTTCCGTCTCAGGTTCCTGATAGAGCTGTCGGGCGACGCGAAGCAGGTCTTCGCCCTCCTGCTCCACCAGCACCTCTCCCAGCAGTCTGTCTACCAGCTCGATATCCTCACACATCGGGGGCGACAGCCCGAGGCACTCCGCCGACAGCCCCAAGAAAGGTTCCATACTTCCCTCCGCCAATGGTCTGCGCTATGTTATTGTACCGCAACCGGAGGCGGCATGTTACACCAGCACAAACAGTTTTCCTTCGCCGGGCAGCAGCGTGGTCTGCAAACGACCGCTACCGGCGTCGTATGAGGCAGGTTGTATTAGCCCGTCTATGGGGCTTATCTCCCCTGCTTCGCGTACGGTACCGCGTAGACGAAGCACTATGCGACGGCTCTGTCGGAACGAGCGGTTGACCACCCACAGGTAATCTTTACGCTGTCCGTCGCGCAGCCAACCGATTAACACCTCCTCTGTATCGCATTCCGCTACCGGTGACCTGCCATCCAGCGCGTTCGTGCCCTTTGGCAGCGGCGGCGTATGGTAGACGCCCATACTGCGCAGACGCATCTGCGTGCGGGCAAGGGTTCGGATGCGCCCGTGCAGGTCTTTCAGGATGGTGTACTTGGAGGAGGGAACGCCCTTTTCGTTGATAATCGCGTTGCGAAAACGCCACTGCGGGTCAAAAGGTGGAGTCCAGTAGGTGAACCAGAGAATGCCCTTTGCGCCGTACGCCAGCGTGGTGTACGCCTGCCATCGCAGGTCGGCTTCGTCGGGGTCGCGATACGGACCGTGCGGAACCGTCAGCACGATTTGCACGAAAGGCAGTTTCGCCTGCAGGCAGTGCTTGCGCACAATTTCCAGATTTTCGAAGTAGATGTCGCGCTCGCCGATCTCAAACAGTGCGTAGTGGTCCCAGCTCACCAGCGCGGGCTGTACCTCCTTGATGTAGCGGGCAACGTGTTCATCGTAGGTCTTTGTGCCGAGCTGCTGTTCGTTCGCGTAGTTCGGAAAGAGGTTGATGTAAGGCAGGCGCCTGGTGTCCTTCTGCAGCAGATAGCGGTTCACCGCGCCCAGCAGGGGGAAGGCAGAGGCATTGGGTTCGTCCATGAGAAAATAACCGGCGAGCGCGGGATGGTGCGCGTAGTCGGCGATGACCGCATCGAGATTGCGTGCGAAATCAGGGTCATCTGGCTGCTTGGCGAGCACCCTGCCGTCGCCCACAATCGCTTTCAGACCTGTCTTCTGGCACAGGTCCAGGATCTGGCGGTTCAGATCAACACTCCACACGCCACATGGCGGCAACACCACGTTGAAACCGCACTCCGCGATTTCGCGGTAGCGTTGCAGGTTTGTCTCCTCGCCCGGCGGCGCGAACCAGAACGAGAGCATGAACTGCTTGCAGATATCCGGCTGTGGCATGGCTTCCCTCCTGTCGACAAAGGGTGGATGAGCACTATATACCACAGAGGCAGAGCGGCCTCCTGTGCCATCCAGAAGTTGCTCCAGCTATTGCCTGAATCCGGTGTTTAGTGATAAACTCCGTGTACTCCGGTGTACCGGAGAAGTGCGTTTCGTCATATCTGCGTTCGAACACAAGGGGGGAAAACAAAAGTATGTCTTTATCGCGCACTTTTGAGGCTGGCAACATCTGGCTGACGGTAGAGTACCGGCATTTTGGGGGAGACGAAGGCTACGACATCCGCGTTTACTCGCGCATTAACGGCAATCCGCGCCAGATTCTGCGCTTCGACTGCTTTCGATACCAGCCGCACTACCACTACGACCCTCTCGGGCGCGATGAGCGGGTGGAGCTGGCGGGGTACGGCATGTCGGACGCCATCCTCTGGACGCTCAAACAACTCACCTATCACCTGCCGGAGATGCTGACCCAGGCGGGCTATCCGGATGTCGCGGCGGGAGTTCAACCTGAAGCGGTCAGGGAAGCGGTTGCCAAACTGGAAGAGCATCTGACAGCGGTGCTGGGGCGGAGCTGATAGTCTGCCGGGCGTTCACCTTATGATTGCGACCGGTTCTCTTTTGCGATTCTAAGGTGGACGAGAGAGCGGGAGCGTGGTGCATCTACGGCTGAAGTCGTTCCTTTTCAGACGAAGCCAGCCTTCGCTGGCTGAGCGAGCCCCGCGCAGGCAGGGCTTGGTTTGCGAAGGAACGGCTTTAGCCGTGCGAGAAAGGCTATCGGGTATCTGCGCCTGCAACTGACACAGCGTTAGTGAAGCACCTCTTCCTCCTGTCGCGCTGAACAGGGTGAAGGGGGTTAAAGATTCTTCGCTTTGTTCTGTTATTTCAGGACGCCAGCAAAGGAGGGATGAGTTAGAGAGGATAAGGGGTTCAGGCGTTATTCAACATCGTCCTGCAGACGATAGACACCCGTACCCTCACCGGGAAGCAGGGCTGAAAAAACTGGGCACGCAACCTGACCTAAGGTGGCGCGTTCCACGGTATGGCGGGGGTCGGTCAAAAGTCATGGTGCCTTAGCTTTGGACGCAGTGAGTTGTATACGCTTGCTGGCTGGGGGGTCATGGCTTCAGACTGGATAACTCGTTTGCGCATCAGCACGCAACGTTAGGCAAATACTGCAAGATGAACAAGTGCTTGACCTTCTTTGCTGGAGGTTGAACAGGATGGATTCCTGCTCAGCTTGCGCTCGCCTGTCGGAACGCGGTATGATGTGTTGGACGGTCTTGGTCACACCCGTTTGCTCCTTGACAGTTCGGGTAGTATCACCGACCGCTATAGTTGGGGGGTGAGATCAAGATTTCAATGTGTTTGTCATTCTGAACGAAGTGGAGGGGGTCTGAGATTCTTCGCTGCGCTCAGAATGACAGGGGAACCAGCTTATCTTGTCATGCTGAGCGTGAGCGAAGCATCTCAGCGTGACGATAAAACGAGATTCTTCGCTTCGCTCAGAATGACAGGCAGGCGAAACTGTTCCACTCATATCCAAATAATCACATGTGGCGGAGTACAAGCCGTTTCCCTTCAAACCAGACCCTGCCTGCGCGGGGTTATAGCCAGCGAAGGCTGGCTTCGCCTGAAAGGGAACGGCTTTAGCCGTGAACAACCACCACATGTCTTCGTCTGAGAGGGAAACCGCTTTAGCGACGAACATCCGCACGAACGCCTCCGCAACTGGCTCGCATCTGTTCGCCCCTGTGGAGGGTCACGCTTCGTCGTGACCGAAGGGCAACGGCTCGGACGGAGCCTCGCCCTCCAATCGGGTAAGACGCCGGGGAACGCGCTTGACGGGCTGCTACAGAGGGATGTTTTGTGGTAATCTATAATCTATCTAAGTGCATTCACAGGTGGTGAACGGTAAGATGAGCGATCTGTTGCAACAGATAACGGAGCAAGCCAGAACCGCTCGCCGGGCAGCGATGACGCTGGCGCAAGCGAGCACTGCGGTCAAGAATCAGGCTTTGCTGGCGATGGCGGATGCTCTCCTTGCCGACTCGGCGCGGATTCTGGAGGCGAACGGCGAGGATATTCGTCGTGCCCGCGAGCGTGGGCTCTCTGAGGCGATGATAGAACGCCTGACGCTCAACGAGAAGCGCATCTCCGCGATGGCGGAAGGCATCCGACAGGTGGCTTCCCTGCCCGACCCCGTGGGCGAAGTGATGGAGGGCTGGAAGCGACCAAACGGGCTGGAAATCCTGAAGGTGCGCGTGCCGCTGGGTGTCATCGCCATCATCTACGAGTCGCGCCCCAACGTTACCGCCGACGCGGCGGCGCTGTGCCTGAAGTCGGGCAACGCGGTCATCCTGCGAGGCGGTTCGGAGGCGTTCCAGTCCAATCAGGCGATTACTACCAGCCTGGTACGGGCGATAGAGAGTGCAGGACTGCCCGCAGAGTGCGTGCAGATGGTGCAGACCACCGACCGCGAAGCCGCCACCCATCTCATGCGTCTGAACGGGCTGGTGGACTGCATTATCCCGCGAGGCGGTGCAGGCTTGATTCAAACGGTGATGCAGACCGCCACCGTGCCCGTGATCGAAACCGGGGTGGGCAACTGTCACACCTACGTTCACGAAGACGCCGACCTGCAGATGGCGTCGGATGTGGCGTTCAACGCGAAGGTGCAAAGGTGTTCCGTATGCAACGCGATGGAGACCCTGCTGGTGCACTCGGCGGTGGCAGAGCGGTTTTTGCCCCAGTTTGCCGAACGACTGAAGGCGGCAGGTGTGGAGATTCGCGGTTGCGAGCGCACGCGACAGCTCGTTCCCTGGGCGGTGCCCGCTACCGAAGACGACTGGTATACCGAATACCTCGCGCTGATACTGGCGGTGAAGGTGGTGGACAGCCTCGATGAGGCAATTGCCCATATCAACCACTACGGCAGTCGTCACTCCGAAGCCATCATCACGCGCAGTCTGGACGCCGCGCGACGATTCACCCGCGAGGTGGACGCTGCGTGTGTGTACGTCAACGCTTCCACCCGCTTCACCGACGGCTTCGAGTTCGGCTTTGGGGCGGAAATCGGCATCAGCACCCAGAAGCTGCACGCACGTGGTCCGATGGGCTTGCGCGAACTGACCACCACCAAATACGTGGTGTACGGCGACGGGCAGGTGCGAACGTAGCGATGCGCACAGGAATACTGGGCGGCACGTTTGACCCCATCCATTACGCCCATCTGTTTGTTGCCGAGGAGGCGCGCCAGCGTTTCGAGCTGGAACAGGTGGTGTTCATCCCCTGCGGGATACCGCCTCACAAAAAGAGCTACGCGGTCTCGCCAGCGGAGCACCGTTTCGCCATGACCCTGCTGGCGACCGCAAGCAACCCCCACTTTCGCGCCTCTCGCATCGAGATCGAGCGCGGAGGGGTGTCGTACACCGTAGATACGCTGGAACAGTGGCGTAGCCTCTATCCACACCATGAACTGTTTCTCATCATGGGCGCGGACTCGCTGGCGTATATGACCTCGTGGAAACAGCCAGAGCGCATTTGCCAGCTGGCGCATATCATCGCGGCGTCGCGCCCCGGCTTCGACCTGACGAGCCTGCACCTGCCCGACATGCTCTGTCGTCGTGTGTACGTCATGGAAATGCCTTTGCTGGACATCTCCGCCACCGACATCCGCAACCGCGTACGCCGCGGCGTCTCTATCCGATACCTTACACCGGATAGCGTGGTACAGTACATTCTGAAACACCAGCTTTACCGCAACGAACCGCTGGAGGAGCCGAATGAGTTTTGAGACCACCGCCGGCGCGCGTGTGTGGCTGAGCCGCGTGCTGTGGGGATTGCTGTCGCTTGCGGTTATCGCAGGTTCCGCCATTCTGGGCGCACTGCTGGGCTATAATCAAGAGGCGTCCAAGCCGGTGACGGTACAGGAACTGGTTACCCCTGCTTTCGAGGGGATGCCCAGAGTACGCATCCTTGTGCTGGGCGTGGACCAGGAATCGGGCAACACCGACACCATCATCGTGGCAACGGTGGATTTCGAGAAGAGGGCGGTGTACGCCCTCTCCATCCCGCGTGATACACGGGCAGAGATTCCGGGACATCGCACCTTCAAAGTGAACGCCGCCTACGCCTGGGGAGGACTGGAAACGGCGAAGCAAACGGTACAAAACCTGCTGGGCATCTCCATCGACCGCGTGATACTGGTGCGGCTGGAGGGATTCAAGCGGATCGTCGATCTGCTGGGGGGCGTCGAGATAGACGTGGAGAAGGATATGCATTACGTGGACCGCAAGCAGGGGCTGTACATCCACCTGAAAAAAGGCTATCGTCTACTGGATGGCGAAAAAGCTGCACAGTATGTACGCTTTCGGCACGACCCGCTGGGCGACCTGGGGCGCATCCAGCGTCAGCAGAAGTTCCTGAAAGCGCTGGCGACGAAAATGTTTCAGTGGCAGGAGATAGACAAGCTGCCGGAAATCACCCGGCAGATTATGGAGCAGATAGAGACCGACATGACCACGCGCGAGGTGCTCCATCTGGCACGTTTCGGCAAAGACCTGCCGCCGGAACGCATCTTTATGGGAGTGTTGCCCGGTCAACCGCAGAACATTGACGGTTTGAGTTACTACATTCCCGACGAAACGCGCGTCACCCATGCGCTGGACGAGCTGGAACAGAACGCGCAATATCCGACCACTTCCGAAGGGGGGAATCAGACGCCTTGACAGCAGAAGAGAAGGTAGACATCATCGTGCGAGCCGCGGAGGAGGTGAAAGCGGAGGACATCTCACAGATTGACCTGCGCGGCAAGACCATTCTGGCAGACTATTTCCTGCTGATGAACGGACGTTCGAACATTCAGGTGCGCGCCATCGTAGACAAGATTATCGAGCTCATGGAGGAAGCAGGAGAGCGCGAGGTACGTCTGGAAGGTTATGTGCGCGGAGAGTGGGTGCTGCTGGACTATGGCGATGTGGTGGTGCACGTGATGCAGCCTGAGGTGCGCGAGTTTTACGGGCTGGAGGAGTTCTGGCGCAGCGCACCGCTTCTGGACAAACGGGGGTAAGCATCATGCCTGCCGGAGAGGAAGAGGAACTCCGACGCGAGCAGATAGAGAAGCTGCTGCGCGAGGCGTACGTCTACCAGATGCGCAACGACCTGTTGCGCGCGGAAGAACGCTGTCGGCAGCTGCTGGAACTGGACGCCAACAACGCCGAGGCGCTGGAACTGCTGGGCGATATTCAGGAGCGCACCGGGCGCATCGAGGAGGCAGTGCAGTCTTTCCGTAAGGCGCGCGACCTCTCTCCGGTAGACTCGCCGCGCTACGCCTCCGCCGAACGCAAGTACGCCGCCGCGTTGCTCAAACAGCAGGGCATCTCCGCCGCCGACCTGCCTGAGGAGCCTGCCAGCCCCCTGCTGGCTATCGCCGCCTCTATCGTCTTCCCCGGTCTCGCCCAGTGGCTGATGAACGACCGCACCAAGGGCGGCGTGCTGATCGCGATATGGCTGGTGCTCTGGTTGCTGATGGCGTTCTCACCCTGGGGCGTGCAGAACATCGAGCGGGGCGGAGGAGCGTTCCTGTTCCTCGCCTCGGTCATGGCATCGGTGTACGTGGTGAGCCTGATTGACGCCTACCAGACCGCCAAACGCGGCGGAGCACGCCGCAAACCGAAGTCGGGCTGGGAGGTTTAAGCAATCCGCTCGTAGCGCTCCAGCGGAACCTCTCCCTCAAACGGCACTCCCCTGCTCACTGCCTCTACCGCCCTCACCAGCAGTTCGCCGATGCGATGGTAACCGTAAAACCCCGCGCCGGCGATGTGCGGCAGGATAATCACGCTGGGCAGTTCGCGCAGAGGGTGGTCAGGAGGAAGCGGCTCGGGGTCGGTCACGTCCAGCACCGCCACAAAGCGCCCTGTTCGCGCCTCTTCAACCAGCGCATCGTGGTCTACCACCTTGCCCCGGCTGGTGTTCACCAGCACGCTGTTTTCGCGAAGCAGGCGCAGATGCTCCCGACGAATCAACCCCACCGTCTCGGGCAGGAGGGGAGTATGCACGCTCACGATGTGCGACTCGCGGAAGAGCGTCCCCCAATCCACCGGCTTCAGGCGCATGCGCCGTGCCTCCTGCAGCGGCAGGAAGGG
>BEHS01000089.1 GCA_002898895.1 bacterium HR16 | reverse complement strand
CGCCCCGCCTGCTCTACGCTGGCTGATAATGAGCCTCCACATCCTTGAGGCGTAAAGCAGCAGCGCGAACCCCACAGCCAGCAGTAGTAGGCTGTCTATTTTGATGGACACTAAGCAGAGCAGCAGTGCGGCAGCAAACAGGGCAGCCCAAAGCCTCTCTTGCGGCTCTGCTCTCTTTCTGTGGAGCCATACAGCCCCCGCGAGAACGCTCGCCAACACCAGAGCTATACCCATCGCTTGGTAAACCATCCTTCTCACCTCACCCCAATAGGGCGCTCTGCCCAATAGTGGCAGCCTCTTGCAGGTAGAGATAAACGGGGCGTCCGATATCTTCCAGCTCATCCCAACCCCATGGAGCAGTGCCGACGGCTGCCTGCCAGTTTAAACGGGAGGGGCGTGGGCGAAACGATGATTACTATCTCCCTTTCCACTAAGAGCCTATCCGAAAAATAGGAAATAGGGTATACTTGGGACCACATCATACAATCAGGGAGAAGGCAAGATGACCGATGAAACGCTAGGAGTGAACCCCCAGTTCCAGATTCCCGATGAGCTGTGGAAGCGGATAGAGGCTTTACTCCCGCCATCCAAAGCGAAGAAGAAGCCGGGACGTCCTCGCATGGATGACAGGCAAGCGATGACCGCCATTTTCTACGTGCTGCGGACCGGCTGCCAGTGGAAGGCTCTGCCCCGTAGTTTAGGAGCACCAAGCACGGTGCACGATCGGTTTCAGGAATGGCGGGAGGCAGGTGTGTTTGAGCGGTTGTGGCAAGCCGGGGTGCTGGAATACGATGAGAAGGTCGGTTTAGATTGGGAATGGCAGTCTATGGACGGGGCGATAAGCAAGGCTCCGCTGGGGGGAAAAAGGGACCGGTTCCAATCCGACAGACCGGGGCAAGTTGGGGACCAAGCGCAGCCTGCTGACAGAGGGGCATGGTATTCCCATCGGTTTGGTGGTAGAAGGGGCTAACCGGCACGACATGAAGTTGACGGAGCCGACGCTGGGATCAATAGTTGTTGAACGTCCCGAGCCAACGAAGGAGCATCCTCAGCACTTGTGTCTGGATAAGGGCTATGACTACCCTCAGGTTCGGGAGTTGGTGGAGGCGTGGGGCTATACCGCGCACATCCGGGCTCGTGGCGAAGAGGTCAAGGAGAAGCACAAGATACCCGGTTACCGGGCGCGGCGTTGGGTGGTTGAGCGCACTCACTCCTGGCTCAACCGGTTCCGGCGATTGCTGGTTCGCTGGGAGAAGGAAGTGGAGAATTATGTGGCGATGCTTCATTTTGCCTGCGCTTGGATTAGCTTCCGGGCTGCCGGACTTTTCGGATAGGCTCTAAGGCAACCCCAATCCCTTTCAACCAGCCCGGGGATCTTTAGCCCACTCGGATCCACCTGATTGACCGGCTCATCCTCGCAATACAGATACCGGTTCAGCGACAGCGGGCGATAGATGTTGCCCAGCCATTTGCCGCGTTTGTCCAGCGACCAAATGCCTGCTGTGCACCTCACCTCTGCTGGTTTTGTTCCACTCCGCTGTCAGCCGGAGGAAACAACCAACGGATCCCGGGATAAAACAGTGCTACTGTGGTTAACAGCGCCAGTACTCCTAACCACAGGGATAGCTTTGGCGCGAATTTTTCAGCGTGCTTTTGCAGGTCCCATAGCACGCAGACGGTAAGCCCAATCAGACCGAACTTCATGCGTCCATCAAGGACATGCTGCTTGAATATCAGCCGTAGTATCGCACCAGTGATAAGAATGATGGCAAGCGTGTATGTTAGATGGAACATGCTATCCCTCCACACTATAGCATATTCGTTTTGTAGGGTGCTGAGCTCGGCTCAGTACCCGCACACTAGTTCGTTAACTCGTGAATGACTGCCGCAATGCCTTTTGCAACCAGCCCTCCGACAAACAGCCCTGCAACTCTACCGCTATTTTATCATGATAACCAGCTCTGTCAAGTGCGAATCTCAGATTCACCACTCTGGCGGGCAAACCTCTTGGTAAACCGGAACGGCTCCGCCCGTGCCTTCCCGCGCGTGGGAAAGTGTCGCCATGGTACGGGTTTGCGGCTGAAGCCGCGCCCAGTCAAACCAGACTCTGCTTCGCAGGGTCATCAGCCAGCGCGGCCAAACCGGCTCGGACGGAGCCTCGTTCCCCAAAGAGCGGTTCACCTCCTCGAAGCTTTCGTTTTTTAGCAACAATCGCTTGACGAAGGACAAAAGGGTAAGGTTTTGCAGGACGATGACGCGCAATGCAGGAGAGAAAGCCATCACGGCGAACGCAGGGAATGCAGAAGCGAAAAAGAGACCAGGGGGAAACGGCCCCATAAACGGGGGGAGGCATCGTCATGCGGAACGCATTCCAATCGAAACCCATTCTGCCAGATGCGTCGGTGATGAGGCTGGATGAAATCGGGCTGTATGCTATCGGCTATGCCTATCGCGGGCAGGAGGAACGGTTGTTTCCAACCGGCTGGAGCGGTTACTTCGAGGAGCGTACTGGCGTAGCGTGCCAACCCGCAGGCGTGGTCAACGGGAAGCAGGCGTTTCTGCTACACTGCCCCTGGCGCGGAGGAACAGGCGTCACCTTCCAGACCTTCACCTTCCATCTGCCCAAAGCGAAAGGGGCGTTTCTGCGCGGCTTTACCGCCATGCGCCCCGACATCGTGGACAGGTCGGACGGAGCCACCTTCCGCATCTTTGTCAACGGCAAGAAGGTGCTGGAAGAGCATCGCGCCGACGCGCAGTGGAAGCCGTTCCGCATCGACCTCTCGCCCTATATGGGGCAGACGGTTATCATCCGCTTCGAGACCGACCCGGGACCGAATGACAACCCCTCGTTCGATTTCTCGCTGTGGGCAGAGCGCGAGCTGGTGCTGGAGGGCTATCAGCCGAAGCCTGTCCAGCGTCCCGCGCCGCCACCGCTGAAACTGCAATCGCTCACCTCCGCTCCCAACGGCACAGTCGCCCCGCGCAGTGCGTTCCCCAACAAGACGAGCATCGAACTGCGCAACGATGTCGCCGTTTTTCGCTACACAGGAAGTGACGGCGCGCTGGAGTATCGCTGGCACAAGCCGCGTGCAGATGATACCAATCCGTTCGGCGAGTGGACGCTGTGGGCGCAAATGAAGGGCGATTCGCCTGTGCAGGTAACTCTCGCCACCAGCGCAAGCATCGAGTGGGCGGCAGAGGCCACCCCGGTGGACGTGAGCTGGCAGAAGACGGGCGACACGGTGGTCTGCACACGCCGATACCGCGTGGGTAACGAAGCGGTTACCCTGCGCCTCACCGCACGCATCTTCCACAAAAGCCTTGTGCTGCTGGTGGAAGCTAACCGCCCTGTGGTGCGCAGTATGGATGCCGGCGGTTGGGGACCGGTGCTCAGGCGCAAACAGGTTACCACACCCTACTACGGCGGTCAGGTCTTTTACCTGCCGACAGAGAACCTGTTTGTGCACGCCGTGCTCGACTGGACAGACAGCCACGCAACCTATCATGATGGCTTGCGGGCGCACTACGGCGCGTTGACCGACGGCAGGCGCAACCCCTTGCGCGAGCGCGTGGTGTTTACCGCCGCGTGGCACGCCGCCGAAGTACTGCCCAACATCCCGAACCCTCCATCGCCTTTCCTCAAACAGGTAGGCGACAAAATCGTGCTGGACATCTGGGGTGGGCGATACGTGGACATCGCGCAGGACTTCGAACGGCTGGCTGAGTACGGCATCGACAGGTGCATCGCGCTGATTCACGTCTGGCAGCGCAGCGGCTACGACAACGCCCTGCCCATGCACATCCCCGCGATGGCGGAGCTGGGCGGCGACGAGGGAATGAAGGTGCTGGTGCAAACGGGTGTGAAACTGGGCTATCTCGTCGCCCTGCACGAGAACTATGTGGACTACTACCCCAACTACGACTATTTCGACGAGAACGACATCGCGCTGGACTCAGAGGGCAAACGGCAGCTCGCGTGGTATAACCCGGGCACCAAAATCCAGTCCTTCGCGGTAAAGCCCAACGCCATCCTGCGCCTCGCCTCCACGCAATCGCCCGAAATCCATCGGCGATACGGCACAAACGCCTGCTATCTGGATGTGCATTCAGCAGTGCCTCCCTGGTTCCATGTGGATATGCGTGCGGGAGAGGAAGGCGCGGGTATGTTCCGCCGCGTGTGGGATGTACATCGCGCCCTGTGGGAGTACGAACGCAAGACGCATGGCGGTCCCGTCTTCGGCGAGGGCAATAACCACTGGTACTGGAGCGGTTGTCTGGACGGCGTGGAGGCGCAGTTCGGCACCGGCTGGAGCTGGGGACAGGGATTGCACGCCCCGCTGGCGGTGGATTTTGACCTGCTGAAGATACACCCCCTGCAGTTCAATCACGGCATGGGCTACTACGAGCGCTGGTGGAGTGATGCCCGATGGGGTGCGGTACCGCCAATGGTGATACTGGACCAGTACCGAATGCAGGAGGTAGCGTACGGGCACGCGGGGTTCCTTGGCAACGCCGTATGGAACCTGATACCCTACGCCTGGCTGGAACACCACTTGCTGACGCCCGTCATGGCGCGATACGCTACCGCCAGGCCTCTGCAGATAGAGTATCATGTGGACGGCAGATGGGTGGACAGCACTACAGCCGCCAAAGCGGGCAGATGGCAGCGTGTGCGCGTGCGCTACGATAACGGGCTGACGGTGGTGGCTAACAGCGCAAAGGAGCCTCTGCGTGTGGGAGCCATCACGCTGCCGCAGTTCGGCTGGCTGGCAACGGGAGCGGGAGTGACCGCCTATACCGCTCTGCGACAGGGCGTGGTGGTAGACTACAGCGAGACCGCCGACACTCTCTTCGCCAACGCCCGCAACATCGTGCACTGGAACCTCACAGGTCTGAAGCGCATCCGACCGGAGGTGGCACGGTTTGAGCAAACGGGGGCGCGCACCTTCCGCGTCACCTATCGCTGGCGGGTGAATGACACGCTGGAAAGAGACTACTTCTGCTTTGTGCACTTCAGCCAGCTTCCGCCCGAGCCGTGGGACGAGGGCATCAAGTTCCAGCAGGACCATCCCCTGCCCAAACCCACCAGCCGATGGCAACGTGGGGAGGAGGTCATGGATGGCGAATACACCGTGACCGTGCCCGAAGGCATCTCCGATGGCGACTATCAGTGGACCATCGGCTTGTATGCACAGGGCGGAGGCGGGCGCGTGAACCTGGAGGGCGAGATAGACCGTCACGGACGCAACCTGCTGGGCGTGTTGCAGATACGCGATGGAGGCAGAACCATCCGTTTCGTGCCGGAAAGCAGTACCGGCGAGCAGAGGCTTGCGCTATACCGAAGCCACCTGAACGAGGAGGGCAAAGTGGTAGACTTCGGGGCGGTGCGTACCAACGGCAGTGTGCTGATTCGCCGACAGGGGCGAGGCTGGTCGTTAATTGCCTACCCACGCGAGGGCGATTTTGTAATAGACCTGAACACCTCCCGCTTCCCGATGCCGCAACGTGTGCGGTGCGTAGATGGCGATGTGCCGTCTATTCAGCCGGTGCGGCAGGGCGGATGGTGGCGCTTGCGCCTGAGCGGAGCGCGGATGTACTCTTGGGAGTGAGGAGAGGACTATCCCGGTGAAACAGACGTTCCTCTGGCAAATCGGCGTGGCTGATGGAGACTACCGCGAGTTCGCGCTATCAGGGCGACATACCGAATATCTTCGGCTCTTCCCCGACGATGTGCAGTTTCGGGTGGGGCAAAGCGACCCCGGCAGGAACTGGAGCTACATCCACCCCGGTCCCGCCGACATCTGGGCGGGTTCGCGCCAGCATCCGTTTCGTATCCTTTTCCCGCTCAACGAGGTGCCGGAGGGCGTCTGTCGTTTCACCCTTCATCTGGTCAACACACACTACTCCGTTCCGCCCCTGCTGGAGGTTCGCATCAACGACCGCTACTCGTGCCGCTTCCGCCTGCCGGCGGGAGGTAACGATGCCTCTCTGACCGACCCCAAAGCGGGGCGCCGGTACACACTCTCTTTCCTGTTCTCCCGTAACCACTTGCAGGTGGGGGAGAACGTTATCACCCTGACCGTGCTGGAGGGCAGCTGGTTGCTCTACGATGCCCTCGCGCTGGAAGCGGGGCTGACTCTGCCGGAGTTGCCGAATGTTACCGACCTTACCGCCGAGACAACAATGCTCTTCCGCCGCGTGAGCGGAGACCTCAAGCAGGCGGTGCGAGTACGGCTGAATAATACCGGACTGGAAGGCGAAGTAGAGGCAGGTGTTGAGGGAATCGGCAATAGCACTCAGCGGATTACGCTGAAGCCGGGGGAGAACGCTTTCTACCTTTTGATACCGCCGTTAGAGCGTCCGCAAAAGCTCCGCCTCTTCCTGCGAACTGCAGGGAAAGAGTGGAATACCGAATTCGAAGGGCGTCCCGAACGACAGTGGAAGGTGTTTGTGGCTCCTTCCAGCCATACCGATATCGGTTACACCGATTGGCAGGAGCGGGTGTTTCAGAGGCACAACGAAAACACTCTGCTCGCCTGTCGCGTCTGCGACGAGAACCCTCATTTCAAGTGGAATCTCGAGGTGGCTTACCAGGCGTTCCTCTTTCGCCAGAAGTATCCTCTGGTGTTCCGACAGAAGCTGGCTCCCCGTATCCGCGAAGGGCGCATCGGCTTGCAGGGGCTTTACCTGAACATGCTTACCGGCTTGTGTTCCGGCGAGGAGATGGTACGAGTCGTCACGCGAGCACAGACGCTGGCACGCTCCTGCGGGCTCGGCGCGGTACAGGCGGCGAACCTCACCGATGTGCCCACATCGGTAGGTACCCTGCCGATGTTTCTTGCGCAAGCAGGGGTGCGCTATTTCGCTGAGGCGGTGAACCTGTATCACGCGCCCGTCTTTTCTCATGCCGACCCCCGTCTGGCACAGTCGCCTTTCTGGTGGGAGGGGCTGGACGGCTCACGGGTGCTGGCAATCCTGACCAACAGCTATGGTTACGTACGGCGGCTGAGCCTGACCGGCACTCTGGAAGAGGTGGAAGCGCAGATTCTGCCCTACCTGCGCGAGTTCGCCGGACGCGATTACCCGTGCGATGCTGTGTATGCTTACGGAGGCTTCTTCGACAACGAGCCGCTGGACCCGCGCTATGCGGAGGTCATCGCGCAGTGGAACAGCCGCTGGGAATATCCGCAGATAGTACTGTGCACGGTAGACGAGTTCTTCCGCTATGTGGAAAAGGGGTTCAGTAAGAGGTTGCCCGTCTTTCGTGGCGACTTCGGCGTCTACTGGGAGGACGGCGCAGCTTCCACCGCCCATGAGACCGCGCTGGTACGGTGGGCGAAGAGAAAACTGGAGACCGCCGAACAGTGGCTCGCGCTGGCGAATCTGCACCTGCCTGCACACACCTTCCCCATTGGCGACATCCACAACGCATGGGAAGAGGTGATTTTCTTCGACGAGCACACCTGGGGCGCGTGGTGCAGCGTGTCCGAGCCGGAGAGCGAGCAGACAAAGCACCAGTGGGAGTTCAAAGCGGCGTATGCGCGGCGCGCCGCCGAGAAGGCGGAATCGCTGGAGCGTCGAGCACAGCAGCGGTTGTGCTCTCTGGCGCAGACAAGGACAACTGCGCCACCATCCTCGGCTCAGGTGGTGGTGGTTTGGAACGAGTTCTCCTGGCACCGCGACATCGCGGCGGAAGTCACCTTGTCAGATGCTACTCGTCCCTGGCGCATACGGGAGGCGCGAACAGGGCGTCTGTTGCCGGTGCAGCGTCGAGGTAATCGCCTGCTGTTCCTCGCAGAGCAGGTACCTCCGGTGGGATACGCCAGCTTCCTGCTGGAACCGGGGGAGCCACCATCGGCGTCCCCGTTGCTTCGACGGGGTGGCGACGAATGGACATGGGAAGGAGCGGGTTTGCGCTTGCGTTTTGACCCCGGCACCGGCGCGGTAGTCAGCCTGCGGCGGGGGTCGTCGGGTAAGGAATGGGTAAACACGCAAAGCGGCTACGGACTGAACCAGTTTCTCTATGTGCTGGGCGGCGAGGGCACCCGGCTGATGCATCCCCATCTGGCTGAACCGCGATTCGAGGTGTTTACCCACAACAGAGCGAGTATCGAGGTGGTGGAAAACGGCTCGCTCTGTGCGGTACTCCATCTGAGGCGGAGTGGGCAGAATCTACCCCCTCTGGACACATGGGTTGTCGTGTGGCGGGACGGAAGGCTGGAGTTTCTGAACGTGCTCCACAAAGAAGCAACCCTGGCGAAAGAGGCGGGCTACTTTGCCTTTCCGTTCCTCTTCGCCGCCCCGAAGGGCATCAGAGGGTTCGTGGAACAGCCATACGGCATTCTGCAGGTGGAGGCAGAACAACTGCCCGGGGGCTGTCGCGAGTGGTATACCACCCACAGCTTCGCCGCTCTAAGCGATGGGCGGTACACCGCGCACCTGGCGACGCCTCATGCTCCGCTGGTGACCTTCAACGACTTCTTCAAGGGGCTCTGGCGCGGCAAGCTGGAAGCCCTGAACGGCTCAGTCTTCGCCTACGTCTTCAACAACTACTGGGATACGAACTACAAAGCCTCGCAGGGCGGTGATCTGGTATTCGGTTTCTCGTTGAACCTCCTGGAGGGCGATTTCGACCCGGCAGTTGCTACGCATTTCGGCTGGGAACGCCTGGCGGAGATGAGCGACCCTCGCCGTCCGGCTTACGGACAGGCAAGACAGGCAAATATTCAGACGAGATTGCCTGCTCCACCTGCGCAATCCCTGCTGCAGGTAAGTTCTCCGGACGGTGTCGTGATGGTCGGTGGGGTAACACGGGAAGATGACCGCCTGCTCATCAGGCTCTACAACACCGGCAGGAAGCATACCCGGGCACGCCTTGCCTTTGGAAGATGGACACCTCGGGAAGCCCGGCAAGCCGACCTGGCAGGCAGACTGCAGAAGAATCTGCCCCTGCACCCTGCCGGTGTGGATGTCACGGTGCCCGGTCGGCGGGTGGTCACGCTGGCAATGCGGTAAGGGTCGGCAGGTGGTTTCACGATGACATGCAGAACATTACGGTTCATCACTGCCGTCGCCCTGCTGAGTCACTGGATGACGGCAGCGTTTGCCGGTGAGGAGGGACGCATGGACACGTTCGACATCGCGCCGTTCGCACTGCCGAACTGCGAAGCAGGGGAATATCGTTTTGAGGAACCGCGCGATATTAATCGATTGCGGGTGCGGTTCAGAGGACAGATACCCGCTTCCATCAACGTGTACTACCTGCGCAAGACGTGGCCTCAGGTGCGCATCGAATATGCCCGCGATATGGATGACCCCTGCAGCTTCGGCTGGTTCCCGGTGGACGACCAGTTCAACAGCCAGTGGCAGAAAGCAGCAATAGAGGTTCATCCAGAAGGCGCCAACGCGGTGTTGATTACCTTCAAGGGGCTGAGCGCAGAGTTCCCTGACATGAAAGATTACGACGTAACCTTCCGTCGCACGCTCGGCGTCAAAGTGGAAGTGCCGGACGCCAGGCGGATGCTCGCGGTGAACATCTTTACCACCTCCGCACCTGTTACCAGCCGCTTGCGAGTGGAGCTGGACGCCGGAAAACGGACGTCGGGCAGACTGATTCGGTTGAGCGCGTATAATGCCGCCATCAAAAGGGTATACGTGCCCAAAGGGGTGCGTTCTGCGCGTCGGACGATAGAGCTGCTGCCCGAAGAAGAGCGGTCGTTCGAACTGTACGTCGCGCACATGCTCCCGTCACACCGCTACTGCGGCGATGAAGGACATATTACCTTCTCGCTGGATGACGACGTGTTTACCATCTCCCTGCAAAGCCTGAGGAAGCAGGGACCCATCTGGTACGCCGAAAAGGGGGTCTATATCACCTTCGCCGACGACCCCACACGCTTCGCGGATTATTTAAAGCGCATCGAGGGCGCAAGAACCTTCAATCAGCGTGTGACAGAACATCGGGAGCAAACCTACGCCGGGGCGTTTTACGGGCAGCCGCGCCCGCACGCAGTAAGTTATAATCTGGGCTGCAAGCACAACCGCCAGCGGTTCCGGCTGGAAGCAAACGGCGATCTGGTGCTGCATAAATGGAACGTGACCAGCATTCCGGGCAAGGACACCGGGCGGTTCCTGTGCGATGGCGATGCACGCTTCTTTTTCGGTCTGGAGCGCAAAGCTATTCGCGCCCGCTACACCGATACCCCGCCTGTGCTGGCATATAACATCCATGCGCTCGACGGCACTATCGCCATCGAGCAAAGGAGCTTCGCGGTGCCGCTGGAGCGCTCCATATCCGACGAATCGCTTGCCAGCGACGATACTGTGGTGGCGATGGTGCGCTTCCGCTTCAAGAACCTCGGCGAGGCACCTGCGGTTGCGGAGTTGCCCCTTTCCTACTCGCACCGTTCGGGCAGGTCGCACAACGCCTACTCCAGCAACGGGTATCAGGATGACTATCTGCTACCCCGAAGCGAGCGAGATGCCCTGTCTGTAGAGGGCAATCATATCCTCTCGGAATGGAGGGAGAGGAAGGTGCTTCGCGCGCGCTGGGAAGGGGACATGCAGCCCGAAGTGCGGGAACGGCAGGTTGTTTTCCAGCGGACATTACAACCCGGCGAGGCGTGCGAGCTACTGCTCAAGATACCCTATATCGCCATTGATCGCCCGAACGAACTACAGGCTCTGCAGAACCTGACCTTTGAACGGTGCTACCGCGAGGTCGTTGCATTCTGGCGGGCGCAGGCGAAGCAGGGAGCGCAGCTCGTTTGCCCCGAGCCACACCTGAGCGCTCTGCACGCCGCGCACCTGAACCATGTGCTGATTACCGACGCCACCGTGCCCGACGGCAGCGGACTGATTAACACGTCTGTCGGAACCTCCACCTACGGCAACTTTACCAACGAGTCGTGCATGATCACACACGAGCTGGACCAGCGCGGATTGCACGAGGAGGCACGCAGGCGTATCGAACTGTGGATTAAGTATCAGGGAACCGCTCCCCAACCGGGCAATTTCACCGACTACGAGGGGATGTACTTCGGAGCGGGCGGATTCGAAAGCGGCGCGTATAACCAGCATCACGCCTGGGTGTTGTGGTGTATCGGTATGCATTACTTCCTGACAGGTGACGCCGACTGGCTGAACCGGGTAGCCCCTTCACTGATTGCGGGCTGCGACTGGGTGTTCCGCCAGCGGCGCAACACCATGCGCCCACTGCCTCACTCGCGTGGATGGGAGTATGGCTTCTTGCCCGCAGGCAGTCTGGAGGATGTGACGGACTTCCACTACTGGCTCTCCACCAACGCGCTGACCTGGCGTGGGGTGGACACCGCCGCGAAAGCACTGGAGGCTATCGGTCATCCCGAGGCGGCGCGCATCCGGCGAGAAGCGGATGCCTACCGCGCCGACCTGATACGCGGTTTTGAAACGATGAGACAGCACTCCCCACTGGTACGCCTGCGCGACGGACGATGGGTCCCGCATTACCCCAGCCGTCTCTACCAGCGCAGGCGCGATGTGGGCTGGATTCGCGAGGTGCTGGAGGGTTCGGTTTACCTGCTGATTAGCGGCTTGTACGACGCCGACAGCCCGCAGGCACAGTGGATTCTCGACGACTATCAAGACAACCGGTATCCCATCCCCCCGTACGGCTACCTGATTCCCGACCTGGAGACGAACTGGTTCGACCGAGCAGGCTTCTCCATCCAGCCCAACCTGCTGGCGGGACTGATGCCGCACTTAGACCGCGATGAGCCGGAGATTTTTATCTGGATGTTCTTCAACGCATGGTGTGCCTGTTACCGCGAAGAGATTAACGCCATGATCGAACACCCGATGCCCGTGCTGGGCTACTCTAACGCGGCGCACTTCAAGACCAGCGACGAGGCAAACGCGGTCTCGTGGCTGAGGGCGATGTTTGTGTACGCCAGCGAAAAGGTGCTGCACCTCGGGCGGGCGATACCGCGCGAGTGGTTCCGCACCGGCAAGCCGATAGAGACCACCGGCGTGTGCACGCGCTACGGCACGGTGAGCGTGAGTTACAGAACGGACCACGAAGGAAGGCGCATGGTTGCAGAAGTAGACCTCCGGCTGCGAACACAGCCTCCGCAACTGCTTGTGCGGTTCCGGCATCCCGATAGCCTGCCTGTCAAAGCGGTGCGCGTCAACGGCTCACCGCACGACCGCTTCGCACCCGAGCGTGGCGATGTGGACATCACCGGCTACGCAGGGGAGGTACATGTGGAGGTACAATTTTGACGAACTACTGCACCCAGTCTGCTTGTGGAAAACACCTGAGCAGGAGCTGACGCAGTTCCTCTTTTCTGGCGTAATCCACCTGAAAACACTGGATACGCCGCCATATTTCGCGCGTCTCCGGCTCCCACAGTAGCCGGGCAGTGGCGACACACAAGAAATGCAGATAGGGCAAAAACCACCTCGCACGCGACCGTTCGAAACTGCTGAAAAAGCGCTCGTGCCGTGCACGCCGATGCAGTCCGTAAGTTGCCGCAAGCAAGACATAGTTGAGGAACAGTTCACTCTCCCTTCGCGCCGCCATCCATGAACGCCACACCACAGCAATCGGTGGTCGGCGAGATTCCATGAGATACTCGCACCAGAACGCGAACCATGTCAGGTAGTTTCCTTCGGAGCCTCTACACGACGGAGGCAGAGCCGACCCGTTAAACCAGCCGGCAAGGAGCACGTCTTTTGGATAGAGTTGCTTTAGCGTCTTATCGGACACTATCTCTTCGAACATGCCTAATCCAAGCATGTACCACAGGGCTATTCGAGCTGCTGGCTCGGGAATGTCTGAACGCTCCCGCAATAAACTCCACCACTGGTTCATTCTTTCGCGAGCTCCGCTTATCTCCTCACTTTGCCAGAGCCACACACACAGAGGCGGCGTTGCCGACAGGTATTCTCCTTTCTCTTCTTCCGCGCTGAACATCAGATACGGCGTGATGGTTGGGTCCGACTTGATGTCGGAGGGAATTTGCGCAACAAGGTAGTTATAGCGATGGAAAGACTGCTCCCAGTCACTGTAGGATACAGAAAACAGTAGACGCTCCAGGCTTACCCGAAGTGCGCACTCCCAGACATCCCTGTCGGTTTCGTACAGCCGGATACCCCTCCACAGAAGGATTTGCGCCTCGTCGTACTCGCCATAGAACGGGAGAGTTTGCGCTAAAAGGAGGAGGTCTCGCTTGTCCTGCACACAGAGATGAGCTACCCGGCGCGTCAGAGGAGCAATGACGTATGCGGGAATAACCCAGAATGCCCGGCATACCTCCTCGCAGGCTGCTTGAGCTGGCAGTAGCCGGGCAAGCTTCGCTACACTGTCGATCCAGCGGAGCATGACCGCCTTTTGACGGTGCTTGCTCCTCAGTACGAAGGACAGGACACTTGCCCAGAAAAGCTGTCGTACCACCATGTTGCGCGCATATTCCCACATAGCCCGCGAGGCAAAAGCGTCTCTAACAAACCAGTTCCTCCGGCGAGAACCACAGGGCGATTTCGCTCTCGGCGGTTTCGGGCGAGTCGGAGCCGTGAATGATATTCATCTGTTTGTCGCAGGTGAAGTCGCCGCGAATGGTGCCCGGCTGTGCCTGAAGCGGGTCCAGCGCACCCATCATCGTGCGCACCAGAGGAATAGCGTTTGGTCCCTCTACCACCATCGCTACGACCGGTCCCGACGTGATAAACTCCACCAGCTCCGCGTAGAACGGCTTCTCGCGATGCACCGCATAGTGCTTCTCTGCCAGCTCACGCGAGGGAACCAGCATTTTCAATGCCACTATCTTCAATCCGCGCTGTTCGAAGCGGCGGATACACTCGCCAACAAGTCCACGGCGCACCCCATCGGGCTTAATCATCACAAACGTTCTCTGCATACTGCCTCCTTCTTCGTTGAAGTTGCCAGTGCAAGTATACCTGAGGGTGACCTAAGATCAGATGTCCAGTACAAGACTCAACGCCTCTTTCACTCGCTTCATCCCTTGTTCGCTCAACCGTCCCACGCGCTCCTCCAGCCGCTCCTTGCTAATAGTCAAAATCTGTTCACATTTGACATAAGAAGGCATGGTTAGCCCATTCTCTTCAGCAGGTTGAATCAGGATGTGAAAAGGGACCTGACGCCCTTTGGTGCTGATTGCCACTACAATCGTATTGGGGTAGCGGGGATTCTGGTTGGCAGCATCGGTTTGCACCACCAGAGCCGGTCGCCTCCCTGCCTGCTCTGAACCGCGTCCACCTGACCAGTTCACCCACCAGATCTCGCCACGTTGCGGGTTAGGCATCGCCGTGCTCAACAACCTCCCGTTGGGCATCTACTGCGAACTCCACGTCTGTCATGCTGGCGTCTTCGCCCACCAGTCCAAACGCCTCGTACATCCGAACATAGCGTTCCTCCCGTAGGATAATATTCAGACCTTCTCGCACCAGTGAGTTCAGGCTGACCTTTCGCCGCTTGGCAACCTCAGCGCTTGCGCGATACAGGTCTTCCGGCAATCGCACGGTCAGTGCCTTTGCGCGAACGGACATTGATATCTCCTCCTAATCTCCTTACATGGTATCAAGATATGACACTATATATTACCACTACATGGCAACCGCACTCAACCCCATTTGCGCAACCTCTCTGCGTTCGGGTAAACTAAGGCGGAATACGTTGCAGGG